>NZ_DAQC01000001.1:0-54928 GCF_002502735.1 Methanoregula sp. UBA64
CCGCCTCCTTCGAGCCGACCATCGACTACGTGGTCGTCAAGGTGCCCCGCTGGCCGTTTGACAAGTTCAAAGGGGCAGACCGGACGCTCACCACCTCGATGAAGAGCACCGGGGAGGTCATGGCGATCGGGCGCACGCTCGAAGAGGCCTTGATCAAGGCCAAGCGCTCGATCGACACCGATGTCCGGACCCACACGAGCCCGAGCGAGATCCGGATGATCCTCTCCCGCCCGACCGACGAGCGGTTCCATGTTCTCTTCGATGCGTTCCGGCAGGGCTTTACCGTGGAAGAGATCGCGCACCTCACCTCGATTGTCCCGTTCTTCCTCGAAAAGATCAAGAACATCGTGGATCTCGAAAAGCGCCTCGCAGCAGGTGCCACGGATGCCGATATCAAAGGTGCAAAGACCTTCGGGTACACGAACACCGAGATCGCGGCGATCTCCGGCAAAGAGCTGACGGCGATAGAAGAACTTGCCGGCATGCCGGTGTACAAGATGGTGGACACCTGCGCTGCGGAGTTCCCGGCGGTAACCCCCTATTTCTATTCCACGCACGATGCAACGACCGAGATCGTAAAAGATGACCGGCAGAAGATCCTCATTCTCGGTTCGGGCCCCATCCGGATCGGCCAGGGGATCGAGTTCGATTACTGTACCGTCCACGCGGTAAAGGCGCTGCGGGAAGAGGGTGTGGAAGTCCACATCGTCAACAACAACCCCGAGACTGTCTCCACTGACTTCGACACCTCGGACCGGCTCTTCTTTGAGCCCATGCAGCTCGAGGATATCACCAACATCCTCAGGACCGACTCTTACTATGGCGTGATGGTCCAGTTCGGCGGCCAGAATGCGGTCAACCTCGCCGTGCCCCTCGAAAAAGAGATGAAGCGCCTGGGACTTCCCACAAAGATCCTCGGCACTACCCCGGATGCGATGGATATCGCCGAGGACCGCGACCGGTTCAGCGTCATGCTCACCAAACTCAACATCCCGAGTCCGGCAAACAGTTCTGCCTACTCGGAAGCCGAGGCAAAGGAAAAAGCCGAGAAGATTGGCTACCCGGTGCTTGTCCGGCCTTCCTATGTGCTCGGCGGCAGGGCCATGGAGATCGTCCACGACACCTCGGAACTCGAGACCTACATGAAAGAGGCAGTCCGGGTCAGCCGGCACCACCCGGTGCTGATCGATTCGTATCTGAGGAACGCCGTGGAACTCGACGTCGATGCTGTCTGTGACGGGGAAGAAGTCCTTATCGGCGGCATCATGGAGCATATCGAGCAGGCCGGCATCCACTCCGGGGACTCTGCCTGCGTCATTCCCACCCAGTCCCTCTCAAAGGAGATTGTGGATACCGTCCGCGAGTACACGAGAAAGATCGCGCTGGGTCTTGGCGTTGTCGGTCTCGTGAACCTCCAGATGGCGGTAAAAGAGAACGTGGTCTATATCATCGAGGCGAACCCCCGGGCGAGCCGCACCGTCCCGTTTGTCTCAAAGGCAACCGGCCTCCCCATTGCAAAGATCGCAGCAAAGGTAATGATTGGAAAGAAACTGCGCGACCTGGGCTTTAAGGAGAGGACCATTAAGCATGTCGCGGTAAAGGAAGTTCTCCTGCCGTTCAACAAACTTGCCGGGGTCGATACCATGCTCGGGCCCGAGATGAAGAGTACCGGCGAGGTCATGGGGATCGACTACGACTTCGGCCTTGCCTTCTACAAGGCCTGCATCTCCGCAGACAACGAACTGCCGCTCAAGGGAAACGTCTTTATCTCGGTCAATATCGGGCAGAAAGACGAGGTAATACCCATCGCACGGAAACTGCGCGATCTCGGTCTCACCCTCTATGGGACAGAAGGAACTGTGGATTATCTCAATGCGGCAGGTGTAGAAGCGCACATGGTCCTCAAAGTCCAGGAAGGTTCCCCGAACGTGCTCGATATGATGCACCACGGGGAGATCCGCCTCATCATCAACACCCCGCAGGACCGGCAGTCCCGGCAGGACCACTACCAGATCATGCGTGCGGCAGTGGACTTCGGGATCCCGTATATCACCACCATCCAGGCGGCGCGTGCAGCGGCGCTTGCAATCGATGCAATCAAACGCGAAAAGATTACTCTCGAACCGATCAGCCATTATCTCGCATAATGCCGACGGCAACGGCCAATCTCTTTTTTATCAGTGCAGATCGCTGCATACCCTCCCGGACATAAGTGCCGGCCGTTCATACGTAATTCAAGAGAATACTCTTAAATACCGAGATAGCAAAAAATCATGCATGAAGAAATTTCTTGTTGTTCTTGTAGTCCTGTTTATCGGGATCCTGTTCGCGGGATGCACATCCCAGAGCGCGACCCCCGCAACGCCGACCCAGACGGCAGTTCCGACCACGGTTGCCACACCCAATGTGACCGCAGTTCCGACCACGGTTGTCACTGCAAACGTAACGGCCAATGTAACTGCAAACGTAACCGCAGTCCCGACCACGGTCGCACCGGTTCCGGAAAAGCTAGTCGTATTCAAGGACTCCCTCACGGTAACCCCCACGGGAACGATCTATATCCCGACAGGTACAAAGCTCGTCTTCTACAATGCAGACCCGCTCAAGCCCCATGGCGTTCAGCCGGTCGGAATCCTGTCGCAGTCGGTTATCAAGACGGTAAACATCCCCTATAAGGGATTCTATAACGTAACCTTTGACAAGAAGGGAACGTACAACTTCGGTACGCTCTTCCAGCCCTCAATTTCCGGGACAATCGTTGTCAGTTAAGGTAACACGATACCTGCGTTCAGGAGAAACCTCCTGGACAACTCATTTTTGTTCTTTGCTTTACCCTAAAAAAGGGAACTTTACCGGCTCTTTTCGGCAGGATCTACCCTTTTACATATATGGAAAAACATCCTATCTGACTAACGGAAGTATCCATTATGGGAAAAGGAACGATAGTTCTTGCATATTCCGGGGGCCTTGACACCTCCATCTGCATCCCGCTGTTAAAGGAGCGGTACGATTACGACCGCGTGGTAACGGTTGCGGTGAACGTGGGCCAGCGCGACGAAGAGATCGATGTTGCCACAAAGAAGGGTAAAAAGCTCGCCGACAAGCACTATACTCTCGATGTACGGGAACGCTTTGTTGCCGAGCACATCTTCCCGGCGATCAAGGCGAACGGGTCGTACGAGGGTTACCCTATGGGAACCTCGCTTGCCCGTCCTCTGATTGCTCAGGAAGTCGTAAAGATCGCAAAAAAAGAGAAGGCAGTCGCGATCGCCCACGGGTGCACGGGGAAGGGAAACGACCAGCTGCGTTTTGATTTTATTATCCGCGCAGCAGGGTTCGACGTTGTTGCACCTATCCGCGAGCATAACCTGACCCGCGACTGGGAGATCGGGTACGCAAAAGACCATAATATCCCGGTGCCGGTGAAAAAGGATAAGCCCTGGAGCATGGACGAGAACTGCTGGAGCCGGAGCATTGAGGGCGGCAGGCTCGAAGAGCCGGACTTCCACCCCCCCGAGGAGATCTACCTCTGGACGGTCTCTCCCGAGAAGGCACCGGCAAAGCCGGAGAAGATCACCCTTACCTTTGCAAAGGGTGTCCCGGTGGCGATCAACGGGAAGAAGATGTCCGGTATCGATCTCATCGACCGGCTCAACGTCCTTGCCGGGAAGCACGGGATCGGCCGGAACGATATGATCGAGGACCGTATCCTCGGCCTCAAGGCCCGGGAGAACTACGAGCACCCGGCAGCAACGGTGATCCTCTTTGCCCACCGCGACCTTGAAGGGCTGGTCCTTACCCGGTCAGAACTTGCATTCAAGCGTATGGTCGACGACAAATGGTCGGAGCTGGCGTACAAGGGCCTTGTATACGAACCACTGTATGCAGCGCTCAATGCCTTTATCGACACTACCCAGGAGCGGGTGAACGGCAAGGTCGATCTTGAGCTCTATAAAGGAGCAGTACGCGTACTGGGCCGCAGCTCCCCGCAGGCGATCTATTCGGGCGATCTCGTCTCCTTTGACAGTTCGTCCATCGACCAGTGCGATGCCATCGGCGTGTCCCGGTACTTCGGGATCCAGGCACGCCTGGTCCATGCACTGGGTGAAAAACCCACAAAAAAGACCGGCAGGAAATAATTTTTTTTCTTGTCTGGTCCAGGGGGACACGGTTCTCCCCGGCCGGTGATATCCGTTTTTTTATCTGACAGGTAAAAAGAAACATATATCCGATGACAATCAGATCGGATCATATGTGCGCCGGTTTTTTTTCCCGCTTCACGAAACCAAAACCCCATATCGTTGAAAGCCCGCAACCGCCGTCAATTGCGCATGGCGCCGGGATGCAGGTCCCGGAATACAAGAACAAGCCCTATTTTATCGTGGCCTCCGTGGAGATGGGAAATACCACCACGAAATGTATTCTCACCGGGGTAAGTCTCGAGACCGGTAAATCCTATGTGATCAACAAGACCGTGAGCATGAGCCGGGACATCCGGCCTCCCCGGCCGGGCGAAGAGGTCTTTGGCGAGACGCTGGACGGGACAAAACTCTCGCGGCAGGCCGTGACTGAGCTTGTACGGGACACGCTTGTCCAGTGCCACCAGGAGGCGCATCTCGATATTGAAAAAGACCTTGACTTCGTTGTCCGCAGCACGGGAGTCGTGGCCGAGATGGAGTCCCCGGACCAGGTGGGGGATTTCGTAATCGCCCTTGCAAACGGGTGCCTTGCCGCCGGCGTCCCGCCAAAGAAGATGACCCCCCCCATGGCAAAGGCAAACCAGCCGCAAAAACTCCAGCCGTTCAGTTTTGCCGACAAGGTGGTCTTTGTCGGCGCAGTTGCCGGGGTCGTCCCGCCGGTGGGCTCGACCGGGGTCGAGATGGTGGCAAACGAGATGGAAGGGGAGCTCGCCATGGCCGGGATCAAGGAAGGGGCGAAGTGGACCCCGGTTGATTTCCGGAACCCCTGCGTTTCCATGGACTTCGGGACTACCCTTGACGGGAGGATCACTAGCGATGTGGCCCCGGACGCGCCCAGTCCTTTCGCAAAGACCATCGGGAACTTCTGCGGGCTTGCCGGGGCGATCCCCGATGCAATCGTGCGGGGGACCGGTCTTGTCCAGGAACGGACCGGTACAGCCCTTGATATCTTTGGCGAACACAGCGTGACCGGGGGCTTCTTCTCGGGGGGCAACCGAAAGGTTATTGACGATTTCGTGGACCGCTGCCACGAGCACATCGATATCCGGATCGTACCGCCGGACCGCGACCGGTTCGGGAGGGTGCCGGTCAATGCAAAGCTGGCAATTGAATCCCATGTGGCCATGATCGGATGCGACTGCGGGGAAAACAGCAGCGATCTTGGCAAGCTCTCCGCAATCGGTGCCGAGATCCACAAGGACTACAACCTCTCGGTGCTCAACGAGGTTGTTGACCGGGTCTGTGCGAAGATGGCCCTGCGGATGGTTGATATTGCTGTCGGGGAAAACCTTGTCCCGAAGAACGCGTCCATCGGCTTTACCGGACGGGCTGCGATCTCCGGGAGAAAACCCGAATATATTCTCGACGGGATCATCGAGAGGAACCTGTTCGATGACCCCAATGACCACCTGGTCTTTGTCGACGACGGTCTTGCCCGGGGCGCCTCTTTAATGGGCCGGTGCATGAACTCGCTCGGAAAACCGAAAAACCCCATTGGCGGGGTGCGGGGCGGGCCCTGTATTATGAGCCGGCGGATCAAAATAGGTAAGTGAAGGGTAGATCAACCATGGCAGACGAGATTACCGAACCGGCGGGCGCCGGGACTGAAGGAAACGAGGAAGAACTCTTCGATGTAATTATTCCCCCGGGGGTTCCCCGCAAAATCATCATCGACCTCGCCAAAAAATACGATGTCGATGTCGTTGAGCGCAAGCAGAAGCTCTATTTTGCCAATATGAACGGCGACGAACGGGAACTCCTTGCATTCAGGGCAAGCCGCGAGATCGCCGAAAAGATAGAGAAAGAAATGGTAGAGAAAGTCCGCGAATTTATTGCAACATAATCCCGGTGCCCCCGTAAATGCGGGGCGCACACGGAACAGATCTATTTTTTTAAGAGGCTGACCAGAAGTGCTTTTTGTGCATGGAGCCGGTTCTCCGCCTCGTCCCAGACAAGACTCTGCGGACCGTCCAGAACGTCACCGGTGATCTCTTCGCCCCGGTGCGCCGGAAGGCAGTGGAGTACGCGGGCCTCGGGGTCGGCATGTTTCAGGAGGTCGTCGTTTACCGTATACCCGCGGAACGCCGCAAGCCTCTTTTCCTTTTCCGCTTCGTCCCCCATCGAGATCCAGGTATCGGTGACGATCACTTGGGCATCCTTTACGGCATCCTGCGGGGTCTTTGCAAGCGTGACATTGCCGCCAAGGTTCTGTGCCTGCCTGACCAGTTCCGGTGCCACTTCGTAGCCTTTCGGGCTTGCAACGGTCACTTCCATGCCGGTCAGGGCCGTGGAGAGCACAAGGGAGTTGCAGACATTGTTCCCGTCCCCCACCCAGGCGATCCGGAGGCCCCTGACATCCCCGAAATGCTCCCGGATTGTCAGGATGTCGGCAAGGAGCTGGCAGGGATGCTCGTGATCGGAGAGCCCGTTTATTACCGGCACGGTTGCATGGGTGGCAAGGTCCACGATGGTGCTGTGACGGTAGGCGCGGATCATGATGGCTGACACGTACCGCGATGCAACCCGGGCGGTATCCCGGATCTCTTCTCCCCTCCCGATCTGGAGGTCTTTTGCATTCAAAAAGAGCGCATGGCCGCCCAGCTCGTGCATGCCGACTTCAAACGAGATATGGGTCCGTGTCGAGGACTTCTCGAAGATCATGGCAAGGGACATACCCCGCAGGAGCTCGTGCGGGACGCCGGCCCGTTTCTGGCGCTTGAGGCGCTCTGCCCC
Organism: Methanoregula sp. UBA64; assembly: GCF_002502735.1. Lineage (NCBI taxonomy): Archaea > Methanobacteriati > Methanobacteriota > Methanomicrobia > Methanomicrobiales > Methanoregulaceae > Methanoregula > Methanoregula sp. UBA64. The sequence goes on from NZ_DAQC01000001.1 coordinate 6,933, forward strand.
GGTCATTATCTCGTCGAGTTCGATTTTTGAGATATCTAATATGGAGAGGAAATCTTTCTTCATTTAGAGCTCCTTCATATGAGCGATCCGGCGCTCAAGCAGGGCACGGGTGCCGATATCGCGGCGATGGAAGACGCTTCCCTGTACTGACGAGGCAGCCTGTTCGGCAATCTTTTCTGCCTCTTCAAGGGTCGCTGCCTTGCCGACAAACGCGAGCGTCCTTGAGGTAAGCGTCCGTAAAGCCCCGCCGGACTCCTCGACGTTTGCATAGTAGAGGAGGGCTTTTCCTGCATTTCCCAGGGAAATCGGCCGGTTTACCTGCGGGGACGACGGGTATCCTTCGGGAACAAGGTACTTACAGACCGTTGCCGCGGGTTCGAATGCAACCTTTGAGGCGGAGAGCGTCCCGTCCGTGATGGCAGTGACGATCCCGGGAAAATCCGATGCCAGGAGCGAGAGCACATTCATGGCCTCGGGATCGCCGAACCGTGCATTGAACTCGATCACTTTCGGGCCCTCTTTTGTGTCCATAAACTGGCCGTACAGGATGCCCTTATAGGGCGTTCCTTCTTTTGCCATTGCCGCGACCACGGAGATCATGATGGAGAGCGCCGCAGTGAGGTCGTTTTTTGCCACGAACGGCAGCCGGTGGTCGGGCATCGAGTAGGCGCCCATTCCCCCGGTGTTCGGGCCGGTATCCCCGTCAAAGGCACGCTTGTGGTCCTGCACGAGCGGCATGGGGACGATATGAGTCCCGTCGACAAACGCCTGGAGGGTGAACTCTTCGCCTTTTAACCGCTCTTCGAGGACAACGTCCCCTTTGATCTCGCGGATGTAGTCGATGGCGCCAGCGGTATCCACCTGCTCTCCCATGATCCGGACGCCTTTCCCCCCGGTAAGGCCGATGGGCTTGATGGCAAGATCGCCGTCATGGTTTTTTACAAACGCAATTGCCTCGTCTGCATCGTGGAAGACCCGGTATTCCGGGTTCCCGCTGATGTGGTGCTCCGCCATGAGGTTCCGGCAGAATGCCTTGTCGGTCTCTATCCGGGCTGCCGCTCTGGTGGGACCGACACAGGCTATCCCGTCTTTTTCCAGCCGGTCGACGATTCCGGCTTCGAGTGGGCTCTCCGGGCCGATAACCGCATGGGTAACCCCGGTCTTTTTTGCAAATGCCGCCACTTTTTCCAGATCGGTCTCGCGGGCAATGCAGCATTCCCGTGCGATCCGGGCAATACCGGGATTCTTCTTTGCCATTACGGAATAGATCCCGGCTTCGCTGTTGCGGGAGAGTGCAGCAGCTATGGCATGTTCCCGGCCACCTCCCCCGACAACGAGGATCTTCATATCCATCACATGGGCGCTATTGGTTAAAAATTGTTTACGCTTCTTTTAACGCGCACGTATCCGTCAGAGGATCTCGCTGACCCGTACGAGGGGAAAGAGCCCGATCCCCTGCTTTTCGAGCGTGTCCTTTGCTCCCTGTTCGCGGTCTACCACCGTAACAACACGGTCGGCCGTTGCCCCGGCATTCCTGAGCATGGAGATCCCGTAGAGCGCCGAACCGCCCGAGGTCGTGACGTCTTCCACCAGGAGGACGTTCTTTTTTGCAACATCCCCGATAATGACGCTCTTCTTGCCGTGATCCTTCTCTTCGGCCCGGATGATGGCAAACGGTTTTTTTGCGGCAAGGGAGACGGCGACGGCAAGCGGCACGCCGCCGACTGCAACACCGGCAACGATATCGAACTCGTACCGCTGCGCGATCTCCTGTGCGATCCGGGCAAGGAAATCCGGGTTCGTTATTGCGGTCTTTACATCGACATAGTATCTGCTCTTTGCACCGGAGGCGAGGGTAAAGTCCCCGAATTCCAGCGCCTTATACTGTATCAGCAGGTCTGCAAGTGCGTTCATGCGAATTCACCAGGGTTCTTTTTTGACCTTGATCCGGTACCCGATGATGTTGACCGAACGGTGGAGAACCGGGGTCAGGACGAGGATCACGATCAGGATCGGGAGGGTCATGACGGAGAAGACCCAGGCCGGGTCAAAGACAAGGACCAGTAAAAATGCCCCGGCTACAAGGTCGTACTGGTCAGCGATCGGCCAGGCATCTCCCCGTTCCTTCCCGAGCCTCCGTTTGAAAAAACTCTTTGCCATATCCCCGAGCAGTGCCCCGAGGGCAAGGAGAGAGACCGAGACAAGGGTGTGCTGCGGGAGATCCCAGTGGCAGGTAGTTACCAGCCAGATCTGAAGCCCTCCGCAAAGGATACCTGCCGCTACCCCGCAGACAAGCCCGCGGTAGGTCTTGCCGTCCCCGAAGATCCGTTTTTTGTCGGAGAAATTTCTCCCGAAATCAATGGGGGTGCCGCCACCGCATACTGCAGCAACGGGATTGGGAACATATGCAGGAACCATAATCCAGAAAGCGGCGAGCAGTGTCGAGAGCAATGGTATTATGAATGACTCCACACTAATAATGTAGCACTCCAATACCTCTAATAAAGAGCAGATAAAAAGATTAAAGTTACTCTAAATCCTGTCAATACCAGTCATTTGCTGCATCGGGTGGAATAGATGGAAATCAAGAAAACACGCAGTCTCTGCCCAGTCTGTGGAAAAGTCCTTGAGGCAGATATCGTAGAAGAAGAGGGTAAGATCTGGATTGTACGGACCTGCCCCGAACATGGGAAATTCAGGCATATCTACTGGTCCGACCCGGAGATGTATCACCGGTTCAGCCAGTACGATGCTGTAGGGAGGGGGGTTACCAACCCGCAGAACCCGGTGACCTCCGACACCTGTCCTACGGCATGCGGCCTGTGCAGCAACCACCACTCGGGCACGCTGCTTGCAAATATCGATCTCACCAACCGGTGCAACCTCAACTGCGACTTCTGTTTCGCAAATGCCCGTGCCTGCGGTTTTGTGTACGAGCCGACCTTCGATGAGATCGTGAAAATGATGCAGGTGCTCCGGGGCGAGAAACCCGTCCCGGCGCCCGCCGTGCAGTTCTCCGGCGGCGAGCCGACCATGCGGGACGACCTTGTCGAGATCATCAAAAAGGCAAAGGAACTCGGGTTCCCGCAGGTCCAGATCGCGACAAACGGCGTGAAACTGGCAAACAATCCCGAACTCGCCCAGCAGCTCAAGGATGCCGGCCTCTCGACCGTATACCTGCACTTTGACGGGGTTACGGACAAGACCAACCCGTTTTTGAAGATCCACATAAAAGCGCTGGAAAACCTCACCAAGGCGGGAGTCGGCACTGTTCTCGTGCCCACCATCATCAAGGGCAGGAACGACCAAGAGGTCGGGCAGATCCTGAAATTTGCCGCCGACCATATTGCGGTTGTACGTGGCGTCAACTTCCAGCCGGTTGCATTTACCGGGGCGGCAAAGGACGAGGACATTGACCGGGAACGGATTACGATCCCTGAACTGATCGGCAATATCGAAACGCAGACCGGCGGTATCTTAAAGACGAGCGACTTTTACCCGGTTCCCTGCGTGCTGCCCTTCTCCGACCTTGTGGAGGCCTACACGGGCCGGCCGCAGGTGCGCTTTACCGCCCACGAGCACTGCGGTGCCGCAACGTATGTTTTTGTCACAAAAGACGGCATGACCCCGGTGACCCGGATGGTAGATGTGGAGAGCCTGTTTGCTGCGATCGAGCAGATGTCAGAGAAACTCAAGAAAGGCGGCACCATCAACAAGTATGCAACCCTTCTTGAAGGTGTCCGGGAGCTCCATGCCTCCTTTAAGAAAGGGGAGAAGGGGAGCACGGCGGAGTTCTGGAAGCTGATCGGAAAGACCCTGGTCGGGCAGAACTTCGATGCGCTCAGGGAATTTCACTGGAACGCACTCTTTGTCGGCACCATGCACTTCATGGACCGCTACAATTACGATATCGAGCGCGTCCAGCGCTGCTGCATCCACTATGCCACGCCAGACGGCAAGCTCATCCCGTTCTGTACCTACAACAGCGGCCCGGTGTACCGCGAGCAGGTATGGAAAAAGCACGCAAAATCCCCGCAGCCTGAACAGAAATAACTTTTTTTTAAAATTCCCTGTTATTCAAACGGTAGTTCCATCGATACAGCCTGCCGAAGGGCAATGGATGCAATCGCGAGATCCTGGATTGCAAGCCCGGTGGAGTCAAAGACCGTGATCTCGTCCGGCCGTTCGCGCTTCCTCTTACCGGTCACGACTTCACCGAGCGTCCCTGCAATCATCCCCGGCGGGTAGAGCCCCTTCCTGATGGGGACGTTGATCTCCCCCGAATGGAACGCCTGAGCGGGATCGTCTACAAAAACACGGGCCCGGTGCAGTATTGCCGGGTCGAGCTCCTCTTTTCCCGGTGCATCGGCACCGATAGCATTGATATGCGTGCCCTCATGGATCCATTCGTTTTTCACCACGGGCGTGCGGGAAGGGGTGGTTGTGACAAGTACATCGCAGTCGCAGGCCTGTTCCAGGGTAACGCTCTTTGCATCAAACTCCCTGAACCGTGCAACAAACGCTTCCGCATGGGCCGGGTTCCTGCTCCAGGCACGGATCCCGGAGATAGCAAGCTCATTTGATGTGGCCCGGACCTGTGCCTCGGCCTGGCGGCCGGTGCCGATGATGCCGAGAACGCACTCTTTTTTTGGGGCAAGGAATCTGGCGGCAATTGCCCCGGCAGCCCCGGTCCGCATATCCGTAAGCCGCGTTGCGTTCAGGATGGCCGTGGGTCTGCCGGTCTCTGTATCGAGGATGATGGTGAGTGCCATTACCGAGGGAAGCCCTTGTCCCGGGTTATCCGGGTGGACGTTTACTATCTTTACCCCTGCAATGTCGAGCGAGGGCAGGTACGCAGGCATGGTCCGGAAATCTCCTTTCGGCAGGGTTACGTACAGCTTGGGAGGCATCTGGACAAGGCCCCTCCCGTGGTCGGCAAATGCGGCCTCAACGGCCCGGTTGATTTCGGCAAGATCCAGTCCCCCTTCCGGTGCGGGGTAATAGCGCATGGACGAGAAGTATACCTGTGAGGGTTATAGGGTTATGCATGCCGCGGGAAAACGATAACAAGCGGTCAGGTAGAAAAAAAGCGTATCCGGGTGCCGTACCATGAGAGCGGCAAAATGCTGGTAAAAATTGTTATGCGTATTCCATTTCCTTAAGCGTCTTGTCGGCCAGATCCTTCATCCGGGCCGAGATCCGTGAAGACGAGGTATAATCCACGTCTTTCATGGCATTGGCGATCTCGTTACCCAGCACAAAGATCGCATATTTATGCTCAAGTTTGCTCTTGTGCAGCTGGGAAGGGGTAATTTTAAGGGCATTATACTGCGTGAACTTCAGGTCAGGGTTGACTTCTTCAAAATAGTCCTTGACCTCGTACAGCATCTTATGAAGACTGATCAATTCTTCCTTATGCATACTGCCACACCAAAGTGTTACATGGGGCGCACCATGCATAAATAAATTTGTGTGAGCCCAATTTTACGGGCTCATTTTCATCAGCCGTATGTTTAACGGCCTTTTTATAATTCCCTTAAAATCTTTTGCCGCGATATACTCGACACCCTTGTACACAAGACGGTCGAGCAGTTTCTGGTCCACGGAGCGGTCGGTCACGATACCGGTGACCGGCGTATCGAGCGTCTCGACCGCTTTTTCCATCTCGTCGGTCGAGGTCTCGCGGATCACCGTCATCTCCCCGTCAAGAAACCGGGCGATATTCTTTCCCCGCACATCCTCCAGGTGGTCACGGATCGTGACCGGGGTTTTTGCCGGACTGCCCCGGGATTTCTTCTGTCCGCCGCCGGCGGGGCGGTCGGCCGGTTCCCGCGAGTCGTTATCGTCGTGGGCCGGCACTGAACGGCCGGGCCGGGGGAGATCCGTCGGGAGCTCTGCTGCGTCCTCGAAGTACTGGTCGCGGACATACTCGACCGGCACCTTGTTCCGCAGGGTCTTGATGACCTCTTTTCTTGTCATGTCCTCGACGCTCTTTCCCCGGGGGGAGAAGGCCACGAAATCGATATCTGCCATCTGGAGAAGTTCCCGTAAGATCAGTTCCCCGCCCCGGTCGCCATCGAAGAATGCAGTCGTGGTCTTCTTCCCGCAGAGATCGACGATCGATGCCGGGATGTTGGTGCCTTCGACGGCAACGGCATTCTTGATGCCGTACCTGAGGAGGTTGACCACGTCTGCCCTCCCTTCGACGATGATGATCGCGTCGGACTCCATGACATTGGGACCGGCCGGGAGTTTTTCTTCCCCGATCGTCCCTATCTTTTCGACACGGATCGTCTGGCGTACATCGTCGAGGAGCTCGTCGCTGTCGATAGCCCCGTCGTCAAAGCGCTCGATGAGGATCTCTTTTGCCCGTTCAACGATCTTCTTGCGCTTGCTGACCCTGATGTCCTCGATGGACTCCACGGTCACATGCGCAACGCAGGGGCCCACGCGGTCGATGGTCTCCAAGGACGCTGCAAGGATGGCTGTTTCCGCCCGGTCAAGGGACGTGGAGATCAGGATGTCCCCGGTGGTTTCTCCTTTTTTGCTTGCAATCTGGACGTCGATCCTGCCAACCCTCCCGGTCCTCTGGAGGTCCCGCAGGTCGAGGTCTTCGCCGAGTAACCCTTCAGTCTGCCCGAATATCGCGCCGACTACATCAGGTTTCTCGACCACCCCCTCTGCGCTGAGGCTGATGTGAATAAGGTACTTGGTAGTATCCGGTGAATACACGTAAACGCACCCCCATGTATCATGCGAATGATGATGTGCCTGATCATAGGTATAAAATATATATAACGTGGGGAATTACTTAAAGTGTAGGTTCGTTCCAGCCCCGGGGAATACGAGCGGATCAGGATAGTTTGGCAAGGCGCCCGGCAACTTCGTCCGGGGCGAGTCCAAAAACGAGCACTTTTTTCTGGGTCGAAGTCTGGCCGGCAGCAAGGGTAACGGATGACGGGGAAACGCCGAGCACTTCGCTGATAAGAGCAATGACGGCACGGTTGGCCTTCCCTTCGGTTGCCGGAGCCGTAACCCGGCAGCCAATCGCGTTTCTCCAGGGGTTGTACCCGTCAGGAAACCGTGCAGATTTGGCGTTTGCGGAAACTTCGATAGAAATCAGCGTGCCGTTTTTGTCTGCAGAAAGGGCATCGGTCAGCGCTGGCATGGGGAACGTTCCCGTTGAGAGTGAAGATGTCGCCCGGCTTAAACACACAACGGATCACCAGTGGCTGCTGCCGTTCTTCACCGGTGTATAAAACCCTCAGCCGGGCGATGCCTGTCGCGCACCCGGGTTGTCCCATGGATCACTTCCAGGCGTTTGCCAATCGATCACCCGGGGACCTATGGGTGCGCTATGTCGGCACCTTTTCCCATCTGTTGTTTCTGGCACATTACCGTTTCGGAGACATTAGTGCCGGAGTGTACCCTTTGCCGGCGTACCATACCGGGGGTATCCGGGTAAATTCACCGGATTCATACACGACAGCACCGTCCCGGATCACGATAGCGGGGAAGACCGCCGGCATTCCTTCGTACGGCGTCCACCCGCACCGGCTGTGGAGATTGTCTGCTGCGATCGGTACCGCCTCGCAGGGACAGATTGTAAAATCGGCCCGGTCCCCGGGCAAAAACCCGGCAGCAGGGATCCCCAGTAACGCGGCGGGCGCGGTCGATGTTTTTTTGATCACATCGGGGAGCGCAAGGCGCTTTTCGAGCACCTCTGCCAGTAAGAGGGGAACCATCGTTTCCACCCCCGGGACACCCGATGGGGCAGAGGAAAACTCCTGTGCCTTATCCGCAGGGGTATGCGGGGCATGGTCGGAGGCGATCAGATCGATCCGGTCCCAGCAGGCGAAAAGGGCCTTTCTCTCGCGTTCACTTCGCACCGGGGGGTTGACTTTGAAGGTGGTGTCCTCGTCCCTGGTCTTTTCCCGGGAGAGGAAGAGGTGGTGAGGCGTGACCTCGACTGTTCCGCGGGCTGCGGCAAGTGAGCGCGCCGAGCTCATATGGCAGAAATGGAGCCGGCAGCCCGCCGTGTTGCAGGCCTGGACCGCGAGTACGGCGTCACGTTCCCCTTCGGGGGACCTCAGTCTATCGTGTGCCGCAAGGCCAAAATCCTCCCCGGGCCGGACGCTCTCTGCATGGATGGTGGCAAGGCCGCCGAGAGTCCGGATGCGCCCGAGCATGAGGGAGAGGTCGGAAGCTGAGAGCGCTTCGCCGTAACTCGACGGAGCAAAGAAGGTCTCGCCAAAGGCCATCGCACCGCTGCTCCACATCTCCTCAACCGCGGTCTGCGGCGTCACCGCGCTGTTGATGGCAAAACTGCACAGCGAATGTGCCTGTGCATCTGCAACCCTCCGCCGGTAGACCTCCGGGGCAGTAAGCGGCGGGACGGTATTTGGCTGGTCGACAACGACCGTCACGCCGCCGGCAAGCGCGCTCCTGCTCCCCGTCTCCCAGTCCTCTTTTTCTGACTGGCTCCCGCCCCGCATATGGACATGGACATCGACCGCAGCCGGGAGAACAATTTTACCGGTACAGTCGATCGTCCGGTCTGCCGGTCCCGATGCCCCGGTATGGACAACGCGGCCGTCCCGGATCGAGACATCCGCCCGGCGCCCGTCCGGGAGCCGGACGTTTATGAGTGCGAGGTCCACACGGGATTCCATGCAGATATGATCGGCAGCAAACCATAATAGTCATGCTGCTTCTGGAGAAGTTTCCGATGTGGCGGCGGCAGCCGTTTCCCGGGAGAATACAATGTTTTTTCCCTCTTTACTCTAAACTACAGGTATTGCTCCCGGGACTGGTGCAAAGGGCAGAAATCCCCATCATTCAGTCCCGTGCGGGAGGGAAATCATGGACCGGATCATAAAAATCACGATTGGCTTGTTTATCGTTATTCTGATCGCCTTTGCTGCGGTTGTGACCTATAATAATTACGTTGTCACGGAATACCGGAATTCGCTTACCAGCACCTATTCTTACAGCTGTACCTTTTCGACCGAGGAGGTTCTCACCAATGTGACGTTCTTCTTACCGGTGCCCGAGGATACCAAGGGCAATTCGCCCATTATCACCGAGATTGGCAATCATCATATAACAGGCATCCCCCATGACTGGTCTGCCGTACTCTACGGGACCGGTAAGACTACGTACCTGAAGATATCTACACCGTCGCTTGGCCTGCCGCCCGTTAACGGGAGCGCACAGACCTCGATTGTCATGCTAACGGTGACTGCCCCTTCGCCGGGTCCGATCGATACCCGTTCCCCGATCCAGGACGCAGCGGTATTCCGCCCGGTGCAGAGCATCCAGACTGAAGCCTGTCCCAATGTGAACGCAACGGCCGGGCAGACCTCCTGTTACCGGTACCTGACGAGTGTATATGCAGATTACACCGCATCGCCCGGGGCAGTCGTGCGGATCAACGCCGGCCTCGATGCACGGAATACCTGGAAGATCAGCGAGCCCGAATCAAATGCCTATAAAAACACCGTGGCAGTAGAGCTGCACGGCGAAAATCACGGATGGGTAACCACGACCGGGTGGCTCGAATCCGGTATCGGCTCATACAATGTACCGGATATCTCATCCTGATTTTTCCCCGGTATATCCTTTCCCTGAATTCCCTTTTTGGGGTGTATAGACAAAACCGGTACCGTATCTTATGACCTCGGGAAAAAACCGGGCCGATATCCACCCGGGCTGCACGGTTGATATTGTCCAGAAGGCAGATCAGCGGAGCGGGAGGCTGACCCGGGGAACCGTACAGGAGATTTTGACAAACTCCTCGTTTCATCCCCATGGCATCAAGGTCCGGCTCGCTGACGGCCGGGTGGGACGGGTGGCCGCAGTCATCGGCAGCGGTACTCCTGCAAAAGAGTCGTAACGGTCCCGGAACATCCGGGTAAAAAAAAATAATCTGGCCTTTTGGTATTTGTTATTTCCAGTCGCGGGTGACGACCGTGCTGCCTTCCTCTTTCTTGTGCTCGATCTGTTTTTTGAGGGCGGCGAGCAGTTCCGGTGTGATAAGGGAACCGGTCATTACGTAAAGCGAGGTCTTGTGGGTTTTTGGATCGGTCTCGTAGGTTACTACGAAGTCCTCATGGTTGGCAAGCGCGGAAAAGACCATCTCGGGCAGGTTGTCAACGAGCGTGGTCTTTTTCCGTATGCGGTGTTTTTTTACCAGAGTCATAGTGGAGTGTATCCCTTCGTGAACAGATAAGGTCTCTTACGGTTCCTTCACCGGGCGGGCAAACTGGTAGGCAACTTCAGCCCGGGGGTCCCCTCCCAAAAACACAGCTTTTAAGGTGTTGAATCCCCCGAGATATGTCGAATTTGAACGGTTCATAGTGCAATGGAGCATTTGTTGGAGTAACACTTTGAGTGATAATATTTCCCCGGGTGATTAGAATCCACCCAATAATTACAATTCCAATTATCCCCAGACATAGAAAGATTCCAAATTTCAGACTTTTTTTGCTGGAGTTTTTTAACAACATTTTGTTCTTTCCCGCAAACGGGACATTGATCTGGTGCAGATAGATCCAATTTCGCACCGCAATTTCCACAAAATTCTTCCGTTCAGAAACGTGAGATTTTTTTCATTAATAGGGTTTTGTTATAGATTTATGATAATTCGATAATTTTATTGTCCAGGGGTATAGATCACACACAAAAATTAAGGGGATTAAAAATTTTTCTTAATTATATGGTAGCCCTATTGGTTTCCAATGACCATCAAATTTCAAAACATATGCAGTTATTACAGTGTTTTGGTCATTGTGTTTTCCAGATGGGTCATTACGGGAGTATGATACTAAGCATGTAATTAAATATTTGTTATCATTAATTTTTTCCGAGGATACAACTTTAATTTCAGAACTTTGGACACTAGTCAGGTCTTTAAAACTACCTAGTTCGGAGATCGCTGTTTGTTTTCGTTCTGGCGTGAATGGTTGATTTGTGTAAGGATCCAAACTCAAATCAACGGCTTGAGAATATTCACCTTTTTTAAGAAGATTGTAAGATTGAATGACGGCATCTCCCGGTTGTGTGTCTAATAAAAGTGATTGGAATACCCAGATAAATGCAATTACTGCAATTATCCCTATACCAATGAGCAGGATTTTTTTTCCATGTGCTTTTAAAAAACCAGAACCTGTCAATTTACGTCGGGTTTTGTTTGGATCCGGAGCGCCAGAGACCCAACCGCAATTCGGGCACACATTGGAAACAGATAAGTCCATTTTTGCGCCACATTTCCCACAAAATTCTTCCATTGTTAAGTTTTTAACAATTTATAATAATAATATTTTGTTTTTTTTCGAAAAGAGCGCGCCACTATGCGCGCAGTATGGCAAAATATGAAAGCAATTTTAGAATAGTGACAGCCTTTTACGGAATTGGGCAATTTTTAGAAGAGTGGCGTATTTACAAGATACCTATATCCCAGAATAGGTATGCGAGGGATGGGAGTCGAACCCATGAATCCCTGCGGAACTGGATCTTAAGTCCAGCCGAGTTGGCCACTTTCGTACCCTCGCCCAGGAATGCCATACACGGTGCTTCCCCGTTTTTTAGTTCTGGCAGGAAGCGCACGCGCTCTATAGTATTTGCCGGGTACAATAAAAAAATCGTGGCCGGATCCGGCAGGGATCAGTTGCCACGTATTATAAACCCCCCTGATGCCATACTAGATCCGGCGAAAGCATGGCATCATTCACATGTACCGGCTGGGTAGAGCTGGACGGCAGGAAACTCGCACCTGCCGAGATCGAGACAATCTGCACGACAACACCTGAAAAGGCTAAAAATTTCGGTGGCGAATTTTCCCTCTCCTTTGACACCTGCCATGCCCGCGACCATTTCGGGATCATGCCGGGCCCCGGCCCCAAAGGCGCGCTGGTCTGTCATGACAAGATCATTACTGCAATAGACCCGGACCCGGCGCCCTGCACCCTTGAAGAAGCGATAATTGCCGCCGTAAAACTCCGGAGCGATGAGGGTGTTGTCGCACTCTCGGGAGGCGTGGATTCAAGTCTCGTCGCTGCCCTTGCCGGGCGCGAGTGCGTGGCTGTCGGCCTCGAAGGCTCCCACGACCTCGCGCAGGCCGAGCATGCCGCAGAGCTGCTCAACCTCTCCTGCACGATCGTTGTCATCGAGCCGGAAGAAATCGAGGAAGCCCTCCCGAAGGTCATCAAAGTCATTCCGAAAAAGGATCCGGTAAACACCGGGATCGCAGTCACCCAGTATTTCATCTCGAAGTGGGCCGGGGCAAAAGGCTACCGGCGCATCATTGCCGGGCAGGGAGCAGACGAACTCTTCGGCGGCTATGCCCGGTACCTGTCATCGCAGAATCTGGAGGACGACCTTGCCCGGGATGTTGCCGGCCTCGAACTCCAGGCCCAACGCGACCAGGCAGTAGCGGGATTAAACGGCACCTATCTTTCCATGCCGTACATGGATGTCCGGGTCGTGCGCGCCGCCCGCGCGATCCCGGCGGCGGAAAAAGTCCGTGACGGCCGGCGCAAGATCCCCCTCCGCGAAGTCGCCGCCCGGCACATGCCGGAAGAGCTTGCCGGCTACGGGAAAAAGGCCATGCAGTACGGGAGCGGGGTCTGGGGAGTACTACAAAAACTTGCCCGTAATAATGGTTATAAAACGTCCATGCAAGATTACATAGACCAAATCGGACGGGGAAATCATGGTCAGTGAAAAAGACGTGGAACATATCGGGGAACTCGCCGATATCGGGATCGATGCCGCGGAACTTGCCACTTTTACCGGCCAGTTCAACGCCATCGTTGAATATTTTGACGTGCTGGACAAGGTCCGCGGGGACGATACTGGCGCCCGCGACCTCTATAACATCTTACGGGAAGACAAGGTCGAACCTTCGCTCCCGCACGACGTGGCATTAGGCAATGCCGGCGCACAGGAAGACGGGTTTATCAAGGCACCGCGGGTGATGTAGTGAGCGCACTCCGGTTTGAGCCAGACGACAAATACAACGCGTTCCTTGCCGTGTGTAAAGAGCCGAAGGGAGGGAGCGGGAAACTCTCCGGGATCCCCGTCGCGGTCAAGGACAATATCTCCACACAGGGAATCGAGACCACCTGCGCCTCGAAGATCCTCAAAGGGTACATCCCCCCCTACGATGCCCATGCGGTCGCGCTTGTAAAATCCGCAGGTGCGGCTATTGCCGGCAAGACCAACATGGACGAGTTCGGGATGGGGACGAGCACCGAGAACTCTGCGTTCGGGCCCACCTTAAACCCCCGCGACACCGGGCGGGTTCCCGGTGGATCATCCGGTGGCAGCGCGGCCGCAGTCGCAGCCGGCATGGTCCGGATGGCCCTTGGTACCGATACCGGCGGATCGATCCGCTGCCCGGCCGCATTCTGCGGGATCGTTGGCCTAAAGCCGACCTATGGCCGGGTCTCCCGGTACGGTCTCATTGCGTATGCAAACTCGCTTGAGACGATCGGCCCGATGGCGGCAAACGTTTCCGATGTCTCGCTCTTAATGTCGGTGATCGCCGGCCACGACAAACACGATGCAACCTCGCAGGACCGGCCCTATACCCACACCCCGTCCGCCGATATCAAAGGTACCCGGATTGGCATCCCGCAGGAGTACTTCGGGGCCGGTGTCGACCCGGCTGTTGCCGCGGTTGTCAAAAAGGCGATCGGCAGGCTCGAAGAGCTTGGCGCAACAACCGTCCCGTGCAGCATCCCGTCGATGGAATATGCCCTTGCCGCCTACTATGTGATCTGCACGAGCGAGGCGAGTTCGAACCTTGCCCGGTTCGATGGCGTGCGCTACGGCCCGGCGGTAGAGACCAAAAAGTCATGGCATGCCGCGTTCCAGGATGCCCGGCGCGAAGGGTTCGGCCCCGAGGTCCGGCGCAGGATCATGCTCGGGACCTTTGCCCTCTCTTCGGGTTACTATGGCAAGTACTATGCAAAGGCGCAGGTAGCCCGGGAAAATATCCGAAAGGATTTCGCCCGGCTCTTTGCCGATGTCGATGTCCTCTGCGGGCCTACCATGCCCACGATTGCGTTCAGACTGGGCGAAAAAAGCGATCCGCTCTCCATGTACCTTTCCGATATCCTGACCGTGCCGGTCAACCTTGCCGGCATCCCGGCGATCTCGGTGCCCTGCGGGACCGTGCAGGACATGCCGGTCGGCCTCCAGATCATGGGCCGGCCCTTCGAGGACGAGCGCGTGATCGATGTTGCCTATGCGTACGAACAGGGGGGACAGCCATGAGCGAAAATCCCCCCGCCGATGCGCAGGTGGTTGTCGGCCTCGAAGTCCACTGCCAGCTCGATACAAAGAGCAAGCTCTTCTGCGGCTGCTCGACCGATTACCGTGACGACGGCCCCAACACCCATGTCTGCCCGATCTGCCTCGGTCTTCCCGGCACGATGCCGATGATAAACAAAAAAGTGATCGAGTACGCCATGAAGGTGGGTAAAGCCCTCAACTGCGAGGTCTCTGAAGAGTCCGAGTTCTCGCGGAAGAACTACTTCTACCCCGACCTCAACAAAGCCTACCAGATCACCCAGTACGACAAGCCTCTTGCCCTGGGCGGGTACGTGGAGATCGAAGGCGACGACGGGAAAGAGCGCAAAATACGCCTCACCCGCATCCATGTGGAGGAAGACCCGGGCCGGCTCGTGCACATGGGAAATGCCGAACGCGGCCGGTACTCTCTCGTGGACTACAACCGTGCGGGCATCCCCTTGATCGAGATCGTCTCGGAGCCGGATATGCGCTCGCCAAAAGAGGCGCGGAAGTTCTTAAACAAGCTCCGGGCCACGCTCGAATACCTCGGCGTCTTTGATTCCGACAAGGAAGGCTCCCTCCGTGTCGATGCGAATATTTCCCTCAAAGGGAGCGAGCGGGTGGAAGTCAAAAATATTTCCTCCTACAAGGGTGTGGAAAAGGCGCTCACGTTCGAGGTGACGCGGCAGAAAAACCTCCTCCGGAGGGGACTCAAAGTCGACCGGGAGACCCGACACTACCTTGAAGCACGCGGTATCACCCAGTCGGCCCGCTCAAAGGAGCAGGAGAACGACTACCGCTACTTCCCCGAGCCAGACCTACGGCCCCTCCGGGTCAAGTCCTGGGTCAAAGACATTGCCCTCCCCGAGCTCCCCGATGCCCGGCGCGAACGCTTTGTCACCCAGTACAGCTGCTCGCTTAACCACGCGAGGACGCTCACCGGCGAACTGAAGATGGCCAATTTCTTTGAGTCCGTTGTGGCGCAGAACAAGGACGCCTGCGCCCTTGCCGCAACCTGGATCGCCGACACGCTCACCGGCGAGCTCAACTACCGCGACATGGGGATCGAGAGCGTAGACCCGGCAAAGTTTGCCAGCCTCCTCGCCCTCTTAAAGGCCGGGACAATCACCGACAAGAGCGGGGTCGAAGTCCTGCGGGTGATGCTCGACGAGCAGCACAAGGGCGAAACCGTCGAGACACCGGATGTCATTGTAAAAAGGCTCAACCTTGCCAGAACCTCCGGCGATGATGGGGTCCTCCTTGCCGCCATACAGGAGGTCATCCGTGAGAACCCGAAGGCCATCGAGGATTACAAGGCCGGAAAGAAAGGGGCCCTCAATTTCCTTGTCGGCCAGGCCATGAAGAAGACCCGGGGCCGGTCCGATCCCGGCGAGCTCAACACCCTCATGACAAAAGCCCTGTCTGGTCTGGAGTGAACATATCGTGCACCTGATCGTTGCGGAAAAGAACATCTCGGCCCGGCGGATCGCGCAGATCTTAAGCGAAGGCAAAAAAGTCACCGAGTCAAAGGACTCCGGCGTCTCCACATACAGTTTCGGGGACACGACGACCGTGGGTCTGCGCGGCCACGTAGTCGAGATCGATTTTGTGCCGGGCTATGAGAACTGGCGCAGCGAGACGTACACCCCCCGCAGCCTGATCGATGCAGAGACCATGAAGGTACCGACCGAGAAAAAGATCGTCTCGCACCTCCAGAAACTTTCCCGCCACGCCGACCGGGTCACGATCGCCACGGATTTTGATACCGAAGGAGAGCTTATCGGCAAAGAAGCCTATGAGCTCGTGCGTGCGGTCAACAAGAACGTTAAGATCGACCGGGCTCGTTTCTCGGCCATCACCCCGCAGGAGATCAAAACCGCATTTGCCAACACCACCGATCTTGACTTTGCCCTTGCCGCGGCCGGGGAAGCCCGGCAGGCGATCGATCTCATGTGGGGCGCATCGCTCACCCGGTTCATCTCGCTTGCCGCAAAGCGCGGGGGCAACAACATCCTCTCGGTGGGCCGTGTCCAGAGCCCGACGCTCTCCATGATCGTTGACCGGGAAAAGGAGATCGAGAAGTTCGTCCCGGAGAAATACTGGCAGCTGGGCCTTGTCACCGAAAAGGCCGGGGAGCAGATCGAGGCCCGGCACACGAACGGGCGCTTCAAGGACCAGAAGGCAGCAGAACTTGCCCGGGACAGGACAAAAGAACCGCTGCTGGTCACCGAGATCAAAGAAGGGACCAAACAGGACCGGTCCCCCTCGCCGTTCGATACCACGACCTACATCGTTGCCGCAGCCCGGCTCGGCTTTTCCGCGGCAAACGCAATGCGGATCGCAGAAGAGCTCTACATGAACGGGTACATCTCCTACCCGAGGACCGACAACACGGTCTACCCGGTCTCGCTCGACCTAAACGGCGTACTTGCCACGATCAGAAACTCGCCCTTCAGGAAAGATGTCGAGTGGACGATCGCCCACCGCCGGGCCGAACCGACCCGGGGAAAGAAATCCTCGACGGACCACCCCCCTATCCACCCGACCGGTGCCGGGACACGTGAAGTTCTCGGGGACGATGCCTTCAGAATCTACGAGCTTGTCCTCCGCCGTTTCCTGGCCACCCTTGCCCCCGACGCGCTCTGGAAGACCTTAAAAGTCAACTTTGAGGCCGGCGGCGAGCCGTACACGGTGACCGGCGGCCAGCTCCTCGAACCGGGCTGGCACGCGGTCTATCCCTTCTCGGAAGCAAAGGAGACGATCCTCCCCGGGTTTGTCACCGGGGAAAAACTGCCGATTCGCAAGGTCAACCTTGACGAGAAGGAGACCATGCCCCCTGCCCGCTATACCCAGAGCAAGCTCATCCAGCGGATGGAGGAGCTGGGCCTTGGGACAAAGAGCACCCGGCACGAGGTCATAGCCCGGCTTGTTTCGCGCAAATACGTCGAGGGCAACCCGCTGCGCCCGACCCTTGTCGGCCGGGTGGTGACCGAGGCGCTCGAACACAACGCCGATACGATCACCAAACCCGACATGACCCAGACGATCGAATCGCACATGCAGCAGATAAAACAGAACGAGCGCACCCGCGACGACGTGATCAGCGAATCGCGGGGCCTGCTGCATAAAGCATTCGACCAGCTCGAAACAAACGAGCAGATTATCGGCGACGATATCCGGAACCGGACTGCCGAGGAACTCAACCTCGGGAAATGCCCGGTCTGCGGCAAAGGAACGCTCGCCATCAAGCACCTGCGGGGCTCGACCCAGTTCATCGGCTGCTCGCAGTACCCGGAGTGCACGTTCAACATCGGCCTTCCCGTCACCATGTGGGGCTGGGCCGTGAGAACGGACGACATCTGCGACAAGCACCACCTCCACTATGTCCGGCTCGTGCGGAAAGGGGCCCGGCCCTGGGATATCGGGTGTCCGCTCTGCCACCACATAACGTCAAACGTCGAATCGCTCACCGAACTTGGATCGATGGACGAGGCTTTGCTGGAAAAGGCCCGTTCAAAGCATATCTATTCGGTGGCAGATATTGCAAAAAGCGAGCCGGAAAAGCTTGCGCACCTGCTCGGTCTTGGCCCTGACGCTGCGCAGAAGTTGAAGACCGAAGCGGTTGCCATGCTCGAAACGCTGCGGAAACGTTCCGAGTGCCGCAGGTTCATGAGAGCCCACCTGATCCCACGGAAGGGACGAAGCTCGGCTAAGATCATGGCCGCGCTAAAAGAGGCCGGGATCACCGATCTTGCCGGCCTTTCCAAGGCAAGCCCGGCAACCCTCCAGAAGGCAGGGATTGGGGAGAAGGAGGCAGCGGATATCCTCGCCGAGGCCCGGATCACCTATAACGGGCAGCTCTTAAAAGAGACCGGCATCCCGGCAGTCAGCCTCAAAAAGTACCTTGCCGCGGGGATCGCGGGGCCCGAGGAGTTCTGCACAATTCCCCCGGAGAAGCTTGCCGGCATGGCGGGCATGAGCGCTGCGACCGTGAACCGCCACATCGCACTTGTCTGCGAGTACCTCCACCGCCCGGTGCCCGGGGGGGCAGCGGCAAAGCCGGCAAAAAAAGCGACAGCAGCCCCCAAGAGCGCTGCGCCCAGGACAAAGAAGGTGTTAAAGGAATTGCTCACCTTAAAGGGCATGACCCCGAAGGTGGCACGTGCCTTTGCAGATGCGGGAGTCATCCGGTCAGCCGATCTCATCGGTGCCGATCCCGCAGAGATCGCCACCCGGACCGGGACCGAACGGGCGCTGGTGGCCGATCTCCAGAAACAGCTTAAAAAGCGGGAAGAAATTATCCAGATTTAAGATCCCGCTCTTTTTGTCGCAGGGTTCCCCGGGTCACGGGATTTTTTATTTTTCTCTCCTTAAAAAAAACCTCCCATGCACCGGTTTATGGACTTGGAACGCACACATACTAGGTGATACTGACATGAAGTGGAAAGACTGGGTACATGTGACAAAACTCGATCCCGACAAACAGCTCAAAGCCGGTGATATCGACGCCATTGCCACGAGCGGCACCGACGCCCTGATGCTCTCGGGGACGCTCAACGTGACAAAGGAGAACCTCGAAACCCTCCAGAAGCAGATCGCGGCATACGGCCTGCCCCTCGTGATGGAACCGGCCGGGCCCGAAGCGGTCCTCGTCAAGGGGGTAAACTATCTCTTTGTACCCAGCGTGATGAACACGACCGACGTGCAGTGGATCGTGGGCAAGCACCGGTACTGGGTCCAGCAACAGGACGGCCGCATTCCCTGGGACATGGTCGTTCCCGAGGCCTACATTGTCTTAAACCCCAACTCCTCGGTGGGCAAGGTAACAAAGGCGGTCTGCGATCTCAAGGCTGAAGAGGTTGCCGCGTACACCGCGGTTGCCGACCGGTACTTCCACTTCCCGGTCGTCTATATCGAATACTCGGGGACCTACGGCAACCCCGCGGTCGTAAAGGCCGCTTCCGAGGCGCTCGATGAAGCGATCCTCTACTATGGCGGCGGGATCAACTCGGCGGAGAAAGCTGCCGAGATGGGCAAATATGCGGATACGATCGTGGTCGGGAACGCCGTGTATGACCTGGGCGCTGCGGTCCTCAAGGCTACCGTGGACGCTGTCCAGTAATTCCTTTTTTTTATGCCCGAGATCGACATCGTGCTTGTTGCCCCTCTCTACGAGGGAAATGTGGGATTTTCGGCACGGGTGATGAAGAACTTCGGGTTTACCCGGATGGTGCTCATCGATCCCTGCCCGCTCGGGGATGAAGCAAAGGCCCGGGCATCGCATGCGCAGGATGTCCTGAGAAATGCGGAGATCTGCACGATAGAGGATGTCTTTGCCCGGAGCAGCCTTGTGATCGCAACCACGGGGCAGGTGAGCAAGTCGGTCTGCACGCCGATGCGGATGCCGTTTTATTCGCCAAAGGAACTCCGCGAGAAGATCGGGACGGCGGAGGGACGGATCTCGATCCTCTTTGGCAGGGAAAACTGGGGACTCAACAACGAAGAGGTGAAACGGAGCGATATCATCTGCACGATCCCGACCGCAGACGAGTACCCGATCATGAACCTCTCGCATGCCATCGGCGTGGTCTGCTACGAGCTTGCGAACCTTCCCCTGCCGCAGTACCGCCTTGCTTCGCCCTACGAGATGGGGCACCTGTACCGGCATATCGACCGGTTCCTCGATTCGGTGCACCACCCGGCGTTCAAGCGCGAGAATACGATGATCATGATCCGCCGGATCCTCGGGCGGGCCTGCCTGACCACCCGGGAGGCAAGCACTGTTCACGGCCTCCTGCGCCGGACCGAGTGGCACGTGGATCCCGATGCGCTCAACCGGGAAAAAGAGGAGATGCGCCGGCACAAGAACCCGGAGGAAGAGCCGGATTCGGATCCCGCTCCTGACCGCGAAGAATAAACCCATAACAAAGATTGATCCAACGGCAGGGGATTCTCACAAAGGATCGACCCGCGGTCCGGCAATTCCTAAAAAAACCCGGGGGGTCACCCCCACCTTTAAAAAAAATGGTGCCCCCCTCCCCCCTGCCCTTCACGCAACAAAAAAAATGATCGGACCGATCGATCTCAGAGATCGGTCGGGGCGGCCTCTTTTCTTCCAGTTCTGCGACCTACAGTTCCTCTGGAATTTCAGACGAGAAGAGGTGGTCGCCCCGACCGTACCCGATCAGAGGTCGGGGTGACCGATTTCAGACATTGGCCGGGGCGACCATTGATCCACGCGGATTTGAGATCGCCCCCACCCCCCTGCCATGCACGTAACAGAAAAGCTGGTCGGGTCGATCATTTTTAAAAATCGGTCCGGGTGGCCTCATTTCTTCCGGTTTCCCGGCCGGTGTTTCCACTGGAGTTTCAGATGAGGTCAGGCGGTCGCCCCCTAGGCCGGGTTCCGGAATGTGAACCTGCTCTGGCCGTGGTAGTTCCAGAAGAACGCACAGCAGGTTGCAAGGATCTTTGCCAGCAAGGGCGGGAAAGCAAGGAACGTGACTACGAGCCAGACGATCCCGAGATTGACAATCAGGCAGGAGACCGAGATTGCGGCAAAGGTCGCAAACTGGGTTGCGGTCTGTTTGCTCTTGTCATGGAAGGTGAGGTACTTGTTTGCCGCATAACTCACCATGATCCCGCAGCCGTACGAGAACGCCGCAGCGTACAGGTACCAGATATCAAGGTACGTCATCGCGGCATACATCAGCCCGATATCGACAAGCGACGAGAGGATCCCGACAAAAAAGAACGGGACGATCCGCGAATGGCAGTACCCGGCGATCCTGTTATCCATACCAGGTTGTCTCCCGCGCACCATCTGTTCGCTTTTACCCTCACGCCGCGCCCAGGCAGTCGTAGAGGGAAATTCCTGCCCTGTTTTCGCTGCTCCGGTTCGCTGCAATCCCTGCCGCTCCGGTCCCTTCTGAAAGGGAGACCGCCGTACACTGAGCGCTCACCCAGCTGAAGATCGCGCTGTTCCCGCTTCCCGTGGGGCTGCTCTGGCTGTCGGTCTGGAAGAACCGGACCTTCCCATCATGGATGTATTCCTGGAGCGTGGTCACGTTCAGGACCTGGTCGCTGCCGGCAAATCCCCCGAGGCACATGACCGGTTTTCCCGTAGCGATGATCAGGTCCGCACCCTGGTGCGAGCTGGGGACGGCAAGGATCCAGGTCTCGTTTGTCGTGTGCGAGAGCAGGTAGTTTGTAAGCGTTGCAGTCGATCCGCTCTCCCCGGGTCCGCCCATGCCGCCCGGTCCGCTGCTCATGGAAGAGCTTCCTGTAGCCCGGTCACCTGTGTTCCCTTCCCTCGAAGGCATCCCGGAGGTCCCGGTCCACGGGCCGGACCGGTCCATTCCCTGCCGGTCGGAAAGGCGCGTGCTGTTCCCTGCCATACCCGGCTGCATGCCACCAATACCCGGATCGGCACCGCTGCTGCCCGGGCCAGAGATTCCGGTATTCCCGGGCCCGGCCATACCCGACGATAAGGGGTCCCCGGACATACCTCCGCCCGGCCCACCGCCTCCCATGCTGCCTCCGGAACCGCCGGACAGGCATGCTGACGGGAGGTTCCCGCTGTTTCCCCCCGGTAGCTGCGTGCAGGACCAGACCAGCGGCGCGATAAGGAGGATCGCGATGGCAATGGCGGTGATATGCCCGCGGTAGTTCCCCGGCACCACGGTTGTGTGGATCATCATCGGGGCGAGGAGTACGGCGCAGATGAGGGTCGCGGCAAGAATGAAGGGAGAAAGCGAGCCGGCAAAGCCCGTAACCTTCCCGAGGAAATATGCCTGGACGAGGCCGGTGGCAAGGACGGCGATGACGAGCAGCCACCCGGCCCGGCTGCCCGTGATGTACTCGTGGTACATACCCGCCGCCCCGATCCCGACAAGGGCCGCGAGGGGCGGGGCCAGCGTTGCGATATAGTAGTCGTGCCAGAACCCGGAGGTGAAACTGAAGTAGATTAGCCCCGGGACGAGCCAGAGCAGCATGGCAAGGAGCGTCAGCCCCCGCTCACTGAAATACCCGGCCTCTCTTACGCCGGTAAGGGTGAGGGAGCGGGGTTTTTTTGCCCATGCAAGGACCCCGATAAGGGCAAAGACAAGGAGCCACCCGATATCGCCTGCAAGATCGTTCTGGAAGAGCCGGAAGATACCCGGACTGCTTTTTCCCGATCCACCTCCGCCCATGCCTCCGGGACCGCCCGAAGACATACCGGAGCTGCCGGCTGCATTGCCCGGGCCGGTTCCTTCTCCAGGTTCCTGGGATAAAGATCCTCCGGGCTGAGCAGAATCACTGCCGGGAGAACCCGGGCTGCCGCCCGGCCCCGCCGATGAGAGCCCTCCCGTGGATCCCCCTGAAGAAGGACCGGCCGAACCGCCGGGACCGTTGCTGTCCCCTATCCCGAGACGGTGAGCGCCGTTGTAGTTGAGGATAAGGCCCAGTTCCGTATTGTCGTCGCTGCCGCCAACAAACGGGCGCTGGTCTGCGGGGATGCTGTCGACTACGACAGCCCAGGAGAGGGAGACTGCAAGGAGGACAAGGACCGCAAGCCCCATATGGACGACCCGCTTCTTCCACGAAAAGTCCGTTGTTGCCAGGAGATAGACGATGAGAATGGCAGGGACGACGATAAAAGCTTGGATCATCTTGATATTGAACCCGATCCCGACAAGGACCGCCGCGCAAAGGAGCCAGGGAAGCGACTGCTCGCGGGCGGCTTTGAGCGCTGCCCAGACTGCGAGAAGGACAACAAAGATCATCTGCATGTCCATGGTCCCGTTTCTTGCTATGGCAACCGAGATCGGGGTCACGGCAAGGGCAAAGGCTGCGACAAGTCCCGCCGGTTTCCCGAACGGGCGGGAGACGATGAAATAGATAAGCGCGACCGAGCCTGTCCCGGCAAGCGCCTGGGGGAGGACGAGAACCCACCCCGAGAACCCGAGCACGGCAGCAAATGCGGCCTGCACCCAGAGGCCGACCGGGGGCTTGTCTATCGTGATAAACCCGGCCGGGTCAAGGGAGTTAAAGAACCCGGCAACCGGGTTTACGAGCGTGCTTTTTACCGCCGCTGCATAATACGCATTCGAGAACCCGCCGGTCCAGATGTTCCAGAGGTTTAAGAATGCCGAGAGGCAGAGGATCGCACAGAGGGCGATCTCTGCGGGATATTTTTTAACAACCTCAGCAGGCATCATGTCAGGCGCCGCTCAACATTTTTAATGATTTCTGCGGCCATCCTGAGATGCTCGCGTGCAGGGCCCTGTACCGTCCGCCCGGCCAGGGCGAGGTTCATGAGGATCTCGTTTGTCTCATCTGCGGTAATGATATACCACCGGGCAGGGAATTTTTTTGCCCCGCTGGTTACCGTATTCGTGGGTTCCGGCAGGGATCCGGTATTTCCTGATTCTGTCATGGAGAGTCATCCTCACGGGTGTCCGGGACGGGAACGGTAAAGGTCCGTTTCCACGGGCATAAGTTGGAAGATGAAACTTCCCGGTCAGGTGATATATTGGTGAGATAGCCTCGGTATAACCCAAAACCCGGTCCGCGATATATTGAACCGGCACGGATCATCAATCGTCCGGCTCCCTGCTATCGGATTCGTTCATGCCTGCGGCGGAGGCCGGGACCTGCTGCCAGCCGGAGGGAATGCCAATCCTTTTTATCACTCCAAAAGATAGTAATGGTAGAGAATACCTGTTTGGTCAAACAGGAACGGGAGGCTATCTTCCATGGCTGACAAAAAAACGGTATGCATCTCAACCGATCCGGATTTTATCCAGGAGTTGTCCGAGTACCTCGAAGTCCTCTCTAACCCCGTCAGGCTCAAGATCCTCAAGGTGATAGAGAAGGATCCAAAGGAGATCAGCGAGATCGCATCCCGAATCGACACGAGCTATGCAAACACGAAAAAACACATCGATCAGCTCGTCCGGATTGGCCTGGTAAAAAAGGAGGCCGGCTTTGGGCGGGAGACGGTCAAGGGCATCCACCCGGTCTGGAAGTTCTCCCTTGCCGAGGGCAGCCTTGAGATGCTCATAAAAAATCTCGGGGTCTTTTCCCGGGTCAATATCCCGGTTGGCTTCGGGGGCCTGCAGGAGAAACTCGATTCTGTCCGGGCTGCCGTGGTAAAAGAGGCCGGGGCAGGAGTGCCGGCGCTGCACCTTGTCGGGGGAGCATGGGCGGGTCGCACGTTCCTGGTAAAGAAGGACCATATCGCGATCGGGCGGACGGATCCCGACACTTCCTCAAAAATGGGAGAGTCTGATATCGTGCTTCCCGAAGAGTACGTAATGGTAACAAGGATCACAAAACCCCATGCAGTCGTGTCCCGGTCATCGTCGGGCTGGCAGGTCGAGGACCGCGGCAGCTCGGGGGGAACGTACGTTAACTCCGATCTCATCGCCCCGATGCGCAAGACCCCGGTGAAGAATGGCGATGTCATCGATCTTGCACTGGGCGAGAACGCGGCCCGGTTCCTGTTTATTTCAGACGCCTGAGTACGGATTTTCCTGTCCCCGGGATAACGAGAAGTGAGATGATGATGGTTCGGAGAAACACGTACTGGGTTGTCCTTGGCCTCCTCATTGCCCTTCTCGTTCTTGCTGCCCCGGCCCCGGCAAAAGTCATTACTTATGACCGGTCAGGATCCGCCGGATCGGTACAGGACGTAATCAGCAATGCATCAGGAGGAGACAGTATCTTCCTCCCGTCCGGGACGTACTACGGGAACCTTGTCATCGACCGGCCGATCGTTTTTGGCGGCCTCGATACCGCAAATCCCCCGGTCATTGTTTCCGATAATTCATCGGAAGCCGGCCTTACCCTGTCATCAGACGGGATCACGGTAAACGGCCTTGTGATATCCGGGAACGCGACCGCGGGCATTGTCGTACGCTCGAACAACAACCGGATCAGCTCAACCACGTCGACCGGTCACCCAGCCGGGGTTTCTGTAAGGGGTGGATCGAACAACTACTTCGTGGACAATACGATTGACGGAAATTCCGTAGGGGTAAATCTCGATCGTTCGTCCCGTTCCAACACGTTCTTTCTCAATTCCTTAAACAACAGCATAAATGTCGTCAGTCCGGGATCCCAGAATGCATGGTATTCGGGCCGGCAGGAGTACCAGTACAAGGGGGCGGCATTTTCCGGGCCTCTGGGAAATTACTGGGCCGGAACAACGTTTTCCGATACCGATGGTAATGGCGTCGGCGATACCCCGTATACGCAGGACGCGCCTGCCGGGACAACGCCCGGAACTTCCGGGGTGATCGATGAGGCTCCCCTGGTAAGTCCGCCCTCCGCATACACGGTTACTGCCTCGTCTGTCCCGTTCAATGCAACCGGTCTTGGCAACCTGATGCAGCCCCGGGGCGACCTGGCCACGGGCCTGTCCCCTCAGTCGAATAATCCCCAGTCATCGGGCTCGGGCTTTCCGAGCGAACCATTTACCGGATCCCAGCAGCAGGGCCAGGGTCTCCTTCCCGATAACCTGCAGCCCCCCAACAACCCTGTCGGAGGTTTCCTGGCCCGGTTCTGGTGGCTTGTACCCATCGCCATCATCATCTCTGTTGTCGGGGGTATCCTCTTCGAACGCTCGCGCCGGCGGATGAAGGCTGCGGTCCCCGCAGACAACCTGTCTCCTGCTGCACGGAATGCAACCGTTGTCAAAAAGCCGGATTCGCCCGGTACCATGCCTGCCCTGACGGATCAGGAGTACGGTGCCCGCCTGCCGGCAGCCCTTGAAAAGAGATACCCGGATGCGGAATATATCGCGGAGGGCGGGGTTGCCCGGGTCTTTAAGGCACACGATGAAAAGAACAACCGGGATATCGCGGTGAAAGTCCCTATCCGGTTCGACGAGGAGACGGGATCCCAGTTCACAAAAGAGCTCCATGTCTGGGAAGGTCTCCACCACAAGAATATTGTCGAGATCTATGCGGCAAACATCTTCCCCCGCCCCTATATTGAGATGGAATTCGTGGAATCGTCCCTTGCCGGGATGAAGTTCCCCCTCGATGAACCAACCGCGGTCCGGATTGTCACCGGCGTTGCAGAAGGTTTGGAGTATGCCCACGAACAGGGGATCGTCCACCGGGACATAAAGCCGGGGAATGTCCTTATTACTCCCGACGGGATCCCGAAGATCACCGACTGGGGGCTCTCGAAAGCACAGGGGACGCGCCAGTCCGGGCTGATCGGGTTCTCTTTAGAATACGCAGCGCCGGAACAGCTCGCACCGAACCTGTACGGGGAGCCCGGTCCATGGACCGATATCTACCAGATGGGGATACTCTTTTACGAGATGCTGACCGGGCGCGTTCCCTTTGGCGGAGATGGGATGGGCGAGATCACCCATGCGATCTTACATGGCGAGCCGGAACCCGCGTTATCCGAAGGCCCGCACGCAGCGGCGATCAATGCGATCATTGCCCGGTGCCTGAAAAAGAACCCGAAAGACCGGTATGTATCGGTCGCCGATCTCCTTGCCGATTTACAGAAACTCTGATCTTTTTAAAGGAGTGGGATGAGAGAAGATGCCCCGGTACTCCAGGGAAGAACTGCATACGGAAAATTAAAAAAAAAGATTACTGTTTTTCAGGTGGGGTGCCTGAGGGTGCAGTACCCGAGGGGGGTGTCCCTGAGGGAGCCGTGCCGTTCATCTGTCCGCCAGCCTGGCCTCCCGATGGCGGAGTGCCTGACGGGGCAGTCCCATTCATCTGCCCGCCCGCCGGTGCGCCGGAGGGTGCGGTACTGTTGGTCTGATCTCCTGCAGGCGGAGTGCCCGAAGGAGTCATTGCTGCGTTTTGTCCTGAGGACTGGCTGTTGTCGGTTACTGCGGGAGTTGCGGACGCAGTGCTGCCCGACGACTGGGTCGAGTCTGTTGAGCTGGTGCATCCGGCAATCATGATGCCTGCGATCAGGATTGCAGAGGCAACCAGCAGGAGTGTAATGCTCTTCTTCATGAGATTGTTCACTGTCCTTGTTTTCATATTCCCCGGGTTAGGGAGAACATTCTCTCCCCCCTTACCCGGTGGAGTTATTATATCTGCTGTATGGCACCGGTGATACCCTGTAAAAGCCGGGGAATATTTGAACCCCCTGGTATTGTATATGGAGCTTGGAAAAGCGGGGCATCCTCCTTCCTGGTACCGTTCGCCATACCTGGGGGAAATCCGTAAAAATCTTCTGCCGGCACAGGACCTGGTGGCTAAAAAAAAGAATAAAAAACAGACACCTGCTGCGGTCCGGCAACAACAATCCTAAAAAAAGTGCTTTTAAAGATCCCTGCCTCCGCCGGAACGAGGGCCGCGCGGGGGACGTTTCAGCAACAGATAACCGGTGGTTCCTATCGCTACAAGAACCGCGATACCCGCATAGGGGAGAATACCTGATCCGTCTCCCGATCCCGCTGGGGCCTCTGCCGCAGGAATGTCAGTTGTCTCTGTCATCTCCGGGTAGGTGGTGGCAGCGGTCGGAGTGGCTGCCTCTGTCACGGGGGAGGTTGTAGTGACGGTAATGTACCCGTTCCTGACAACGGTATCGGTACCCCCGGTGTTGGATGCCGTGAGTTTAACGGTAAAACTGCCTGCCGCTGTGTAGGTATGGGTGGGGTTTGGCAGGGTCGAAGATGCACCATCGCCAAAGGACCAGACCCAGGCAGTGGGGGTGTTAGACGAGGTATCGGTAAACTGTACGGCAAGCGGGACAGAACCGGTTGTGGTGTCTGCCGTAAAGGATGCAGAGGGGATTCCAATCGCGTTGCTTACCGCGATAAACCCGGATTGTGTTGTCGTATTGCTGCCCTCGTCGTTGGTGGCAGTGAGGGTGACCGAGTAGCTTCCGGTATTCTCATAGGTATGGGTAACATTCTGCGCAGACGAAGTGCTCCCGTCGCCAAACGACCAGTACCACGCGGTCGGCGTATTTGTCGAACTATCAGTAAATGCGACCGTGAGCGGGACCGTGCCTGACGTGATATTGGCAACAAATGCCGCAACGGGCTTGGCAGGATCTGCCACAACGCAATCCTCTTCAACTTCGGTATCGCTGCCCGCAGTATTGGATGCGGTCAGCGTGACGGTGTAACTCCCTGCTGATGTATAGGTATGGGAGGGATTCTGGCTTGTTGCATAATCCCCGTCCCCGAACGACCAGACCCATGATGAGGGGGCGTTGGACGATGCATCGAAGAACTGGACGGTCAGCGGGATCTCTCCGGAAGACCCGGATGCAAGGAAGGAGGCTACGGGAACCGCAGCCTCTTTTGTGACCGTAATATATCCCGGCTGGGAAATGGTAGTCGATCCGGCGCTGTTTGAAGCGGTGAGGGTCACCGAATAGGTCCCGGCGGACGTGTAGGTATGGACCGGATTCTTGGTAGTTGCAGAAGAACCATCGCCGAACGACCAGAGCCATGCAGTGGGGGAGTTGGAGGAAGTATCCATAAACTGGATGGAAAAGGGTACTGTTCCCGAGGTCTGGTTGGTCACGAATGCAGCAACCGGCACCGTCCCGGATTTTGTCACGGTGATATACCCTTCTTCTGTGTCCGTTGCGCTGCCTGCGGCATTGGATGCAATCAGGGTGACCGTGTAGGTTCCTGCCGTTGTATAAGTATGGGAGGGAGTCTGGAGCGTGGACGTACTGCCATCGCCAAACGACCAGAGCCAGGCAGTCGGTGTATTCGTGGATTCATCGACAAAAAGGACGCCCAAAGGCAGGGTTCCTTCGGTAACATTCGAGGTAAATGCCACGGAAGGCAGTGTCGCTGCAAAGCCCGGTACAACAAGGATAAGGCAAAGGAGGAGGCCGCAACCGGCGCAGAGGGGAATTTTCATGCGAAACCCCCGGCATGCATATGCAGGAAGATCCCTGGGGAGTCAATGTGCGTTTTTTTCATCAGATCACCATTATGATCCCCCCATCGCCGATCCCCGTATTTATTATGAGCATATATGCCGCGTGCAGGTTTTTCCCGGAAACGGTAAGTATTGAACCAACTGGTACAAGGTACCCTTTCTCGGAATGCAATCGTGCAGAGAACGGGAAGCTAAAAAGAGGGTAGGTGAGGGAAGATCCCTCCCTCACGCGTCTGCATTTCCCGACCGGCGGGCCCTGCAGGGTGTATCTCCATCCCGGTCATGGAATGCCTGGCCGTACGCGATAGGGTTCCGGCCTGTTTCCCGGGAGCTGCTGCACATCCCGGGAAGATAACGGTCTCATTCGTATCGTGCTTTTTCCTGACACCCCTTCACGGCAGGGGTTGTTTTGTGCCTTTCCTGATCGTGTGCTCTTCCTTGTCTTTTGTCGGATATCTGCGAATCGTTTCGTATATCCGGTTCATGAATGCTCCTGCAGGGCAAAAACACCCGGCCCCGGGTCTCATCACGGGGTTGTGACGGATTCAGGGTGTTTTTTAGGAGTTATCCCGTATGCTGCAAATCTCTCATCTCACCTCCGCTGGTGATTTCCCGGTCGGGTACTCACCATACATGCCCGTGGTAAGCAGGACTCTTATAATGCCCTCATGGCAGTCGTGAAATTAAGGACAGCAAGGGATATGGATGAAACCGGGAGGTACAACATATCCGGTAACCGGCTCTTCCGGGCAAACAGGGTGCATGGAAAAACAAAAAAGAGGGGGGGAAAACGGGGCGGGGTATGCACCCGCATACCGTTTATTCGCTCCGCAATGCATCGATGGGATCCATATTCGAGGCCCGCCACGCCGGGTACAACCCCGAGACCACGCAGACCACGATCCCCACCAGCATCGCCGCCGGAACATACATGATGCTCTCCGGCATGAAGAAGTATGCCGTTGTCCCGATCATGGCATCCACCACCGAGTACCCGATGATGAGACTGCTCACCCCCCCGATAACCGCCCCAAGGAGGCCGAGAATGAATGCCTCGTAGAGGAACATCCGGCGGACTTCCCCGCGTTCGGTCCCGATAGAGAGCAGGATGCCGATCTCCTGGATCCGCTCGTTCACCGACATCATCATCACGTTAAAGATGCTCACTGCCGCGACAAGGAGCGAGATACCGCCGATAGCCATGATAAATGTCGTTACGGTACTCAGCGTCGACGTTGCAGTTTCGAGCTGCGAGGTCGCATCCGTTATCCGTACTGCCGGCGATTTGCTGTTGGTATTGATCTTTGCATCGATCGCCTCTTCGATATCGGCAATATTATCGGTATCCTTGACGATCACGTTCACCTGACTGTATTTGTCTTTCCCGCCGTACTGGTCGGTGTACCATTTGCTGTTCACGATGATCGCGTTGTCTGCGGATACCCCATCCGAGGTAGTCCCCCGGGCCTTTAAGACCCCGGCGACCTTTACCTCGGGACGGGACGTGGACGAGAACGAGCCGATCTTGATCCGGCTCCCTACTTTGAGGTTGAACTGTTCGGCAATGTTTGCCCCGACAAGTGCATCATTCACGCTTTCAATGCTCGAGTTCCCGTAGGTCTGGTTGAGGGTCAGAAATGTGGTGATATCATCGGGATCGATACCGTAGATCTGGGCACGGCCCGGTACCGATGACAGGGTAAACTCACCCGTCGTCGAATAGATCGGGATCACCGTACCGTTTGTCCCCACAATGGTTTTGATCTTTGCAAGCTGGGTTTTTGTGATCCCAGTGGCAGTCGACGAGGTCGGCGTTGACCCTGGCGGGCCCATACGGACGGAATCCGACGAGATGACGATCGTATTCGCACTCGATGAGAGCTGGTCTTTTACCTCCAGCTGCATGTTTGTACCCAGCATTCCCATCGACGCGATGGCGACCACACCGATCACAATCCCGATGGCAGCAAGGAGCGAGCGGGTGAAGTTCAGCTTCACACTCCGTACCGAGAGGCTGAAGAAGATATCGCCCTTGATCATGATTCCACGATCCTCCCATCGTCCAGCCGTATGGTACGCTGTGCGTACTCGGCGATCTTCGGGTCATGCGTAACGATGATTACCGTTTTGCCTTTGCTGTGCAGGTCGCAGAGAATATCCATGATCTGGAGCCCGGTCTTCCGGTCGAGGTTACCGGTCGGCTCGTCACAGAGAAGGATCTTCGGATCGTTCACCAGCGCCCGCGCAATGGCTACCCGCTGCTGCTGGCCTCCCGAAAGCTGGGTGGGGCGATGGGCGCTCATGTCCTTATCAATACCTACCTGTTCGAGGAGGTCAGCCGCCCTCCCGGTTGAATCATGTTTTTTGTATTTCAGGATCAGCGGGTACTCCACGTTCTCGTACGCGGAGAGGAGGGGGATCAGGTAGAACTTTTGAAAGATGTACCCAATCGTGTCCCGGCGCATGTGCGTCCGCTCCAGCGGCGTCATCTTTGCCACATCTTTTCCTGCAATGTACAGTGTCCCCGATGTCGGGACATCGAGGATCCCCAGCTGGTTCATCATGGTCGATTTACCCGATCCCGAGGGCCCCATGATGGCGACAAAGTCGTTCTCCCTGATATCGAGGGTGACGTCATTTAATGCGGTAAAGTCGCCGCTTTCGAGATGGTAGGTCTTTGTCACGTTAACAAGCTGGATAATGGGGGTATCGGTCATGTCCGATCCCTCACTGCTGCTTTTTGATCTTTCCCATGACCCATTTCCGCTTTTTCCACAGGACAATCCCTGCCACAAGTACGATTGCGGCGATGATCACCGGCATAAATGAGCTGATTCCGCCGCCTTTGCTGCCGGTAAGGAGCGAGGTTGCGCTGTTGCTGCTGCTACTGCCGCCAGGGCCCCCGCCCATTCCCCCGGGACCTCCGCTCATGCCGCCCGGTCCGCCGCTCATGGATGAGCTGGAGAAGGTCTTTGTGCTGCTGCCTGACGTGCCTGTAGTGGCACCGGCAGAGCTGGTGGAGAGGTCGAGGGTCTTGGTGATGCTGTAATCGTTTCCTTCACTGTCTTTCCAGCTCACAACGAGCGGGATGGACGAAAGGTCGTTTGTGGTAAAGGTCACCTCAAAACTGTTCGAATCGTCAGAGGCAATGCTTCCGATGGCGTATTCGGGATACGTGCCGGTCCCTTTGGCCGGGGAGCCTACGCTCACCACCACACCTTTTGCATCGGAGACACCGGCGTTCGTAATATCCCCGGTGATATCGTAGGCGCTGCCCGACGAGGAGAGCACCACGTTATTTACCACCGGCACAGCTGCGGTCTTGTCCGCACCGAAGTTTATCGGCAGCACGACATCGATGGAATGGGGGTTGTTGCCGTTCTCGTAACTGACATGGAACGTCATGTTTGATGCCGTGTGGGGGGTAATGCCAAACGTCACATCGGTGGAACTGCCAGCACTGATTGTCGGGACGAGATAGGTACTTGGGTAGGCATCGCTCCCGGAACCTGTTGGAGTAATCACAACATTGTTAACTGCACCATCACGGGTGTTCATGATAGTAAGTGTCACGTTCTGTTCTGCTTCCGGAGAGAACGAGGTGGGCTTATCCGTGATGGCTGCTGAGAGCGGGTCTGAATCAATAATGATCTTGATAGGGTAATGGATGGAGTTGCCGCTCTTGGTTCCTATAGAGAACAGTCCATAATACGTCCCATCGGTGGATTTTGCGGTGGTGATCAGGGAATAGGAAATTGTCGAACCTGCACCGACATAGCTCATCGCTTCCCAGTTATCCTCGTTGTTTACATTCAGTTTGGAACTCAGAAGATCCGGATGCGAGAGCCCGATCGCGGATGTGCCGCTGTTTGTGAGCGTTACGGTGATCGTACCAGTATCGCCCGGAAAGTACGAGACCGGATCCATGGTCACATTCGAAACATAGACCAGCGCTGCATCATCCACATTCGTCGTGCTTGACGAACTGCTTGACGAAGTACTGCTGGTGCTGGAACTACTGGTCGTGCTGCCCGATGAGGTGCTGTCTGCGAAACAGACCGGCACCATCATCAGCAACAGGATGATGGAAAATATTCCCAGTTTTACCTTCATAATATCTCCAGAGAGTATGAGCCATCACTTCCCCTGCCACGACAGATATATTCACAGCATACCGACCGGCGAATTATGAACTATTCCGGGTATGTATTGAACCGGGCGGTTCACTATATCGTCTCCACATTCCCTGATGTGTACTAAAATCAGAGTTTCCCGCCGACCTGCTTTGGCCGCTCGTAAGAAAATGAAAAGGGACCGGTCAATCCGGTGGTAACATTGTCGGGACAATCCGTTCTTGGAGTCGCCGCTGGTGCGACCCGTTCCAGTACAGTCTCCCGCATGCTTCGCACCAGAAAAAAGTAAAGCCGGTCTTTTCCTGCGGGGCATATGGAGCTGAGGCAATCTCGTCATCGGCTGCCCTGCGCAGCACGGTATTGCACAGCGAGCACCTGCACATCAGGAGCCGGCGGCTGATCAGTCCGCGCCCGATAAGCAGTCCGCTCTGCCCGATGACGTCTTCTGCCTCTACGAGTACTGCCTGTTTTCCGCCCCTTCGGGCAAGCTCATGGTCCCGGGTCAGCAGGATCCGCTTTTCACGGTACGCCAGATCGAGCAGCCGGGTGTCTTCCCGGGGATCCCCCGGGGACCAGCCATTCGCACTGATCGTGTCGTACCCCATGAACCGGAGGTACCGGGTAAGGGTACCAAGCATCCGGTCGGCAAGGAACCGGGACTCATCAGCAACCGGCTCTTCAGACATGACGAACGATCCCGATGGTCTCGCCGCAGTTTTTGCACTGACGTTCATCGAGGCCGACGATCTCTGCGGAAAATCCCCGCCGTTTTATGAGGAGCGAGCCGCAGGCCGGGCAGCAGGTGTCGTCAAACCCGTTGTGTCCCACGTTCCCGGCATAGGGGAACTGCAGGCCGAGCTCTTTTGCCCGGGTGCAGATCTTTTCGATGAGTGCTGCCGGTGTCCCGCCACGGTCGGTCATCCGGAAATCCGGGTGGAATGCGGAGAAGTGCATGGGGGTCTCGGGGCCAAGGTTCTCGATCACCCACCGGATCAGGGCTTCCTGCTCCTCCATGCTGTCGTTTTCCCCCGGGATCACGAGCGTCACGGTCTCGATGTGCATGCCCAGTTCGCGGGCAAGAACCACAGCATCGAGCACCGGTTGCAGGTGGGCCCCGCAGATTTTCCGGTAAAAATCGTCGGTGAATGCCTTGAGGTCCACCCGGAATGCCGAGAGCATGGGGGCAAGCTCCCGGAGCGCCTCTTCGGTGATATAGCCGTTCGTGACATAACAGGTGCCCAGGCCCCTGGACCGGGCAAGCATCCCCATATCGAGGGGATATTCGTGCCAGATGGTCGGTTCGTTATACGTCCACGAGATACTTGCGCACCCGCTCGCGGCGGCGCGGCTGACGCCCTCTTCCGGGGAAATAGAAACGAGACGGGCACTTTGCCGATCGGCCTGCGAGATCTGCCAGTTCTGGCAGTGGCGGCAGGTAAAATTGCACCCGATCCCCCCGAGCGAATAGGTGAGTGTGCCGGGCAGGAAATGGTAGAGCGGTTTTTTCTCTATCGGGTCTACGGCTTCGGCACTCACCAGGCCATAGGTTGTTGCATAGAGCGTTCCGTGGGTATTCTGCCGGACGCCGCAGATCCCGTGCTTCCCGTCGGCGATCCGGCACCGGTGGCTGCACAGGGTACACTGGACCGCGTTATTCCCTGTTTTTATGTACTGGCGCGCTTCCCTCATGGCCCGTCACGCCGCAGATCCCTTACGTATGCAACCCGGAGGTTTTCCCGTCTTTTTCCGGTTCGTCATCAACCTCAAGGACAAACGAGCCGCGGTACTTACAGTCTTTGCAGAGATATACCTGGCCGATATATCCCCCGGCGACCGGGAAGATATTGCGGCTCTTGCAGGCCGGACAGTATAACATGACAAACTCCCCTTCAACAACTCTATATGAGCATCCGGCACAAAAACTAGTGCAATGAAGACGGTCGTAATCTCGCTGGGCGGCTCAATTCTGATCCCGGAACTTGAAAAGAACCGGATCAAGGCATATCTCGCGGTCTTAAAGAAGCTCGCGGCAAAGCACCGGATTTTTGTCGTGGTCGGCGGCGGGGGAGCGGCCCGGGATTACATCGATGTTGCACGGGACCTTGGGATCGACGAGGGGACAGCAGACGAGATCGGGATCCTCGTGACAAGGCTCAATGCAACGCTGTTAATCGCCGCGCTTGGCGAGGCGGCCTATCCGAAGGTGGCGGAAAGCCATTCGGAGGCAAAGAAGTTCGCCGAGGCAAAGAAGATCGTGGTGATGGGCGGGATTACGCCGGGCCAGACCACCGATGCGGTCGCCGCCGTGCTTGCGGAACGGGTCCGGGCCGATCTCTTCGTGAACGTGACCTCGGTCGACGGGATCTACGACCGTGACCCCAACCGGTATACCGGTGCCCGGCGCTATGACACGCTCACCCCAGCAGAACTCCTCGATATCGTCGGGAAAGGCGGCCTGGGGGCCGGCTCCCATAACGTGCTCGACATCATTGCCGCCCGGATCGTCGAACGCAGCCACATCCCGCTCGTAGTAGTAGACGGCCGGCGGCCGGCGAACCTGGCCGATGTCCTGCTTGCCGGGAAAGGGACCTGCTCGGTTGTGAGCGACACAAAAGATACGATCCTCCCTCTCTGACGTGAGGGGAGGTAACGGCAGGTATTTTTAGCGGCCGACAACAATACTGTAAGGCGCGGGGTAGTAGGGTAGCCTGGTCCATCCTAGAGCGTTTGGGACGCTTTGACGGCGGTTCGAATCCGCCCTACCCCATACGGACATGAAAAAACAGGACGCCCTTCGGATTTACTCTCTTTTAGTAAAACAGTATCCGCACGCCCGTGAATCGCCGACCACCGTCTGCCGGGGCACCCCGTTTGAGGTGCTTGTCCTAACGATTCTCTCTGCCCAGACCACCGACAAGGCGGTCCTGATGGTAAAAGACCCCCTTTTTGCAGCCTACCCGACACCGGCGGCCCTTGCCCGGGCAGAGATCGCGGATGTGGAACCGATCATCCACCGGCTCGGGTTTTACCATGCAAAGGCAAAGCACATCGTCGCCGCTGCACAGGCATTGATCGACCGTTTTGGCGGAAAGGTTCCCCGCACCATGGATGACCTGCTCACGATCCCCGGGGTCGGCAGGAAGACGGCAAACATCGTGATGTATCACGGTTTCGGGCAGAATACCGGGATTGCCGTGGACACCCACGTGCGCCGTCTGGCACAGAGGATCGGGTTCTCGGACACGGACGATGTAAAAAAGATCGAACAGGATCTCATGGCGCTCTTCCCGAAGAAGGAATGGGGCGATCTCACCGATGTCTTCATTGCCCACGGGCGGGCGACCTGCGATGCGAGAAAACCTCTCTGTGAAACCTGCGTGATCCGGCAGCACTGCCGGTACTACCACGGCCTGCACTGACCCTCAAAAGCTCACAGCGCTTTTTTTAAAGAACTGCACGGGGCACTACATTAAAAAAAAGGCGGTTATGCCCCGACAAAGATGCGGATCACCGCAAACGCGGCATACCCGATCAGGGCGCTCACCGGGATCGTCAGGATCCAGGCAAACATGATGCTCCGGGCCATTCCCCATTTTACCGTACTCGACCCCATCGTGGTACCGACACCCATAATGGACGAACAGATCACGTGCGTTGTGCTGACCGGGATCCCGGCCGCAGATGCACCAAGGATCGTTGCCGCACCCGCGGTCTCTGCTGCAAACCCGTGGACCGGGCGAAGTTTGGTGATCTTGTATCCCATGGTCTTTACGATCCGCCATCCCCCGGCAAGGGTGCCGAGGGCAATGGTCGTGTAACAGACCATGATCAGCCAGAACGGTACCGGAAGCGAGGTCGTGCTCGCGGTTGCACCGAAATACCCGATGGAAAAGAGGAGGGGGAGGATGATACCCATCGTTTTCTGGGCATCGTTTGTCCCGTGGCTGAAACTGTATGCTGCCGCAGAACAGAGCTGGAGTCGTTTGAAGTAGCTTTCCGCGGTAGGCCGGTTCGAGCCCCGGGTGATCCAGAGGATCGCCGCCATAAAGAGGAACCCGCAGGCAAGGCCGATCAGCGGCGAGAGCACCATAAAGAGGGCAACCTTTCCCACGGTCGACCATTTGATTGCAGCAAGCCCGGCAGCGGAGATGCCGGCCCCGGTAAGACCGCCGATCAGGGCATGGGACGAGGAAGTGGGCAGGCCAAAAAACCAGGTGATAAGGTTCCAGCTGATGGCGCCGGTCAGCGCCCCGAGGATGATATAGGGAATGACCAAGGTCGAAACAATGTTGAGCTGGACGATGCTGCTGATCGTATCTGCCACCGCCACCCCGAAACCGAATGCGGCAAGGAAGTTGAAACACGCGGCGAAGATCACGGCGTTCCTGGGAGAGAGAACCTTGGTGGAGACCACGGTCGAGATCGAGTTTGCCGAGTCGTGGAAACCGTTGGTGAAATCGAAGATCAGGGCGACGATGATGATCGCGATAATCAGGATCAGGGGGGCTTCTATCACGGGATCTCACCGCCGGACCGCTTGTTCATGTCAGTACCCTCACGAGTGCCGGATCGCAATGTCCGAGAGCACATTCGCTACATCTTCGCAGTAGTCGGTCGCTGTTTCAAGGTTCTCGTAGATATCCTTGTACTTGATGATCGCCACGGCATCGTTTGTCTTGAAAAGGTCGGTTACTGCATGGGCAAGCACATCGTCGGCAAGGTTTTCGAGTCGGTTCACCTCAATGCAGCGCTCCTCGATATACCGGGGGTCCTTGATCGAGCGGATGCCTTTTACCGCCCCTTCGATCTCGACGGTTGAGAGGTGGATGAGCTTTGCCAGTTCGATCATGTGCGAGTCGGTGCTCTCGATCCCGTAGTAATACATCTTCTCTGCCGAACTGTCGATATTGTCCATCACGTCGTCGAGAGCCGATGCGAGTCGTGAGATCTCTTCCGGATCGAGGGGGGTAATAAACGTCCTGTTGAGCTGCTCGTAGATCCCGTGGGTGATCTGGTCGCCCTGGTGCTCCAGGAGTTCGATGGCGTGCCGTTTCTCCTTGACGTTGGTGAAATCCTCGCTCAATCCTATGAGCTGGTAGGCGGCTTCGCGCACGGTTGCCGCCTGGCGTTCGAACATCTCAAAAAAGATCTTGTCCTGCGGTATCAGTAATTCCCGGAGCCCCATATGCTAAAACCTACTCTTCATCAGCGCAGAAAGACTAAAAATATACCGAAAGATCGTGCCTACGGGATAAGGGTGCCGACAAGCAGGAAGAGCATGTAGCCCGCCCACGCGCATATGGCTGCAAGCGGGATCGTGACCACCCACGCCGTCATCATCTCCCGCACAACCTTCCACTGGACCGCATTTTTTCCCCGGGTTACTCCGACACCGACAATTGCCCCGCTTATCACGTTGTTCGACGAGACCGGGATGCCGTGCGTCGTGACAAGGGCAAGCGTCATGCTGCCGGCAGTTCCCGCACAGAACCCCTGGTAGGGCCGGATCTTCGTGATCCCTTTTGCCATCCGGTCCACGATCTTCCACCCGCCAAAACAGGTGCCAATCCCGATGGCAGCGACAGAGGAGAGGAGAACCCAGGAAGGTACGGTAAATGTGGATAGGATCCCGGCAGAGACGAGAAGTGCGACGATCACACCGACGGCGTGCATCCCGTCGTTTGCACCATGGCCTGCGGCCTGGAAGCAGCACGCAACGATCTGGAGCGGGGAAAAGATCCGGTTCATCCGGTCCTGGCGGGAATTCCGGAACAGGTGCGAGACCAGTATATCGAAGAGGAACGATGCCGTTGCGCCAAGAACCGGCGAGATAAAGATGAAAAGGACGACCGCAAGGAGGCCGGTGATCTTCAGCATGCCAAAAAGGATGAGGAGGGGGATTGCCAGGGCTCCGCCGCAGATGGCGCCGATAATGGCTGCCAGCCGCATGTCCCCCTGGAACGTGGCGGCAATTGCACCTACCACAATCGCTCCCACAGCAGCCCCGGCCAGTGCCCAGGCAAACGTATCGAGGATAATTCCCGCATCCGGCCAGATCACCGCCCCGATCCCGAACGCGGCAATGCCCGCCCCGATGAGCCCGCCGATGAGGGCATGGCTGCTTGAGACGGGAAGGCCGAGCCGGGTTGCAAGGAACACCAGTGTCGTAGAGGACAGCATCGCCACGATGAGGGTCTGGGGGGTGAGCGCCCCCGGAGTTACGATTGCTGTCCCGATGGTCGCTGCAACGGCCGTGGTGAAGATAAACGGGCCGATCATGTTACAGAACCCGGTCAGGAGGACGGCTTTGAACGGGGAGAGCGCCCGGGTTGCTACTACCGTGGCGATCCCCTGCGCAGCATCGGCCATGCCGTTCAGGAAGTTGAGGACGAGCGCCAGTGCGATACCGAATACGATAAGAGGCTCGATACCGGTCATGTATGACTCATCGAGATATCAGAGAGTGCATGCCCGACATCGTTGCATTTCTCCATCACCTTTGCAAGGCTCTCGTAGATATCCTTGAGCTTGATGATCATGAGGAGATCCTTGGTCTTGAAGATCTCAAGAATGGCACGGGAGAGCAGCTCGCTTGACAGGTTATACAGCCTGCTGATCTCAAGGATATGGCTGTGGACTTCCTGGGGTTTTGTTAAGTCTGCAAGGGCATCCACCGCCTCAACGATCTCGTTACTGGTCATCAGGATGAGGTACGAGTATTCCTTGAGCACGTCGCTCGACCGGGTGAGTTCATAGGTAGCCAGCTGGTGGGCCACCCAGTCGAGCTTGTCGAGGACATCGTCGAGAGCCGGGGCAAGGCGGGCGATCTCATCGGGTTCGAGCGGCGTGATCAGCGACTCGTTGAGCCGCTCGTAGATATGCCTCGTTACTTCGTCCCCGAGATGTTCGATCTGGCGGATCTTATGGGCTTTTTCGATCCCTTCCGGGAGCTCGTGGGTGATCTCGTTTAAGGTTGCCGAAGCCTCGTTGATCTTC
This sequence comes from Methanoregula sp. UBA64, assembly GCF_002502735.1. NCBI lineage: Archaea > Methanobacteriati > Methanobacteriota > Methanomicrobia > Methanomicrobiales > Methanoregulaceae > Methanoregula > Methanoregula sp. UBA64. The sequence continues at coordinate 47,233 of NZ_DAQC01000001.1, forward strand.
TGGGCCATATCCTTAAAGAGGGCAAAAAAGATCTGGTCTTCGGGAAGGATCAGGTCGCGGATGCGCATGGTCTCCTGACATACCGTTTGCCGGGAAGTATAAAAAGGTGATTAAAAACGGATCAGAAAAATGGACCGGGCGGGAATTGAACCCGCGGCCTCTTCCATGCCAAGGAAGCGATCTACCACTGATCTACCGGCCCGCTCTAACAGTGTAGAACGGCATAGGTTAAAAGAATTGGGGGAAAGACCGGCAAAAAACAGGGGGTGGCAATGGAACGGTGCGACCCGTTACTCCGGGGATTTTGCCCCGGCTTTTCCTTTCGCACCGTTCTTTCTCTCTTTTTTTGCGGTTGCGTCCGGATTCGCTGCCTCTTCGGCAACATGCCGGATCCAGGCAAGCACCCGTCCCCGCGCCGTCGGTATTTCGGACTGTTGCACGATCTTCCCGTTCTCGATGTACCGGACGATTAAGGGCGTGGCATTTGCCGGGGCGGCCTGCCCGGCCGGCAGGGTGCGGTGCTTTCCGCAGACCAGCTCCCAGACCTGTTTTATCCCGCTCTTTTTTCCCCGCTTTGCCTTTGGCACTCCTTCGATCTCCACAATATCCATGGCAAAGTCGACCACGGGAGCATTCGCAATAGCGCCTCCGATCCCAAACGCATCCACGCAGTCCCGGTAGGCAATCACATCGTCTCTGGTGACCCCTCCCGAGAGGAAGATCTGCACCCGGGAATAGCCGTGCGAATCGAGCTCCCAGCGGACTTCGTCGATGATCGCCCGCATGTTCCCGCGCCGGGACCGGGGCGTATCGAGCCGGACCGCGGTCGCCCCGCACTCCGCTGCATGGAGCGATTCCGCTTTCTCGTCGCAGTAGGTATCGCAGAGCATGATCCGGGGCACGGCCTTCGGGGCGTCCCGGTCAAAGGCCCGCCATGCCTCTTCGGGGTTCTTAAAACACATCACCATTGCATGCGGCATGGTGCCGACAACGGGCATACCCGGGGGGGCGCAGGTGTTCGAGACCCCGTCCGCACCCCCGATCCAGGCCGCCCGTTCGATCATCATCGCAATGGAGGGGTGCTGGCGGCGGGAACCAAAGGAGTACACCGGCTTTCCTTTTGTCTCGCACATGATATGGGCGGTTGCCGATGCGATCCCTGAGGCGTGGCAGAGGAAACCGAGAATGGCGGTCTCGTACCGGCAGAAGTCCCGGTAGCGCCCGGTGATCCGGACCACCGGTTCGCCGGCAAAAAAGAGCGTGCCCTCCTTCAGGGCATCGACCGTTACCGGCACCCCTTCGAGGAGCGCGAGCACATCGGCAAGGCCGCAGAAGATACCCCAGGTATCGGGAAGAGCAGCAGCGGTTACTTCCATCGAGACCAGCGGGTTGATCCCCTCCTTTTTGAGGATCTCCTCGGTCCGGACAAAGTAGATATCCGTGCATTCCCCAGACTTGATCTTCGCGTCGCTCACCGTGTCGAAAAGGCCCATACGCAGTTATTGGGATACCGGAAAATTTACGTCTGCTGGTCGCACCCCCCCTGTGATTCGCTAGGTATTAGTTCCGGGGCAACCTACCCTTGACAGAAGGTCTTCATGGAGAAACAACGTGCAAACGGCAGCCCCGCTTTTTCCGGGCAGAGGGGGCGTGCCTGAATGCTTGGCATCATCGGCGGGACAAGCCTGCTCTTCTCTACCTTACCGGAACTAAAAAAGGAGACGGTTGCAACCCCGTTTGGCAGCGCCGAGATCCTCAACGGGGAGATCGTGATGCTGATGCGCCACCAGTTCGGCAGGCCGCCGCACCGGATCAATTACCGGGCAAACCTTGCCGCCCTTGCACTGGCCGGGGTGGACCGGATCGTTGCGTTCGGGTCGTCGGGGTCGCTTAAAGCAGCGATCCCGCCGGGCACCGTCCTGATCCCGACCGATTATATGAGCGTGACCGACATTCCCTCGATCCATGATCATAAGATCGAGCATGTGATGCCGGAGCTCCCCCGGGCATTTGCCGAAGAGCTTTCGCGGACGGTCCCCGAAGCCCGGCTCGGCGGGGTCTATGTCCAGACCCGGGGGCCCCGGATCGAGACCGTTGCTGAGGTTGCGGCGCTCGCCAAGGTTGCCGATGTGGTCGGCATGACGGTTGCCTCGGAGGCAACGCTTGCCTGCGAACTCAAAATGGACTTTGCCGCGCTCTGCACGATCGATAACTATGCAAACGGTCTGGGGAAGGATGTGCTCAGCTTCGACCACATCCTCTCCACTGCAAAGGAGAACTGCCAAAGGACCGAAGAGACCCTGGGCGCGATCATAGAAAAGATGGGATGAATGAGGAGTTGCCATGACGGAACAGAATCACCAGACTACTGATATATTCGGGAAAAAGAAGTCCGTGCTCATTACCAATGTTGTCGCGGAGAAAACGCCGGTCGACATTTTTATCGATGCATCCGAGACCATCACCGATATCGGCCACGATATCCGCAAGCGCCACCGGGGCGAGGCGGAGTTTATTATTGACGGCGACGGGGCGCTTGCGCTTCCCGGCCTTGCAAACACCCACACCCATGCGGCAATGTCCCTTTTACGGGGCTATGCGGACGACATGATCCTGCAGGACTGGCTTGCCACCAAGATCTGGCCGCTTGAGGCCCATCTTACGGCAGACGACGTGTACTGGGGCACGAAACTTGCCTGCCTCGAGATGATCCGGACCGGGACGACTGCCTTTAACGATATGTACTTCTTCATGGAGTCCGCGGCAAAGGCCGTGGACGAGAGCGGGATCCGGGCCCTGCTCTGTTACGGGTTCATCGATCTCGGCGATGCCGCAAAGCGGGAGCACGAGTGCAAAGCGACCGAGGCGCTGGTCTCCCATATCAAAGGGTTGAAGAACCCGCGGATCCGGGCCGCTGCCGGGCCGCACGCTCCTTACACGGTCTCACCCGAGGGCCTGAAATGGTGTGCGGAGTTTGCAAAAGAGCAGGAGATTCCCCTCCACATCCACCTTTCCGAGACGGAAAAAGAGGTAAACGACTGCGTTGCGCAGCACGGGAAACGCCCTGCCGCCCTGCTCGATTCATGCGGGGCGCTCACGCCAAAGACCATTGCAGCCCACGGCTGCTGGCTGGATGACGGCGAATGTGCGCTGCTCGGGAAACGCGGGGTCTCGGTCTCCCACAACCCGGCAAGCAACATGAAGCTTGCCACCCACCGGGCGCTCCCGTACCAGAAGCTGGTTGCGGCAGGGGCAAACGTCTGCCTCGGGACTGACGGCTGCGCCTCGAACAACAACCTTGACATGTTCGAGGAGATGAAGATCGCTGCCCTGCTCCAGAAGTTCTTCTGGAACGACCCGACCGTGCTCCCGGCACCGGCGGCTCTTGCAATGGCCACCACCAACGGGGCAAAGGCACTGGGCTTTGGCACCGGGACCCTTGTCGCAGGCGCACCTGCCGACCTTATCCTTGTCCCGACCCGCACGGCCTGCAACACGCCCCTCCACAATGCGGCATCGAATCTGGTGTACGCATGCAGCGGGGCTGCGGTGGAGACCACGATCTGCGCCGGGCGCGTCCTGATGCTCGACCGCGAGATCCCGGGCGAGCACGAAGTCCTTGCCGGTGCAGCGGATGCCGCAAAGAACCTGGTGAAACGGGCACAGACTGCCTGATCCTTTTTTTCATGAAAGCCGTTATCGAGCGCATCGGGGATCCCACCGCGGTGCTTGTGCTTCCCGACCGGGATTTTCTCCGGTTCAACATACCGTCAGTCCTTCTTCCGGAAGGGTGCAGCGAAGGCGATATCATCACGGTCTCGCTCGCACCCGATCATGAGGCGACCCGCGAGGCCCAGGATCGTGTCGCCCGGCTCATCAACGGCCTGATGGATCAGTAATCCCCCGGATCATATCCGACATATCTTTACCCTATCCCGGGCAAACTTTTGCACTATGACGTGCTGTGAGAAGCATTCGGAACACAATCACTCTAAAACCTGCAAGATCTGCAAATCCGAGTTCTGCCACGACTGCCACCCGTCGGCATTTGGCATCTGCGAGAAGTGCGGGTACAAGATCCTGATCGTCCTTGTCGTCGTGATGGTGATTGCCTCGTACATGGCCTGGTTCGGCGTATTTTAAAAAAAGGCCGATATCATTCTCCTTTTTATTCTACCTGCCCGGAAGCGAGGGTAAAAAAATGCAGTCATTAGAACCTGCAAACGGCGATGCCGCAGCCCAGAGTCCCGCGATCTGCCGGACCCCGGCCCGGCCGGTAACCGCGACCGAGAAGCACATTGTCCTTTTAATCGCGATCCTTGCCGGCTTTTTAACGCCTTTTGACGGTTCTGCGGTCAACATTGCCCTCCCTACTATCGGTACCCAGTTCCACATGGACGCAATCGCCCTCTCTTGGGTTGCGACCGCATACATCCTCGCATCCGCCCTGTTCCTCGTGCCGTTCGGGAAGATCGCGGATATCTACGGGAGAAAGAAGGTCTTTTTATGTGGCCTTGCGGTATTCGGGGCTGCGTCGCTGGTCATGACCCTTGTTGCAACCGAGCAGCAGATGATCGCGGTCCGGGTTTTACAGGGGATTGGCGCAGCGATGATCTACGGAACCGCGGCTGCGATCCTGATCGCGGTTTACCCCCCGGGCGAACGGGGAAAAGTGCTCGGCATCTACATCACAGCCGTGTACCTCGGCCTGACGATCGGGCCGTTTGCCGGCGGGATCCTTACCGATCTCTTCGGCTGGCAGACAATATTCTACATCAACGTGCCCATTGCTATCGGTGCGATCGCCCTTGTCCTGTGGAAACTCAAAGGCGAGTGGGCCGAATGCGCAGGAGAACACTTCGATCTTATCGGATCGCTGATCTACAGTGTCGGCCTCGTGGCGCTCATGTACGGGTTCTCTGTTCTCCCGGCCGTGTACGGGGGCGCACTCGTGATTGCCGGTATCGTCTTTTTGGCCTTCTTTGTCTGGTTCGAGCTGCATCAGGCCTGCCCGGTCCTCGACATGAAGCTCTTTACCCGGAGCCGGATCTTCACGTTTTCGAGCCTTGCGGCGCTTATCAACTATGCTGCAACGTACGCGATTGCCTTCCTGCTCAGCCTCGACCTCCAGTACACCAAAGGCTTCTCAGCGGAACACGCCGGCCTGATTATCGTCGCAGCCCCGTTTGTCCAGATGCTTGTCTCGCCCTTTGCCGGCTGGCTCTCGGACCGGTACGACTCGCAGGTGATCTCATCGGTGGGGATGGGTCTTTCCGCACTGGGGCTCTTCCTCTTTGTCTTCCTGACCGCAGCAACCCCGCTCTGGTATATCATTGCCGTGCTCATGCTCCTCGGGCTGGGTTTCGGCCTGTTCTCGTCGCCGAATACAAACGCGATCATGAGCGCGGTGGAGAAGCGGTACTACGGTGTCGCATCGGGGATCAACGGGACGGTCCGTCTTCTCGGCCAGATGCTCTCGATGGGTATCGCGATGATGATCTTTGCCATCTTCATCGGTGATGTGGAGATCACGCCGCAGTATTACCCGCAGTTCACCGCAAGCCTGCACTGGCTTTTCATGATCTTTACCGTGATGTGCGTGATCGGCATCTTTGCCTCCCTTGCACGGGGGAAAGACGAGCGGCCCGCCGAAGCGGAATAATTTTTTTCTTAAAAAAAAGAGGACGGGGCCGGGCTCTTTATGCGGTCTTGATCCCGTCTGCGGATTCAAGGCCCAGTTTTTTGATGGACTCTTCCCGCATGGCAAACTTCTGGATCTTGCCGGTCACGCTCATGGGGAAGTCGTCGACAAAGAGGACATACCGGGGGATCTTGAAGTGGGCGATCTTTCCCTTGCAGAACTCTTTTACCTCGCTCTCGGTGAGTGCCTGCCCGCTCTTTACTTTGATCCAGGCGCAGAGCTCCTCGCCGTACTTCACGTCCGGCACGCCGACCACGTACACATCGGAGACCTTCTCGTGGTGGTGGAGGAACTCCTCGATCTCGCGCGGGTAGATGTTCTCCCCGCCCCGGATCACCATGTCCTTTAGCCGGCCCACGACCTTAAAGTAGCCCTCCTCGTCCATGGTGGCAAGGTCTCCGGTATGGTTCCAGTGGTCCTTGTCGAGGGTTGCATGGGTGGCGGCCGGATTGTTGTAATAGCATTTCATCACGCAGTAGCCGCGGGCGCAGACTTCGCCGACCTCGCCCATCGGGACAATTCGGCCGGTTTTGGGGTCCACAATCTTGAGCTCCGTGTGCGGGAAGGCTTTGCCGATGGTCGTGACCCGGCGTTCGAGCGGGTCTTTTGTCGTGGTCATGGTAACGCCCGGCGAGGTCTCGGTCTGGCCGTACACGATCACGATGTCCCGCATGTTCATGAGGGTATTGACCTTCCGCATCACCTCGATCGGGCAGGGGGAACCGGCCATGATGCCCGTGCGCAGGGTGGAAAGATTGTATTTCCCAAAGTTCGGGAGGGAGAGCTCGGCAATGAACATCGTGGGCACGCCGTGGACGGCGGTGCAGCGCTCTTTTTCGATCGTCTTTAAGACCTCCTCGGCATCGAAGGTGGGGCAGGGAAGCACCATGGTCGAGCCGTGGGTGGCAGAGGCCATGTTGGAGAGGACCATCCCGAAACAGTGGTAGAACGGTACCGGGATGCAGAGCCGGTCCTTCTCGGTAAAGCCCATGCCCGAGCCGATGATGTAGCCGTTGTTTAAGACCCCGTGGTGGGTGAGGACAACGCCTTTGGGGAACCCGGTCGTACCGCTCGTGTACTGGATGTTGATGGGATCGTCGAACGTGAGCGACTCGCCCCGCTCGACCAGTTCGTCCTGCGAGATCTCTTCGGCCTTCTTCATGAACTCGGGCCAGGTGAACATGCCGTTATACGGGATGTCCCCCATAAAGACGACATTTTTTAAGAAGGGGAACTTCTCGCTTGAGACCTTTCCCGCCTTCTGCTCGTAGGCTTCGGGGCAGGCCTCGTAGAACATCCCCACGTAATCGGAGGTCTTGAACCGCCCCTGGAGGATCAGGGTCTGGATCTCGGCCTGCTTTAAGGCGTATTCGAGCTCGTAGGTACGGTAGGCGGGGTTGATGTTGACCATGATCGCCCCGATCTTCGCGGTTGCGAACTGGACTACGATCCACTCGGCATGGTTCATTGCCCAGATGCCGACCCGGTCGCCTTTTTCTACCCCGAGGCCCATGAGCGCCCGGCCTACCTCGTTGACCTTCTCGCGGAACTCCTTATACGTCCAGCGGATGTTCTGGTGGACCGAGACCACGGCCTCGTTATCCGGATATTTTGCTGCGATCACGTCCAGCATTTCCCCGATGGTCATCCCCAGCAGCGGGTACTCTGCGGTGCCGCACGTGTAACTGATACCCTGAGCCATCGTAAAATATGGGGGGAGAAGAGCATATATCATTAGTGCCGCCCCGGCGTTCGTCGGTGTCTTTTGGAGACTGGGCCGGGGAAAACCGACGGGCCTTGCAGGGCTGCCTGTGGCGGGAAAACCGGGCGTCCGGTAACAACACTTAAATTTTGTCAGCACGATTTTGTACAGTCAGCTGTAGCAACATGCTGCATGACGGGCGGGGTTGTGGCCAAGCCCGGAATGGCGACGGGCTCCAGCGGTCTTTGCGTTCAAAAAACGTGCTCGCAGATGATGAACAATGGGTCTGCTGA
>NZ_DAQC01000001.1:955228-1061189 GCF_002502735.1 Methanoregula sp. UBA64
TTCTGTGTCAAGTGGCTCCCCTTTCTCGCAACTACCGTGATTTCCTTTGTTACGCATGTTGTAGAAGAAAAGATCACCTCGAAACCCGAACGGAGAAGTAAAGATTGTAACGCAGCGTTGCCGAAGTGAGTGCAATGATCCGCAATCAACAGATCATAAGGGTTTTTTTCAAAATTTGGTACTTCAATAATTAGGATACCGTCATGGGCAAGAAGAGTGAGGATCTTCTCGAGGTATTTTCCCGGATGGATAATATGTTCCAGAACATGAATCATCGTGATACAATTGAACGTCTCCTTAATGACATCCGGCTGGCTGTTTACATACATCGTCCGCACATGGGGAATCGTCTCAACCTCTCTCTGATATTTGTCGTTCAATTCGATCCCAAACAACATCCATTCCGGGTATTTTTCACCAAACCGGCGAAGCAGTGCGCCATTACCACAGCCGATATCTAGGAGCTTCCCAGTTGCCGGGATCTTCACGAACCGACTTACACACTCCAAAATACGGGAAGATCGAGAACTGGCGTTTCCTGACACCATATCAAAGACCTCCTGTTCAGTTCCAGCACCCTGGAAGTAAATGGAATATGCATTATATATCGATTCTATCTCCCCATGCCAAGCCAGATCGGTTAGTTTTTGGACACAACCACATGAATGACATAATATGAGGGAACCCCCCGGTGGCCAAGGCTTACTATCCGAAGTAACACGATGAAACCGGGTGTATTTCTCAAATAATTCGAGATGGGAATTCCCGCAGATATGACATGTATCAGTCATGGAAAAAACACTCTGTCAATAGAGGCTAATGCATTTGGTATCCGAATTGCCAGTTTTTTTTCAATGTCCGATGCATCAAGAGCGGTATACGCCGGATTGTGTTCGAGAAAAACACCAAAATCTTCGGTTTTTCTTGGCCTAACGAGATCTGACGTCGCATGCATACGATCGGCAATGTGATGGGCTGCATCCGCGTATGAAATGTCTAGGGGTGCAGATATATGATGTATACCCCTTATCCTTTTATCGGCAATCTTGTAGAGGCATTCCACCGCGAGAGGTGCAGGAACCGGTGCCATCCTGTAATCTGAAAACGGATGAATTACCTGATGCAACCCCAGTGCATCCATCCATTCCCGGATCAGGGGGAGACGCGGATATATAATCTTGGTGAATCGAACGATTGCAAGATCCCCCTCCAAAGCAAGTAGACTCTTCTCCGCTTCTGCTTTCTGCCTGCCATATTCCGTTTTCGGGGATACTGGGTCTCCCGGCCTCCGTAGCGGAATCGAACCGTCAAAAACCTGATTGGTTGATGGGAAAATAACAAAGATCCCATTTTGCATACAAAGACTTGCAATTTTTACCGTATTTTGCACATTCACGAGTGCACTTTGAATCGGATTTATACGACATTGTTCTAGTGATGTCACTGCTGCACATATGTAAGCTACGGATACACTGGCCGGGGGGGTCCAGGAATCATCAATATCTTCGGATAAATCAAGGAATATCTTGTCAGTGTTACAGGCCTCTTTCTTTCGGGTACTCCCAATAACAGGTTCCTTGTGTAAATTGAGATATGCCGTTACTAATTTACCTAATGCACTATCTGCACCAATAATGAGAGCGGAACCGGTCGGTGTCATTTCAGGAATTCTGTTCACACTTTTTTCCCACAGCATATCGCCAAAAGATAATGAGCCATCGGATAAAAACCGGTATGTACTACTTCATCGTTCATGGAAAATAGGAACACATTATGGAAATATCCTGACAACAGCTTCCTCAATTCCTTGTGATCTTTGCAATTGACATGACCTTCTCGGCTGGGAGGTGATGCATATTTCTGCGATTCGAGTGAAGGAGTCCCGATAATGAGAATACCATTACTAGAAATGGCCGAGATAATATGCTGTAAAAAGAGATGTTCCTTCTCTTTTGGGATATGTTCTAGAACATCCAGCGAGTAAGCGGCATCGTAGTTTCCCGGGGGGGTATCTTCCGTGGGATCAAGAACCATACAAGCATATTTCCACCGGGGATCCATGTTCTCCTGAGCATCGCTGATAAAAACTGGATCAAAATCGATCAGAGTTAATTTGCCCACCTCTTGGGCAATAAGCCGGCTTCCGAATCCGTCAGCACATCCAATCTCAAGGACATTCTGTTTACCAGAGAGCATCTTTGCCACGAATTTATAACGTGATAATAAAAAAACGAGCCGTTTGGGATCATCATGCCAGACCTGATTACTCATAAGACCAAACCGTGAGAACCCAAATGTATTTTTTAGATCGAAACAGACCTGGTATTGTGACTCTTTTGGTTTCTTTTCCATGATGACCAACCTATTGAAGATTTACCTCTTCGGACCGTTTTTTGTTTTTATATAATGCTATCTGCTGAAATAATGCTCGTTATTACGATCCGTATATAGTGCTTCATGAGGATATACGGAATTTCTTAGTGAGGTTCCTAATCCATGATGATCCGATCACTCCATCGAGATCAAAATCCGCCCTGAAGTACCGCTTCGCATCAACTGAATTGCGTCATTGATCTTATCCAATGTAAATTCATGGGTGATTAGCCCATCCAGATTCAGGATTCCCGCATCGACTAGACGGACATATCGTGGGATATCAATATGAGGGATACAGCTGCCGCCGTAACTACCTTTCAGAACCTTGTTGAAGTGGATCGGGAGCGTGTATATTGATACGTTGTCACCCTTCCGCGGAACTCCCACGAGGATTGTCCTGCCATCCGGGTGCGTCAGATCATATGCTTGCTCGATCACCCTTGAATTCCCTGTAGTATCTATAACTACATCTGGCCCGTTAGAACCAGTAACCGTTTTAATTTGATCAATGAGTGCTGGCGTTTTTGTTGAGTTGAAACAATAATCGGCTCCCTTCTGTCGTGCCATTTCTAGTTTGTGGTCGATAAGATCTATACCAATGATAGGATGTGCCGAGACCATTTTAGCGGCTTGAATAATGTTCAGACCTACGCCACCAACACCATAAACCACGACAGACTGCCCGATCTTGACTTGAGCATCGTTATTGATCACACCGAGAGCTGTTGTTACAGCACAGCCAAAGAGGGGGGCCAGTCTCATGTCAAAATCATCAGGGATTTGTGTAATTCGGTTTTCCGACACTACCGCATATTCATTAAATGTCGTAACCCATCCGGCATTCAACGGTTTCCCGTTCCAAAGGTATTTTGGCGTTGCTGATTCGATCCCATTGCTCTTCCTCCAGTGAAGCACCACGTGATCTCCCGATTTAACCGTAGTTACACCGGGTCCTGTTTCAAGAACAATTCCCGAACCTTCATGTCCCAGAAGGTGGGGAAGAAATTTGTCTTGACCTTTTGCGGCAGTAATTTCGTTGATCTGGGCTCCGCAGATCCCACTATAGACAATTTTCACCAGAACCTGCCCACAGATAAGTGCTTCTGGTAGCTGCACTTCATCAACAATCAAGGGTTTGTTGGTCTCAGCCAGTATAGCCGCTTTCATCCGTGAAATTTGCATGATCTTACCTTTCATTCGAAATAGATAAACTCATAATCGCCTGTATACCCGAACTCTTTGTAGATCCAGATCCATTCCTCCAGATCGAAGAGGGACTCGGCGGTCAATGCCCAACACTCAAGATTAAACATCTCGAGTTCATTCCGATAACTTTCCACCATAATATACTTATTCTTTCCCACCCGTTCGATCTCGCATAGTGCAGTTTTAAGTTCAAAAATATTGAGGTTATGGAGGCAGGCAAGCGAGATCACGAGATCGAACTCTTTATCCTTGAAGGGATATGGATCCTGTGCCCGGTGTTTGAAGAGACCACCTTTAAAATCCTGATGGCAGTGCTCCATCCCGTACTCAGATATATCGAATCCTTGGATTTTTAAACCGGGAATCAGGAGTTGCAGTTCATACAGAAGGAAGCTTTTTCCACACCCCACATCGAGAATCTTATCCCCCTCCCGAAGATGATATCGCTTGATCAACTGTTCCGCAACCGGCCTCCAGTATCCCGGGCGATATGTGTAACCTCCATAGCCAAAGCGCCGGTCCCCATCCCAATATTCATAGCCATACTCTTTTGCCTTTTGCATGCAGCGAACTTTATCATCCACCATGCGGGCCAGATAGTCCCGTTTTGTTTTTTTATGCAACGGGGTAACGAAATTTAATAATTCTCCCATATTAGTCACTTTTCACTTGCTTCAGTATTATTTTGCCTTATTAGTGAATAAGATAACCGAGAGATAACTCGCGGGATATATTTCAATCCAATGAGGATCTAGGTATATCCTCGGGCAAGAAACGAGTGATTTCTCACAATAAACCCGCCTAACGACAACGAGATTATCCATCCACCACAATCCTAGTCAATTGTGGATAATAATCCCCTCGCTTTATTAAGTTGTTTTTCTTTTATTGCATCGATATCCGGATCGTTTTTCGCAAACATCCTCCGGGCCCTCCCTAGGGGGAGGAACTCATTAAGGATTATACAGCACCATTTGAGAATATAAGCCGGCATAAGTATCCTTATCCTATGGCGGTGATATTCTGGATTGTCCATCCGCCTTAGCACACGATCTGAAAAAGAGGGGAGATAGGAATGAGGGATAGGTACCTCTGGCTGACAAAAAAAATCACAGATCATCTTTACCGGGTCATCAAGACCCGCATATTCAAAATCAATGAAAAAAACTGTGCCGGATTCAGAGAGGATTGCATTATGAAACCCGAAATCCGATGGGGAAATAATAATATCTCGGTCCGATAAGCGTTCTTTTGATCCATGCGACCTCAATATTTCCTGTTCGTGAATATGTGTTTGGATGTATTTCCACCGTGGAGAAATTTCCTGCCTGACAAAGTCTATAGCTTCCCGATCCACCGATGATTCAGCATCTATCTGCAACAGACTCATGATCCTCCTATTCACGCACTCTAAGTGATCCTGCAGGCAGAAACAAGCTTCTGCGGCAGGTTGGAGATATTTCCCTTTGCCAGTATTATCTCTCCTATTAATCGCTTCGAAGAAAGATAATGCTTGATCGATATAATCCGGATGAAGTCCATTTGTAAGAATCCTACTACCAGAGATATACTGATAAATGGCGATTCCTTGATCATGATCGCAAATGACCGGCTTAGGCACACAGGATATACCGACTTTTGCAGCATACTCAAGAAATGTCCATTCTGCCCGACATCGGTCTCGGGGATCGGCAGCATGTTGGAAATACTGCTTCATGATATATTCCGGTGTCCCCTCCCGTTCCAAGATGAATACCTTGTTGTTGCCCCCCCCACTCTGCGGGCGAACCACAAAATAATCCGGGTCACTTATGATGCCGGATAACAGTTTCTGCGTAACTGATCCTATACAGTCTTTCGGATTATTCATAATGCCTCTCAATAATTCCATGTACCTGATCCCAGGTTCTTGATGTAACATAGCGAGGGTCTAGTTCACTCGTTCTGTCTGGATCGTAAAGGATTCTAAAAATCTCGCTGGATAAATCTGGGTGAAGGAGTACATCAGGAAGATCATCAATCATTATATCACAACCCAGCTGGTTTATACGACATACCTTTCTGAGTCGCGTCTCTTCAAAGAACACGCCTTTTACCACCCCCTGTATATCTGGGCCATAGATACCCTTCTTTTCAAGCCAGTTCGATGCAGCGGTATGAAGATTGAATCTCTCACCGGTAATCGAGTTATAGGTTTTGTGGCTGATGATAAAAACATCCCAACCTTTTTCATGGCATGTGTGAATAAACGGGAAAAAACCCTCCATTACTTTTGCTTTCTGGATATACTCCCCGTACACAAGCCCCTGAATCCGAGTCCAGTAATCTTCCTTCCCAAGTCCAATGAGATACTCTCGGACTTTTTTTTTACTGCAACTCGAATTTCCCGATATCACCCCAAGCGACACCCCCGCTTCAAAAAATAGGTTACCATACTGAATGATGGTGTTGTCAAAGTCAATGCCAATGACGAGACCAGCATCTGCTGTTTTCGGAGATAATTTCATCGATTCATCCATGAATAGGGCGACTGCACGGCAATCATAATTCAATGCATTTTCTCGATGATTTGACGATAGTGTGCGGAGACGGTTTTAGCAATCTTTTCTGGAGAAAGTCCATATACATCCCGTGCAGTTTTCTGGTGGATTGCATGATACAGGAATTCATCCGGTGTCCCTATCCTCAAAAGATGGCATTTTGATGGAGATGACTGATCACTGATCCATTCGGCCACAGCGGCTCCCAATCCCCCGATGAGACTGTGCTCTTCGACAGTTACAACAAGTGAATAGTCAGAGAATATCTCCTCAAGAAGTTCGGTATCCAGCGGCTTGATCGTATGGAAACTGACAACACGGGGGTTAAAACCGGCTTCACTGAGCTGCTTGGCAGCAATAATCACATCAGGCATGATAGTACCGGTTCCGAGAATGCAGATCTCCGTCCCGTCTTTAACGGTAATTCCTTTACCAATAACAAAATTCGGGACACACTCATGAATTACCGGTTCGTTCTTCTTGCCGATGCGAATATAAACAGGACCATTGTGCTGAAGGGAGACCCGAATCGCGGCCCGTGTCTCAACAGCATCTGCAGGACAGATGACCGTCATGTTGGGGAGGGAGCGTGTGATCGATAGATCTTCGCAGATATAGTGGGTTGGACCGAGAGGTGAATAAGTTAGGCCTCCCCCAAGACCTATGATTACGACCGGAAGATTCTGGAATGCTAAATCAACACGAATCTGTTCAAAAGGACGCCCCACATCGAATGCAGAAAAGGTATAGACCACAGGCCGCAGACCACTCATCGCAAGTCCTGCAGCCACACTAATCATATTGGATTCGGCAATTCCGCAGTTGAAAAAACGCTCTGGGTATAGTTCTTTGAATCGATCAAACAAATGATTGCCGATATCAGCCATCAAAAGGACAATACGGGGATCCGCACCGGCGAGGGCAGTAACTTCAGAAGAAAAGTTATCCCTCATAATACATCCAGCTCCCGATGTGCCGCCATGACTTCCTCTGCGGTGGGGATACGATAATGCCAGTTGTTGTCATCTTCCATGAAAGATACACCCTTCCCCTTGATGGTGTGGGCGATAATCACCACGGGACGCTGATCAGGGGAATCAAGAATAGAGCGGAAGAGTGACAACATTGCACCGATATTGTGCCCATCAACTTCATAGGCTGCCCACCCAAAGGTGGAAAACTTTAGGCTAAGCGGGGAGAGGTTCATGATTTCGTTGCTACGACCACAAGCCTGCCATTTGTTATAATCGATTATGGCAATTAACTTTCCCAAGGGATGTACCGGCGCAAACAACGCCGCTTCCCATACAGATCCCTCTTCACATTCCCCATCGCTCATAAGAATAAAGGTTCTATAAGATTTATCGTTAATTCGTGCAGCAAGTGCCATGCCACAGGCAATTCCCAGCCCATGCCCAAGCGATCCTGTGGTTGCATCAATGCCAGGAAGATTCTTCCAAATCGGGTGTTCGGTGAAACGGCTTTGATCTTTATTAAAGGTGTCTATTTGCTCGCGAGGATAGTATCCTCGGTGCGCAAGAACCGTATATAGTGCAAGAGCTGCATGTCCTTTGCTTAGGATAAAACGATCCCTCTCTAGCCAATCGGGATCATCTGGGCGGATCGACATGACCCCGAAATATAATGACACCAAGATATCAACGCATGAAAGGCATCCTCCCAAGTGCATGGCTTCGGATTTATGGGATGTCTCTATAATCTCTGCACGTATTATTCTCGATACTTGGGCTAGCGCCTCTCGATCCGGAATCACCACTATATTGGTCATAGCGTAACTATACAGGTTAGATAAAGTTCACATGTGGATGTGGATTCTTCAACTGCCAGAGGTATCGGTTTATTGCATCGAGCCTACAACCGTCACGGCAATGTTCTATTCTATTTTTTGTCAGTTTCTGTAAAATATGTTTCCTCCGTTTCCCCTTCCAGATATCAATAAATGATTCGGTATTCAGGTTTCCGTACCGGAATTCCGGATTGCTATGGAACAGATTGCAGGGAATGACTGAACCATCTGCCTCAATCAGTGTGTAAAACGGCAAGCCGTAGCACTCATGATACATACGTTTCATCATCAACCTCTGGGTAGTTTCAGAACGGAATATTACCTGGAAGTCACTATTTTCATATGGTCGAACTATATCCTCGATGCTCTGGTAACGGTCATACTCTATAGAGTAGCGGTTCTTACTCAACGGATGTTGGGAATATGGCTTAATCTGGACGTTGTCAACACCTATTTCCCTGAATACTTCGATAAATGGCACAAGGTCATCAAAATTATCCGGGATCATCAGAAACTGCACGCCGATGACAACGGATAAATTATTCTTCTTTTTAATTGCCACGGCATCGCGAATATTTGTCAGGATCTTCGCAAAATCGTTCGATCCACCACGATGAATTTTTTTATGGGTGGCTGAAGTACCTGCATCAACACTGAATCGTACCCATGAAAGTGAAGCCAGCGATTTTTCCAGTTTTTCCTTGTCGAACAAAACCCCATTCGTAGCAAGGGCAACATCGAGCCCCTGGAGTTTTGCATACGTCATGAGGTCACAGATATCTCGGTGCAGCGTCGGTTCACCATCACCCGCAAACATCACCGATTTTATCCCGCACTTTGCCATTTCCTGAAGGGCACGTCTCATCACACCGGTATCAATGTCCTGATGATGCTTTTCAAACCAATCAAGTGCACAAAAGACGCACCTGTGATTACACCGGTTCGTAACACCAATCTCTATGTAAATAGGGAAACAATCACCTGTTCTCAGCCACTCAGCAACTCTTTCAGGGTGATATATTAATTTATGACTGTCGACTTCGACTTTCATTATATCTCCGCAAAGAAAATTTTCCCGACATTAAACGGCTTGGACATGATTTCCAAATTCAAATATTATTCGCTCTTCGACATTTGATCCGAGATATAATGGGCAAGGACGGAATGCGCCAGTTCCACATACCCGTATTCTGTAGAAGGAACGTACATGTTGAGATCACCCAAACTGCGGAGCGGGTTATCCATAAGAAATCCCGAAATGGTGACGATTGGATTACATCCTTTTTCCCGTGCGGTTGCTACCGCACTGATAATATTCTGTGATCGGCCCGAACTGCTGATGGCTATGAGCATATCCCCTTTATCTCCCCACAGATCAACAAGTTCCCGGTATGCCGCCGCATAACAGATGTCATTCGAGAGTGCAGTCAGGAGGGGAGGGTCTGTGAATACCATGGCACGGATCTTCGTTGCTTTGCAGAGATCATTCTGAAGATGACTAGCTATAGCAGCGCTCCCGCCATTGCCGATGATCATTGCCTTCTTTTTTTCCGCTTTCATTTTCTGCAAGTGGGCAACAACTACAGACAAACCTTCATCGGTGTTCAGAACCTGACCTCCACAATCCGTTATGATAACACGGTTTAAGAATCTCTGTAACTCGTCCGTATAGTGAGGGAAGGGAATCATCGTTTTAGTCAACGGCTGTTCTATTTGAGCAGTGTCGATAAATATTTTTTGAAGGCGACATTATCAATAGAACTGCGATGCCCAACGGTCGAGACTGCAATCGAAGCTGACGCGTTGCCGATAAATCCGGTAATCTCCGTAGGAGCATTCTGAACAGCACACAACGAGGATATGGCTATCAAGGCATCCCCAGAACCGATACGATCAACGACTTTCATTGCAAATGCCGGGACACTAATAATTTTTGGATTATTGTTTCCTCCATGAAAACAAAGACAACCTTGTTTGCCTTGGGTAACAATTATAAGGGTACATGATAGTTTACCCGCGACATTTTTTATCATATCAATTATCGTCCCCGGATTGTTTCGTTCTTCTAACCGGATCTCAAGATCATTGAGGCAGACAAAGTCAGCTGATGGATATTTCGAGATCACATTGAATCCGCGGTTGCCAGAATTGGCCTGGGTGTTCACTGCAAGGTACTTTGCCTTGTCAGCGATCAGACGGGCTGTAGATTGCGAGATAAAACCATGCCCGAAATCGACGACAAGCACGAGATCGTAGCTACCGATACGGGATAGGATGAGGTCATTGAGGGATGACTGTTGAGCAGTACTCATATCCAGTTGGTTGATCCGGTGAACTTCGAACAGTTTTTGAATGGTCGCAGATTCCAAGACAAAACGCTGCTTGACGATTGTGGGCGAATTTTCCTTGTAAAAAAAGACGGGGTTCACGTTAGCGGCAAGATGCTCACGGATGAATGTTTCTTCAGTCTCGAACTGCCCGACCATGGAGATAAGATCAACACTGTCGCAGAAGTTTGCAAGATTATTTGCAACAGCCAGAATGCCACCGGCAAACCGTTCCCGGGAAAGGTAGCGCACACCAATTGCAGGATCTTTTGTCGCCACCCCAATCATGTCACAATAATTGTATTCATCGAGAATGGCCTCTCCAATGACCAGTACTTTGAGTTTCCTCGCCTTTTCAAGATAGGATATTATCCTACCTTCCCCATACTGCTGCGCCAGAATTCGGAAAAACTTCTGGGTTTCCTCCGGGAAATCGGAAGCGAACTGATTGATAAGTTTAGAGGAGCTAAATACAATATCCTCCGTAAATAGTATGGATCCCCCGACTTCATGGACAGCTTGCTCCTCATCCATGATTTTGCCGGTAAGATCGTTTATTGCTGTTTTGTATTCGGATCCCTTGGCATAAATATCTGGTTTCAGCAGCCGGATGGTTTCGACAGCCGTGGGCCATTCATTCAGTGCAACAAAATCAACAACACCGAGGGCAGCGATCGCCTCGCAACGTAACTGCTCACCGAATGCCGGACGGTTCGGTCCCTTATTGACAAACCGGTCGGGGGTAACAGTAACCACGAGAATATCACCGGCAGCTTTCGCACTCTTGAAATACTTAATATGCCCGATATGGAGGAGATCGAATACACCATGGCACAGGACAACTTTCCGGTCCTTCCGCAGGGAATCAATGTGCCGGGCCAGATCCCGAACGGAAAAAATTTTAGAGTCTCCTGCATTCATTGAATATTACCCCGGCCAAGATGGGCAAACCAATCTTTCGTTGCAACGGCAATAGTCTTCTCTTCCCAGACTGGTGCATCGCGCCACATTTCGATGTTTTTCAGCATCTCTTGAACACCATGATCAAATGGGACTTCGGGGGACCACGCAAGAGCTTGCCGGATCTTCGTAATATCAGCGTAAGTACAGTCAGGTTCTCCAGGACGTTTGGGAATATGCACAACCTCCCCGCCAAGAAGTCCTACAAGACACTTCACAGAATATGTTCCACCGGATCCGACATTATAGATCTCTCCTTGTTTATCCGACTCCGCTGCCCGGATGAACGCATCGACAACATCTGTCACATAGGTAAAGTCCCGCGTTTGCGTACCATCCCCTACAACAGTGAATGGTTTCCCAGCGAGTTTCTGAGCCAAGAAGACTCCGAATACTGCGCCATATGCACCGGTAGTCCGCGATCGGGGGCCATAAACGTTAGAGAGGCGGAGGGAGATACAGGGAAGACCGTAGATCTTATTCCAATGCAACACATACTGCTCACCCAGATTTTTTGTCAGGGCATAAGGATACATTGGGCTGATTGGAGCAGTTTCCGGTGTGGGAAATACTGTCGGCAGACCATAACATGAATAAGATGCCGCATAAACAAACTTCTTGACGCCGGCCTTCCGCGCGGCTTCGAGTACTGTTATTGTGCCGTTCACATTAGCATTATGGTACCGGAGTGGCTCTTGAATCGAGGGGACGATATCGGCAAGGGCTGCGAGATGGAAGACAAATGTCGAACCTTTAACTGCCTTTTCTACGGAGAGTACGTCAGTCACATCGATCTTTTCAAAAGTTAGATGAGAGGATTGTTCAAAATCTCTTATGTTGACCATACGCCCAGTTGCAAGGTTATCGATAATGAGGACCTCATACCCCTTATTGAGCAATCTTTCTGCAAGATGACTTCCAATAAAACCGGCTCCACCAGTAACAACAACTTTTTTCATGATTGTCTTTCCGCACCCATAATAAAGAGGCATATACCTGATCCTATCCTCTGATTCTGATTATTCCGGCCCGGTTGTCCGGTGTACTATATCTCCATGACGGTAGATGAATGATCAATGGCTCTAGCAAACTGTTGACGATATTTTGATTTTGTTCCATTAATCTTTTTTGCAGGAATGTTATTCTGCATTGTCAGACTATTCCTCAAATGTTTCGGATTAATTATAAGCCGGTATGTTAACGGCTCTTTCAATTTATTTCAATGTTCGGGAAATTTTTCTAAATAGTTCCACAACAGCCAAAGATTGGCTATCGTTTTAACATTTTTATATACTCTTAAAAATCAGAGGCGTCTCATTTTTGGTTCTTTTCGGCGTTTGGACCATGATTGCCCGCAGTTCTTGTCGAGTGAATAATCAGGTGACGAGCGACATGCCATGTGGCAAGGTGGTATGTAGGGAAAGTGCAACTAGATTGAAAGACAGAAAAAATTACACGGTTGATTATTATCAACGATCCTGAAATAAGTGCTCTGTAGAAAACCTTCACGACAACAAATTGAAGAATCTGTGGAAGTTGCAGACAATCAATTTGCCGGCGATTTCTTTTCTCTAAATCCGGAATATTCTGGCTTTGAGATCGCTTCCAACTTTCTTTTCAAGATAGAGAACTTTGTTTTGACCATTTATCGTTTACTGTATTTGTGATTGTGAGATTTGAGAACCATTATTTTTCGATAGATGCCATCAACGATCTCGGTGTTCCAGACCGTAGAGGAATAATCGAATCGGGACATAGGTCTTCCATAATAAGCCGGTGAAGATCATTGGAGTCATAACATCGGCCAATTGCATAGCATTAAGATGGCTTGATGTTATGACACTGTTTGAGAAGTATCATGGCATAATAGTATCATGAATTCGGCATGTCGATGCCATAAATCCAATAATGACCTGAAAGTCTGTATCTACGGTGATCGATATTTTAGGAACTGTTTTCGGAGTTCCTAGCACTTTCAGAAAAATAATGACGATAATACTCTCTAGTGAACCCTGACGCATTAATGGCAGTTATGGAAATATTCTCGTCTGCGGTATAGAACCGGTTCACCGTTTTTCTGAAAGTGAACCTAAGATATATGGATTGAATCCGACAGAGAAAATTTTGTAATGTAGTAAAATAGGGAACATTTGTAAGACCCAGATACACACGGATCTTTTCCCTAGCCCCTACAACCTCGACAAATTCACGGTAATGCTGGTTGCGTTAATCCTTGAATAAGAACAGAACGAGAATCTGGCTATTAGAATAGATCATCTTCGAATATTTGCAGGAATACGGCAATGTTCTCTTTGAATACAATACCGACTGCGCTATTTGGATAAACCTGATATTCCGGCTCCTCCTCTTCTTATGTGTCTCCTTCTATTTAACCTCACATCAATGGAAGAAGATACTGGTCCTTAGATCTTTCGGTCACCGGGTATAGCCGTTTGGTGGGGGATTTCTACAGAGCAGAAATACGTGAATACTTGCAGGGAATAATTTTAGGAGAAAATTAGAATAATCTAATGCGAAAAAACGAGAAGCCCCAGCCGTGATTTGAACACGGGACCTGCTGATTACAAGTCAGCCGCTCTGCCAGCTAAGCCACTGAGGCGCCATATACAATACGCATTTACGGATAAAAAAGATGGTGCTGGGACTCCCCGACGGCATCCGATCATATCCAAACACATTATACCCGCGTGGACAAAAGTACCTTTGAACTACCAATGGCGCAGCTGACCGTAGATATCGGCGGGAGGGCAGGCGCAGACTGCCGGGGCTTCTGCGAATACTGCTACTTCAAGCATGTGAAATCCACCCGCGCATTCGGCTGCCGTTATTGCCTTCCCTTCAAAGTCGGTTGCGATTACTGTACCCGGGGTGTTCGGGAAGAATATTCCGGCTTTAAGGAGCTCAGGACCATCGCTGACGAAACACTCGCTGCCCTCAATGCAAAGATGGGCGACCTCGACCGGATCACAATCAGCGGCGGCGGCGACCCCAGCTGCTACCCTCAGTTTGCCGATCTTATCGAGCTGCTCGGTTCAACAGAGGTCCCGCTCCATATCGGGTACACCAGCGGTAAAGGCTGGGACGATCCAAAGATTGGCGATCTTCTCATTGACAACGGCCTTTCCGAATGCTCATTTACCGTCTTTGCATCCGATCCGGCACTGCGCAAAAAATGGATGCACGACCCGACACCGGAGGCATCGCTTGCAGTGCTCGAACGGCTCTGCGGCGGAGCCGATCTCTATGCAGCCGCGGTCATCGTTCCCGGGATAAACGATGGGGAAGTCCTCGAAGACACCTGCACATGGCTCGAAGAGCGCGGTGCAAAGGGCCTTATCCTCATGAGGTTTGCAAATGCCACCGATCAGGGCCTTATCCTTGAAAATGGACCGATTAAAAAGGGCCAGACGGTTCAGACTGTTGAATCCTTCCGGGACATGGTGACCGATCTTTCCCATCGGTTCAAGATGAAGATCTCCGGCACCCCCCTCTGGGACCCGGAGATTGGATCGCCGTTTGCCATCCTGCACGAGCCGGCACTCCTCAAAAAACTCCCCCGGGTCCAGCACCGCGCATCGGTTATCACGGGATCGGTTGCCGCGCCCTTCATCGATGAGATCCTTAGGGCACGCGGTGCCAGGGTCCCGGTTGTCCCGGTAAAAAAGGAGATTGCGTGTCTCATCACGATGGACGATCTGGAGAGGCTGGATCCGTCATCCCTCGAAAAAACGGTCGTTATTCCGGGACGGGCATTTGTCCACGAGGTAAAATCACAGGAATTTCTCTCCCGGGACGGGACTGTGAGGGAAGTTGTCCGCGGACCGGACCAGCTTACCGCAGATGCCGAAACCAGCATGGGAATGACCAGAAACGAAGTCCTGGAAATGGAGATGGACGGATTTTCTGCGTTAATCCAGCAAATCAATCTGT
The DNA here is from genome assembly GCF_002502735.1 of Methanoregula sp. UBA64. Lineage (NCBI taxonomy): Archaea > Methanobacteriati > Methanobacteriota > Methanomicrobia > Methanomicrobiales > Methanoregulaceae > Methanoregula > Methanoregula sp. UBA64. The sequence continues at coordinate 970,396 of NZ_DAQC01000001.1, forward strand.
ACGGGAAATAATTTTAACCGGTATCCGATCGGATGCAGGTTACCGGACAATTCCTGTTTTTCATTACGATGACCTGTCTGTAAGAGCACACGCACCATTATCGGGGCAGCTGCCCGGCCATACAGATACAAACTCCCTCTTTACCAGATGAACCCGGTATGGGAAATTGTCGTTAAAAAAAAGAAAAATGGATAGATAGGTTTAACGATTCAGGCCAGTGCTGTCGTGATACCGACAATACCGGACTGGATGATCAGGGCAACTGCGATGATAACGCCGGCCATTTCGAGCGCGACGGCAACGTTACCCTTCTTGAGTTCCTCAAATTCCTCAACGCCCTTTGTGAGCTTGTCGAGGATGTTTAATGCAAGGTAGATTGCACCGATGGCAAGGAGGACACCGAGAACGAGCTGGATAATTGCAACGGTAATTGCAATCAGGCCGTCAACGGACGTTAACCCGAGTGCTGATGCCTTGCCGATCCCGACAGAGATCCCGGCAACACCGGACTGGACGACAACAGCGATCGCGATAAAGATCGCAGCAACGATAATACCGAACGCTACATTGCCCTTTGCAAGTTCCTTCTGCTCATCAACATCTTTGGTGATCTTCCCAAAGACCGAGAATCCGATATACAGTGCGACCACTGCAAGGATTACTGCAATGATCAACTGGATAATGCCAACAGCTGCATTTACAAGAATCATCATGTCACCTCATGTTTTAGTATCCTTGTGCGTTGAACGAACACATAAAGATATCCCCGTGTGCCGGTCAATCGCCCGATAAATCGGCGATTAAACCGTATTCCGGGTAAGCATTCTCTTTTAACCAGACAATTGTCAGATTAAAAAGCAAAAAAACTACGATCGATATGCTGCGAGTGGGTTACGATCCCACGATCTCCAGATATCCCAAGGTTCTTTGGCACAAGGCAAATCCCTTTTACCCAATCAAACCCTATGAGTCTGGCGCCCTAACCAGCTAGGCCACCGCAGCACAAAAGTGCATAATTACAACGCCGTAAAAACTTTTAAAGGTTCTGATAGAGGGGATTTTTGTTCTTTTCCCCATTCCCCATCAACATTTTTTCTGCTGGAGATAAATGTTGACTGCGGCAGTAATCGCAGCGACTTTGTTTCCATTGGGAGTGAATGAACCGGCAAGTGTCTGCATCCGCGCTTCTTCATCGAGTTTATACTGTTCAAGGGTCTTTACGATGTGCTCTTCCTGCAGGAAGTGCGTATGCGTATTGCCTTCGATGAACTGCTGATTGTTCATGATTGCATAATGGAGCGGGAGCGTTGTCTTGATCCCGAGGATGATATACTCCGAGATCGCGCGGCGCATTCTCATAATCGCTTCGCGCCGGGTGCTGTCCCATGCGCAGAGTTTTGCGATCATCGAATCGTAATTGGGCGGGATCGTGTACCCCATATGGATGCCGCTGTCAACACGGATCCCGGGCCCACCCGGTGAGCGGTACCGAAGGATACGACCCGGGTCCGCGGCGAAATTATTCAGGGGGTCCTCGGCATTGATCCGGCATTCGATCGCGTGACCCCGGATCGAAACATCTTCCTGGTCAAAGGGCAGCGACTCGCCGGCAGCAATTGCGATCTGCTGTTTGACCAGGTCGATACCGGTGATGAACTCGGTGATGGTGTGCTCGACCTGGAGCCGAGTGTTCATCTCCATAAAATAGAAGTTCCCGTGGCTGTACAGGAACTCTACCGATCCGGCGTTTGTGTAATCGGAAGCTTCCGCAACCTTAAGCGCCGCCGCAGACATCCGTGCCCGCAGCTCATCGGTCATGATTGCCGAGGGGGCTTCCTCGACCAGTTTCTGGTGACGGCGCTGGATGGAGCACTCCCGGTCGTAGAGGTGGACTGCATGACCATGCTCATCGGCAAGCACCTGGAATTCGATATGCCGGGGCTTGACCAGGTACTTCTCGATAAAGACGGTCGGGTCTCCGAACGCAGACTGGGCGATCCGCATACTGCCCGTGATCGCCTCTTCAAGGGCTGCCTCGTCCTCGACGATCTGCATCCCGATACCGCCGCCACCGGCGCTTGCCTTGACAATAACGGGATAGCCAATCTTGGCAGCTATTTTTTTTGCAGTGTCGATATCGCGGATACCATCGTCGGTCCCGGGCAGCACCGGCACACCGGCCTTTTTCATCATCTGCTTGCTGCCGATCTTGGAACCCATGGCCTGGATGGTCTTTGACTTCGGGCCGATGAACGTCACGCCCTCGTCAGCGCAGAGCTTGGCAAACTTGTAGTTCTCGGCTAAAAACCCGTATCCCGGGTGGATCGCCTCGGCTCCGCTCTTTTTTGCGATGTCAACGATCCGCTCCATGTTGAGGTAGCTTTTGGACGGGTGCGCCTCGCCGACTGCAAACGCCTCGTCGGCGTACTTCACATGGAGGGAGTTCTTGTCCACTTCGGAGTAGATCGCAACGGTATCGATGCCAAGCTCCCGACACGCCCGCATGACACGGATCGCGATCTCGCCGCGGTTAGCGATCAGGATCTTCTCAAAAAATTTCATTGGACCACCAGCAGGACATCGCCGTTCTGGACGACATCGCCGGTGTCAACAAAGATCTCGGTGACCTTGCCGTCCACCGGGCTGTGGATGGGGTTCTCCATCTTCATCGCTTCCAACACGATGAGGGTGTCGCCCTTCTTTACCGTGGCTCCACGCCGGACCATGACCTGAAGCACCATGCCCTGCATGTTGCTCCGTATCCCGCCGGCAACATCGCCGCGCGGAGCTTTCTCGGGGGTGACGTTTGCCACCTGCACCTGGTTCCCGCCAACGGAGACGATACGGACCGAGAATACCTCCCCGTCCACCTCAACTTCCATCTGATCAGGCAGGCCGCCCGGGGCAGCTGCCTGCGGGGCAGAAGCCTGCTTTTTGGGGAGGACCTCGACCTGGCGCTCGCCCTTTAAAAACGACGGGGCAATCGCAGGGTACATGATATAGGTGAGGACATCCTCCTCTTTTTTTACGAGTCCTGCCTTTGTGGCTTCCGCCTTCATACGGTCGTAGGATGGTTCAAGCATATCCGCAGGGCGGCAATCGATCGGTTTTTCGTCGCCGATGATCAGCTTACGGATCTCATCGCTCACCGGGGCCGGCGACCTGCCATACAGCCCGCGCACATAGTCCTTGACTTCTTTCGTAACGTTCGTGTACCGCGGCCCGTTCACGAGAACGTTCAAAACCGCCTGCGTGCCCACGATCTGGCTGGTCGGGGTCACGAGCGGGGGATACCCGAGATCCTTTCGCACGCGCGGAACCTCAGCAAATACTTCATCGAGCCGGTTGAGGGCGTCCTGCTCCATGAGCTGCGAGACAAGGTTTGAGATCATCCCGCCGGGCAGCTGGTACAGGAGCACGTTGCTGTCCACGCGCTCGGAGATCGGGTTTACCAGTCCCGCATACTTCTCACGGATCTGCACGCAGGTATTCCTGACCGTCCGCAGTTTTAAGAGATCGATTCCGGAGTCCCGGGGAGTTCCGACAAGGGATGCGACAACGCTCTCTGTTGGCGGCTGGGAGGTGCCCATGGAAAACGGCGACATTGCCGTATCGAGAATGTCCACACCAGCCTCGATTGCTGCCTGGTAACTCATCGGCGCGATCCCGCTTGTCGAGTGGCTGTGGAGACAGACCGGGATATCGACCGCTTTTTTGATCCCGCTGATGAGATCGCGGGCCGCCTCGGGCATGATGAGACCTGCCATATCTTTGATGCAGAGGGAGTCGCAGTCCTGGGCCGCAAGCTCCTTTGCCATATCAATAAACATCGCGGTGCTGTGGACCGGGCTCGTTGTGTACGAGATCGTGCCCTGGAGATGGGCACCGGCTTTCCTGACCTGGTCCATGGAGCGCTTCATATTCCGGATATCGTTGAGCGCATCGAAGACCCGGAAGATATCCACCCCGTTCTTGTGGGATGCCGCGACAAACTTATCGACAACATCATCGGAATAATGGCGGTACCCTACCAGGTTCTGGCCCCGCAGGAGCATCTGGATGGGAGTGTGTCTGAGCTCCGCTTTTAACGCACGGAGCCGGTCCCACGGGTCGTCGTTTAAGAACCGTATACAGGCATCAAATGTTGCCCCACCCCATGCTTCGGCGGAAAAAAAGCCACATGCATCTATCTCACGTGCGAGCGGGATCATATCCTCGGTGCGGAGGCGCGTTGCAATGAGAGACTGGTGCGCATCACGAAGGGTTGTATCAGTGATAAGCACTTTTCCGGTTACGGCTGCACACATATAAATCCTCGAGGGCCTCCGGTTTGACAATTAGCCTCTCAAAACTTCACCGGTAAAGTATAAAAAATTCACTTACGGGGATAACTGCGACGAGAATTACCGCCCCGGCACATACCCCGGCAGCAATATCCCAGACAGGAGTACGGAACCGGGGACAGCAGGTCCCCCCCCTGCGGTAACCCCGCACGGCAAGAAGTTCGGCCATTTCATCAGCACGCACGAGCGCGTCGCAAACCAGGACCCGACCAACAGAGATTGCAGATCGTATGCCCCACGGTACCTGTTTCTGGGCAGAGGCGAGCCGGACCCGGGCAAAATCGTCACCAAGCCCGTCTGCTGACTGCATAGCCATACCTGCCGTCATCCCCAGTTCAAAACCGGTCTTTGGGCCAAGGAGCCAGGTGCCAAGTACGGGAAAATCCCCCTGAACGGAATCAGCATACAGCCACGTCCCGATAAGCAGGATTGCCGTCATCCTTACCAGGTACGAGATCCCGTCACCTCCCGACAGATAGATCACAAGAGAGACCACGCAGAACAATGCCCATGCTGCAAAGACTGCCATACGGTGCCGGATGCAGCGGAGCCGGGGGGTAAAGAGCAGCCACCAGGCAACGGCGGCCACTGCACCGATCAGGCTGATGAAGGCCGCTGCCGAAAGAAGGCACGCAGCAAGAATCCTTATTCTCGGGTCCTGCATGCTGCCTCCATAATTGCATCCTGTGTCAGGTCATCCGGGACCGTTCCATCCATAACAAGGCGCCGGATCAGTGCCGGTGCATGCTCCCAGGCATGGAGCGCCCCGGGCATTCCACCGCAATCTACGAGGGCCCCCTCTTGGATCTCCCAGATATGGTCGGTATGAGGAAAGATGCATTGCTCGTGCGTGAAGACAACTGTAATCCCCCGCGATCTTTTGCCGATCTCCCGCGCGGCCCACTCCTTTCCCGGGCAGTCAAGCGATGAGAACGGCTCGTCGAGCAGCAATAGATCGTATTCACGCGAGAGGAGACAGGCCAGGTGGAGGCGCTTGAGCTCGCCCCGGCTTAACGAAAGGGCGGGGCGATCCATAGAGAGATCGAGGCCTGCCGATACCAGCACGGGTCCCGGTTCAAGCCCCCACGACCGGCACTCATCTGCCACAGAGAGGCCGGTCACATGGAACTCGGGGAACTGGAACGAAAGCATCGCCGGCCCGATCCCCTCGCGAATCACCGCACCGCGCCTTGGGGCAGCAAGCCCGGCCATCAGGAGTGCAAGTGTGGACTTCCCGCTTCCCACGTCCCCGCTCACCAGATGGATGCCGGGAGTAAACGTGCCGTCCGCGGCAAGGGACCAGTCCGGCCGGCTCATCACCGAATTTTCGAGAACGAGCCTCACGATCGGCACCTCCATGAGAGGGGATAGAACGAGGTGCCGGCGAGCCGGGAAAAGACCGCGGCCGGTTCACCAGAGTAGAGTATCCTGCCCTTTTCAAGGAAAAGGAGCAGGTCGCTTTCTGCCGCCGTCTCCATCTGCTGGGTGCAGCGGATAATATATCCTACACCGGAGGATCGAAGCACTGATTCTGCCGCGGCGCACCGGCCTGCATCGAGATGAGAATCGTACTCGTCAAGGACAAGCACCCGGGGCCGGGTAATGCAGGCCGTGGCAAGCGCAACGAGGCACTTCTCGCCCCCGCTCAGGCGCTTTACCTCACGGTCGAGCAGCCCGGCGATTCCCCACGTTTCCGCACAGGCCCGGACCTCCCGGTCTGTCTCCGTGCAGGGCATATGGCGGAACCGCAGCGGCGATGCGAGTTCATCCATTACCGTAGAAAAAAGGAGGTTCCGATCCGGGAACTCGTTGACATACCCGATCTCCGTATTCCGCGGATTTTGCCCGTCAACGCTGATTGTTCCCGGTTCCGGCTCCCTGATCCCGGCGCAGAGTTTTAAAAACGTGCTCTTCCCGGCACCGTTTGGCCCGATGATTGTCGTTACCCCGGGGGGCAGTGCGAGCGAGGGGACACACAGCGCCCGGAACCGGACGTTCTCAAACGCGATCATGGCAGGTGCTGGGCGACCAGGTAGGCTGCACCGGCTTTCACCAGATCCCCGGGGAGGAAGATCAGCATCCCAAGCACAATTGCCGCTACCGGTGCCATCCCGGTGGAGACGATCAGCCATGCAACACCGCAGGCAAGGATCAGGACAGCGCCGGTAGCGAGCCCTGCGATCCGGATGGCCGGCCGGGACGATTCGTATGCAAGACCGGCAACAAGAGCCGCTGCGATAAACCCGGCAAAGTACCCCCCGGTCGGCCCGAGCAGGATCCCGATTCCTGCCGTGCCATTGTGGAAGACCGGCAGCCCTGCAGCGCCGAGCAGGACATAGAGTGCCACGGGAATAACCGCCCGGCGTTTCATGACCGCACTGGCGAGAAGGACAAAGAATGTCTGGAGAGTGAAAGGCGACGGTACGAACGGGACAGAGATCCACCCGCCGATGGCAATCAGACCGATAAAGACGGCAGTATAGGCAATACTCCTCGAACGTGCTAAGTCGCCAAACATCGTCAACCACAAAAAATTAGTTGGTTGACGATAAAAGCGTACCGCCCTAACGGTGAATACAATCGCCGGCGATCACGCGCTCAAGCTTCCCGTTGTCCTTTCGTATGATAAGCGCGCCGAATTCATCAATATCGACTGCTTCACCGGAGAAGCTGTTTTTAAGGGTCCGTATATCTACCCGGTGTTCGAGCGTGCAGGAGAGACTCTTCCATTCCCGAATGATGGTATCGTACTCGCCGCTCTCGACAAGGTGGTAGTGGTTCTCGAACTCTTTTAAGATCCGGGCGAGGAACGAGGCCCGGTCCACCTCGTGGCCGAGCTCGGCGGAGATCGAAGTGATAGTGTCCTGCAGCGCCGGGGAGAACTGGCTGATCGCAACATTCGCATCGATCCCCATGCCGAGCAGGCAGTAGTGGACGGTGTCAGCCTCCGCAGAGAGTTCGAGCAGGAGCCCTGCGACCTTCTTGTTCCCGATGAAGATGTCGTTTGGCCACTTGATGAGCGCGCCGATCCCGAACTCTTTTCGTATCGCCCGGGCCACCGCTACCGAACCCGCCATCGTGATCATGAAAATCCGGTCGACCGGGATGGTGGGTTTTAGGACGATCGTGATCCAGATCCCCCCGCTCGGGGAAACCCAGGCACGTCCCATCCGCCCGATGCCACCGGTCTGCTCTTCGGCAATGATCACCATGCCGTGCATCTTCCCAACGTCTCCCTCGGCACAGAGTTGTTTTCCTGCCCAGATGGTGGAGGGCGTATTCTCCAGGTACCGCATCTTCTTGCCGATACATTTTGTATGGAGCTTGCGGTGGACCTCGTAGGGAAGGAGCTTGTTGCTCATCCGGGTAAGCCGGTATCCCTCCTTCTGCGACGACGAGATATCGTATCCCATCATGCGGAGTTCGTTGATATGCTTCCAGACCGCAGACCGGGTTATCCCCAGTTCGTTGCTGATCGTCTCTCCCGAGACCGGCCCTTCCGTCCTTTCGAGGACTTCAAGAACCTTGAATGCTGAGTCCGGCGTGTTTTCACCTCTTCGAATCCACGGATTCCCCGGGCAGCGGGCAGGGGTCCTTGCCACAGACCTGTTTGAGGATGGCAGACTGGTGTTCCATCAGGGTGGCGAGATCGAATATCCCCGTGACATCCACAACACCGATTGCGCCGATCACATGCCCGTCATGGTCATGGATGGGAGCAACCGTGACCGGCACACCCTTATAGACGCCGTTCTCAGGAGTTGTCTTTACGATACTGTCAGAGGCAATAGCCTGTTCGAGCACCGGGCCGGTGTAGTTCCGGTCGACGACACGCCCGTCCTCGATCCGTATGCCGGGTTTATAGAGAGACTTTGCCGTGACCGGAAGACGGTGAACGATCTCATGGATGGCAAGAACCACCGGTTCGAGATCGCCCGCTTCGGCCGTTTCACAGAACGTGTAGCGGTGCATCGACACTAACCTCACTAACAAAGAGGTATTTTTCTTTTAAAATAAGGTTTGTGTGCCGGACCCGCAGAATTTTTGGATAAATCCGCGGGACGGGTATTCGTGGACGCTTGTCACGAGCACGGTCCCGGCCCCGACCTTTTTCTCAATAACGATCGCCGACCCGCCATCAGTGCCCGTGGCCTCCCCCTCGTGCGGGGAAAACGTCCCGTCGCACTCGATACAGGTGGGATCGTAATCATGGACAAGGTCGCCTGCAAGCCCCGTTCCGCTGCATGAGACATTCCGGGGGGAGAATGCATGCCGGTAAGTGACGGAGAACGGCAGCCAGTCGTAAACGCCCTCCTTGTCGATCATGGCCCCGAAAACAAGGAGGTTGCCGCCGTTCTCCACGTACCGGCGGATACGATCTGCCGAGGCGCGGAGCGCCGGCAGCAGGCGGCAGTAGGCCGGGTTGCCAAAGCCGGTGGGGATAATCAGGCAGGTAAACGATCCCCGGTAAAAAGGAGCCGCAAGTACATAGGGGGTGACAAGCTCGCAGGGGATCCCGCAGTCCTCGATATACCGGACAAAGGGCTGGGGGGTCTCCCACACAAACCCTGCCCGGCAGCTCATCCCTTGATCACTCCAATGGGAGTGAGCCGGGCCACGAGTGCGGAAATGCCGGCGCGGGCCACAACCTCCACGACCTCGCTGCTGGGCTTGTATACCTCCGGGGCCTCGTCGGCAATTGCCGCCTCGTTTGGCGCCCGGACAATGATCCCCTGTTCGAGCAGGTGATCGGCAACCTCTTTGCCGGTCTGCTTCTTTTTTGCCTGCGACCGGCTCATGACCCGCCCCGAGCCGTGGCAGGTACTCCCGAAGGTGCGCTCCATTGCCGCCGTCGTCCCTTTGAGGACATAGGAGGAGGTGCCCATGCTGCCCGGGATGATCACCGGCTGGCCGATCCCTGTAAGATCGGGAGGGAGGTCCGGCGCACCGGGCCCAAACGACCTCGTCGCCCCTTTCCGGTGAACGCAGAGCGGGACCCGGTGCCCGTCCACGGCATACTCCTCGATCTTTGCCACATTATGCGTTACATCGTAGACAAGCGGCATGTCCTCATAGGCAAGGGAGAACATGCGCATGAACTGCCGGCGGGCTGCATCCATGATCAGCTGCCGGTTCGCCCACGCATAGTTGGCCGAGGCTGCCATGGCACCGAAGTATGCTTTCCCTTCAGGCGACTGGAGCGGTGCGCAGGCAAGCTGCCGGTCGGGAAGCGCGATCTGGTACTTCTTTGTCGCAGTCTCAAGATCCTTGAGATGGTCCGTGCAGACCTGGTGGCCGAGGCCCCGCGATCCGCAGTGAATCATGCAGCAGACCTGGCCTTTTACCAGACCAAAGGCCTGTGCCGCCGCTTCGTCGTAGATCTCGCTGACCTCCTGCACTTCGAGGAAGTGGTTGCCCGACCCGAGCGTACCTCCCTGCGGAATGCCGCGGGCCCGGGCCTTGGGCGAGACCGCACGGATATCTGCCTGCTTCATGCAGCCCCGATCCTCGCACCGGTCAAGATCTCGTTCCACCCCAAAACCGGCTTCAACGGCAAACCGGGCGCCCTTCTCCATCATCGCTGTCAGGTCGGCTGGCGAGATCTTCTGTGTGCTCTTTGCCCCGACCCCGGTCGGCACGGCCTTGTACAGTGACTCGACCAGCTCCCGGGGCTTTTTGATATCGGCTTTTGCGAGGGGTGTCGTAAAAAGCCGCACACCGCAGTTGATATCAAACCCCACGCCGCCCGGGGAGATTACCCCCTCGTCGAGCGTGAACGCGGCTACCCCTCCGATGGGAAAACCATAGCCCCAGTGGATATCCGGCATCCCGTACGCGGACCGCACGATGCCGGGCATGGTGGCGACATTGGCCAGCTGCTGGACGGCTCCCGGTTCAAGGAGTGCCGCAAGCGAATCGGAAAGGAAGAACCGACCTGGCACCCGCATCCCGGGTACAAACCCTTTCGGGATCTCCCATTCATCGCCTGCGAGCCGAATTACACCGTCGATCATTGCCGCTCCCTCTTATACATCAAATACGATCTCCAGCATATATCCCTTGGCATCGTGGCTGATTTTTAGGCCGGAGTAGGAGATGCCCTTTACCCCGGTCCCCTTGTTGTGCCGGGCAGGGTCGAAGGGCTCCCCGTCAAGCACTGCGTAAAGGTTCAGGCCGTCGAGCTTTACATCGGCACAGGAAAAGACCAGCCCGTCGACTTCGGACAGGTAGAGGACTTCTGACAGGAAATCGCAGAGGAGCGATTCCTGATCCTCCCCGGTAAGATTGCACTCCCGCTTTGTCCCGCCGCGCCGGTCGTCGCCGTACATTACCTGCATCAGCGCCGCACAGGCCTCCCCAAAAAGGGCACCGGGGGTAGGTGCCAGGGCCTGGATCTTGACATCTGCGGTATGGGGGATCTCTTTAAAACTCATCGGCGCATGAACCATCCGGCTCTTCGTAAAACGGGATCATCTCGGCCCGGATTTCATCGAGATACCGCACCTGGTGGATAGAGATATAGACGGTGTGGCCGGCGACCGTGATGAGGACATCGCTCTTCTTGGGCGGTTTTATCCTTATCGGGAGGAGAACAGGCCCGCCGCAGGAGGTGCAGATACGGAAATCGCAGTTCCTCTTTTCGATATAGTTTTTTACTTCCGGTGAAACAGCAATCGCAGGGACATCGGCGGTACGGGCAGTACCGGAAGCATCGGAACTCTGGCCGGGCATTATGCCCGTACTATTATCCGGGCACCTTAAAAAACGGGTATGGTGTTTGTTTGGCAAGGGCAGCTTTACGCCCCGACCAGCCGGACCACCATCGACGAGTATTTCTCTTTTAGCTCGTACGTGGTGATGCCCCCCACACTGCGGCTTACCCGGAGGATGCCGATGCGGGACGCGATAATACCGACCATCGACGCGATTGCATGGAACGAGACCGAGAACTGGTTTTTGAGTCCCTCCATGATAGCGGTGATCGTCACCTGCCGGATACGCAGGAAAAGCCTGAGTACCTCGCGGCGGAGACCGGTCTTATCCCGGTTGAGGTAGGCCATGAGCCTTCCCTCAATCATCCGTTCGATCTCGAACTGAGATCTCATGGTTTAATGATCGCGGCCGGCTACATATATATTTTTGTATTTATCCGGTTTTACAAACCCAGATTGAAAATCCGTCCGTTTTGGCAGGGAACAAAAATATTCTGCGAAATCCGGCATCACAGGCCGTAAGGGGGCCCGATCCGGTTCCTGTACAGCCGGCCCGGCTATCTGGTAATTATTTAATCGTTCATGAACAGATGAGTATGATATGGGATTATTCAGTTATAACATCGAGAAATATTCACCAAAACAACTGGTGATAATCCCGTTGGTGCTGCTTGCCATTGCGCTTGTGGTGCTTGCGTATGTTACGGTAACGGTCGGCATGCCGGTCAAGCCGGGAATCGACTTTTCCGGTGGTACTGCCATCACCGTGATCACTCCTGATTCTTCCGACCAGCTCCGGGCAGTCTTTGCCGATTACCCGCTCGTGAGCATCAGCGAAGGCGTAAACAACGGGAAATTCCTGACCTTCTCCGCCATGGACGATACGAAATACCAGGGCCTGACAAAACTGGTTTCCGAGAAATACCCGGATGCACGCATCGACCAGATCGGCGAAGCGTTCGGTAAGACACTCCAGGACCAGGCACTCCTTGCCATGATCCTTGCTTTTATCGGCATGGCAATCGTGGTCTTCATCTCCTTTAGGACCTTTGTTCCCTCCGTTGCAGTCGTCCTCTCGGCATTTGCCGACATGGTAATGACCGCGGCGATGATGAACGTTGTAGGTATCCCCTTAACGCTCGGGACAACCGCAGCGCTCCTCATGCTCATCGGGTATTCTGTGGACAGTGATATCTTACTCACGACACGGGTCTTGAAACGGCAGGGAAAACTCAACGAAAAACTCTCAGGGGCTTTCCATACCGGTATCATCATGACCTCTACAACGCTTGCAGCTGTTGTCGTCCTCCTCATCGTTTCATGGATCGGGCAGGTGCAGGTTGTTGAAGAGATCTCGGCCGTGCTCCTCATCGGGCTTATCTTCGATATCATGAACACATGGCTCACAAACGTCGGCATACTGAAATGGTATGTCACAAAGGGAGGCGGGAAATGAAGCATGACAAGGTCAAGGCACTCGCCACGGACTGGCGGGTTCTCACGCTTGCGATCCTCCTTATCCTGTCGGTCGTGGCAATCTATCCCCACTTCGACGATAACGGGAACCTGACCACCAACCTCCAGTACGGCCTCGACCTCCAGCAGGGGGCCTGGCTCCAGCTCGAATTCCAGTCGGAAGTCGTGGGCTACTCTACCACACAGCCGGTCGACACGTTTGTAACAAACCTCTCCAAAAGCCTCGATGCCGATGTGGAAGTAGTCGATGCAAACCATCTTGAAATCCGTAAATATTACACCCAGGCCCAGCTCGAACCGTATTTCGCGGCGAGCGGCGGGAAGATCGTCTCGTACCAACAGGGAGTCTCCAAGGATACTGCTGCCGATGTAAAGACCATCTTAGAGAACAAGATCAACTCGATGGGCACCAAGGACGCGAAAGTGAACGTCCTTACCGGTGTTAACGGCGTTGCCCGGTACGTCCGGGTGGAGATGGCCGGCGTCGACATGAACGAAGCCCAGCAGATTGTGGGCAAACAGGGTAAGTTCGAGATCCGGATCCAGACGGCGGGCAACCAGACCGAGCACGTGCTCTATGGCGACTCCATCACGAGCGTCCAGACCCCGAACAAGGATACCCGGGGCGACTGGGGCGTCAGTTTCACGCTGAGCCCGGCAGGAGCAGAAACATTCCGGCAGGCCGCCATCAAGTACGGCGCAACAACCGACCCGAACAACCACCAGCTGGCGATGATCCTCGATAACAAGACGGTGTACTCCGCGCCGCTCTCCACGGATCTCGCCTCGTCGCTCCAGAGTACAGCGACCCACTCGATGACTGCCTCGACCGGCACCGGCACCTACGGCATGCAGCAGGCAACCGACCTCGAGATCCACCTCCGGGCAGGAGCGCTCCCGGTTGACGTGAAGATCGCAGGTTCCGGTTCGACCTCGGCATCGCTCGGGGCCCACTACATGACCATGTGCATGATCGCGTTCATCCTCGCGCTCATCACGGTCGGATTTGTGATCTACTACCGGTACCGCGAGCCGCGGATCGTCCTCCCGATGGTGCTCATCAATGCCTCGGAGATCGTGATCCTTCTCGGGTTCATCAGCGCGATCAAGTTCCAGATGGACCTGCCAACGATAGCGGGACTGATAGCCGTCGTAGGTACGGGTATCGATCAGCTGGTCGTCATCACCGATGAAATCCTGCACGAGGGCATTGTGCCGTCCCCCAACGTCTACTTAAAGAGGCTCGGGCGGGCGCTCACGATCATCATGATCGCAGCAGCAACGGTCATCATCGCAATGCTCCCGCTTGCCCTCATGGATCTCTCGACCCTCAAGGGCTTTGCGATCATCACCATCATGGGTGTGATCGTAGGTGTCGTGGTGACCCGGCCGGCCTACGGCAAGATCATCATGGACATCCTCTCCGAGTAACAAATACCATAGGTTTATCTTTTTTTTTACCGAGTACTCTACCGGGTATGATTTCATGACAAAACCGGTTCTGTACGACTTCTTTGCCACGTGGTGCGGCCCCTGCCAGATGCAGACGCCGATCATCGAAGCCCTGGCAGCCAAACTGGGCGATGCTGTTGAGATTAAAAAGGTTGATGTAGACGAGAACATGGCCCTTGCGGAGAAGTACGGGATCCAGGTTGTCCCGACGCTCATTATCGAAAAAGACGGCAGGGTTGTCCAGAGGATGGAAGGCGTTACCGACGCGGCAACGCTCGAAAAACTGCTCCAGCCGCTGGTGGGATAAGTGAAGATCGGTATCGTCGGCGGCACCGGGGATATCGGCGAGGGCATGACCATGCGCCTCTCCCCCATCTTTGACGTAGTGGTAGGTTCCCGCGAACAGGAGAAGGCAGAGGCCACCTGCACGATGACCCGGGAGACCTTACAGAACCGGGGACAGGCGTGCTCGCTTGCCGGCGCCACCAACCAGGATGCCGTGGACAAGGGCGACATCGTGATCCTCGCGATCCCCTTCAAACACGTTGTCCCGACCCTTTCCGGTCTCCACGGCTTTGAAGACAAGATCGTGATAAGCCCGGTCAACCCGATGGAAAAGATGGACCATTTCGTCTTTGTCCCGCCGGCCGAGGGCTCTGCGGCGCTCATGATAAAAAAGCTCCTCCCCAAAGAGGCGCGGCTCTGCTGTGCGTTCAACACGATCGCGGCAAACCGCTGGAAAGCGATTGACGAGGAACTCTCCTACTCGGTGCCGGTCTGCGGCGATGACGACGATGCAAAGCACCGGGTAATGGATCTCGTCAACAAAATCTCGCACCTCCAGGCGTTTAACGCCGGGCCGCTCTCGGTCTCGACCATGATCGAACCGCTCACCCCGCTGGTGCTCAATATCGCCCGGTACAACAAGATGCACGATGTCGGGATCCAGTTCCGCTGAAGATAAACGTAAGGCGGAACGGATCCTTTCCGTTCTCGAAGAGAAGTACGGCGGGATCTCCTGGTGGCCGGGAGATACCGGCGAGGTGATGATCGGCGCCATCCTCACCCAGCAGACACGTTGGGAGAATGTGAAAAAAGCGCTCGCTCTTTTAAAAGACAAAAACCTCTGCTCGATTGCCGCGCTCCATACGGCTGCACCCGCGGATGTCGAGCAGGCGATCCGGTGCACCGGGTTTTACCGGATGAAAGCGCGCCGGCTTTTCGGCCTTGCAAACTACGTGATGGAAAGCTGCGGGGGGATCGGGCGTATGGAGGGGATGCCGACAGACGAACTCCGCGCCGGCCTCCTCTCGGTAAACGGTGTTGGCGAGGAGACCGCGGACAGTATCCTCTGCTATGGCTTTTTGCGCCCGAGTTTTGTGATCGATGCCTATACAGTGAGGATAGCTGCGTGTGCCGGGATCAAAACGCCGCGCCCGGGCCTGAAAAGCCTCTTCGAGAGCGTGCTTCCCCCGGATACTTCCGCATACAGCCAGGCCCATGCCCGTATTGTTGAATACGCAAAAGAGCGATGTACAACAAAGAGGTGCGAAGGATGCAGGATCCTGGCTTTGAACGGATAGGCAAACGCCTGTTTGCCGAACATCTTGTCGGGGGGAACTTCGGCAACATGAGCGTGCGGAACGATACCGGCTTTTCTATCAAGAGGACCGGGGCCTATCTCGACGACCCGGGCGAACCGGTCTTTGTGCCTTTCAAGGGACCGGTTCCCAAAGAGGCGTCGAGCGAGTACCGCGTCCACCTTGCGGTCTATACTTCGATGCCGTATAAGGCGATCGTACACGCCCATCCCCCGTACGCCATTGCCGCATCCCTCGGCGCCGACGAGATCGTGCCGCTGGACAGCGAAGGGGAGATGTTCTGCCGGACGATCCCGGTGGTTGCAGGAGCACCGGGCACGCAGGGGCTTGCCGATGCCGTTGCCCGTGCGATGACCGAGCACAAGCTGGTCGTAGCCCGGGGGCACGGGACGTTTGCTGCGGGCGCAACGCTCGACGAAGCATTCCAGCTCACCTCGCTTGCCGAGCATTCCAGCCGGATCATTGCATATAAACGGATGTTCTTCCCGGATCCCGTACAGGACCGGTTCTGATTTTTTACTGTTTTCCCGGCAGGGGCCGGATAAAAAAAGTTATTTTTGCCGGGGCGGCTGGTTTAACTGGATCTCCCGGATGATCTCGCGGTGGAAGACGAGGAGCATATCCGAGATCACCCCGAACATGAAGATCTCGATCCCGACCACGATCAAAAGCACCGTAAGGATCGTGAGTGGGATGTGATCGATATGGTGGAGCCATTCGAGGAGGACATATACCCCGGTGAGCAGGCCAAGGAGCGCGCAGAACGCACCCATAATCCCGAAATAGAACATCGGGTTGTTGACCCGGGCCAGGCGGTAGATCGTGGAGACGATCCGGATCCCGTCATGGAACGGGGAGAGCTTCGTGGGCGTGCCCGGGCGGCGGGAGTACCGGATGGGGACGACCATGATCCGCTGGCCGTTCCTGACCGCCTCGACTGACATCTCGGTCTCGATCTCAAAGCCGGTCTCTTTTAAGTTCATCTGCTGGATGGCGAGTTTCGTGAAGGACCGGTAGCCCGAAAGGATATCGTGGAGATCGCGGCTGTGGGCGAGCTTGAAGAACAGGTTGAGCATATGGTTGCCAAAGAGGTTGACCCGGGAGAACGAGCCCTCCTCGGCATTGATCAGCCGGTCGCCGATCACCTGGTCGAACCCCAGAAAGAGCGGGGTGAGCATCTTATCCGCATCCTTGGCCGAGTACGTACCGTCGCCGTCGAGCATCAGGATGTAGGGCTGCTCTATTACCTCGAAAGCCTCGATGATGGCATTGCCCTTTCCCTTGCCGGTCTGGGTCCTGACAACCGCACCGGCGTCACGGGCATTTTTTACGGTATTGTCCGTACTCTTGCCGTCAACGACAAGGATATGGGAATACCCGAGGTCCCTGAACTCCTTTACCACCGGCCCGATGGTCAGGCTCTCGTTTAAGGTCGGGATCAGGATACAGACCTCGTCTTTGTTGAACTTCATCGGTATAGTATTTTTAATCCGGTGTCATAAGTGCTTCTATGCACATCCCGAAAAAGGGCCTCCGGGTGCTCGGGATCGCCGAAAGTTATTCCGGGAGATCGCAGTCCACCCTCGCCGGGATCGTGATGCGCAGGGATCTTGTTATCGACGGGACTGTTTTTTCCCGGGTCACGGTCGGGGGCATGGATGCAACGGAAGCGGTTCTTTCCATGGTCCGGTCGCTTGGCCGCCGGGACATCGGCGCGATCCTGCTCTCGGGATGCGTGATCGCGTTTTTCAATATCATCGACCCGGAAAAAGTCTGTACTGAAACCGGGCTTCCGGTAGTCTGCGTGACCTACGAGAACTCCGAAGGACTCGAAGGGGATATCCGGCACCATTTTCCCGGCGACGAAACCCGCCTTGCCGCGTACCTGCGGCTCGGGGAGCGGACGGCCTTTGAGCTGCCCGGCGGGACGGTCTTTCTCCGGAGCTGGGGGATCGAAACCGGGGATGCCGGCCGGCTGGTTGCGGCATTTACCTCCGAAGGGAAGATCCCGGAGCCGCTCCGGGTCGCCCGGATCTGTGCACGGGCAGCCCATACCTGTTTTGCCGGAAAGCAACCGTCGCTGCCCTGACAGGAGCATTCTTATTTTTTTACTGCGATGATTTAGACTGGAATATATCGACGAGGTAACCAGATGACGCAACAGACGGTAAAACTCGCCCGCTGGGTATGTCTTGAATGCCATTATATCTACGATCCGGCCAAAGGGGACAAAACGCAGAACATTCCCCCGGGAGTCGCTTTTGAGGACCTGCCGGATACCTGGGTCTGCCCGATCTGCAAGATCTTCAAGACAAAAAAAGGCGTATTCAAGCGCCTCGACGACTAATCTCCTTTTTTCCTGATTTTTACGCGGTAACCGTATGCCTTGAAATGATCTGCCCGGTCACGGCATCGTATACCTCAAAGGTTACCACATCGCCGGGATGGAAGGTCCGGTCTGCATAATCGATACTGACCATCTCGCCGGGATCCCAGGTAGCGCCGCACGATCCCTGGCCGCCCATATTCTGGATATGGTAATGGTGGGTGGAGATGTAATTATGGCCGTTCATCGTCTTGATGGAACTGGGAAGAAGATCGCCGTTCCGGTATGTCTGCGCATAGATGTTGGCATTTGAATACCCGGTGGTTCCCGTGTTTTTGAGAACCATGTAACTGTCATATTTTAAAGCTCCATTTTCATTGACATGCCGGATCTTGGTGATCTTGATTGGCGAGGGGACCGAGCCATCATAGAACCCGGGTATCCCCGGAAAGAGAAGGAAAACAAGTGCAGCTACTACAAAGACGATGACAAGTATCAGGATCGAACCGAGAGCATGTGCGGATGCCGTACTGTTCCGGGTATACGGGGACAAGAAAAATTAGTCTCTGCTTATACTAATTAAATATATACTATACGCGACATCGGTTTTCCCGGTGGCTTTACAGAAACGGTCAATTAGCATCACGCGCAAAATACTAGAGAACTTTTAATGGAGTTGTAAAAATATGGGACTTTTTGACAGACTTGCCGGGAAGCCGGCTGAACTGACACCGAAATCCGCGCTCGTGCTCTCGGCAATCACGATCATCGCTGCCGACGGCGTAATCGAGGAATCCGAGATCAACGACCTTGCAAAGATCGTCCGCGGCGACAGGAAATCCATCGACGTTGCAATGCAGGTCTTAAAGGCAAACCAGTTCCCTGCCGTTATCGACCTTGTTGCCCAGAAGCTCGACGAGAAACAGAAGATCGCAACCCTTGCAATCCTTTCCGACATTGCCATGGCAGACGGCGTCCTTGCCGGCGAGGAGAAGGCCGTTCTCCAGATGTACATGGACAAGTTCAAGATCTCCGAAGAGACCATGAAGCCGATCATCGAGGCCATCGCCATCAAGAACGACTTCTCGGTCTTTAACTAACCTTTCCCCTTCTTTTTCATTACCGGTTTTTTTCATCTGATTCCCCGGCGGGAGCTTTCTTGTCCCTGACTGCAAGGGAGAGGAGAAGCGGGACAACCAAGAGGAGGAGCCCGGCCCAGATGGTGAGATGGAATCCTTCGAGAAAGACTGCCGGATCGAGCTCGGCAAAGGGCACAACGCCACCCTGTGAAGTAGAGAGGGTGAGCAGCATCGCATACAGCGCGGTCCCGACAACGCCCCCGAAGTAGATGACGGTGATCATCAGGGACGAGCCCGTGCCCTCTTCGCCTTTCGGGGCATTCTCGATGATCCGGCTTGCGGCCGGCCCGGCGGCTATCCCGATGGCAAGGCCCATGAGGACGAGACCGAGCAGGAGCGGGAGCATGCCTGCCGACGGGACAAGAGCGGCAAAGATCCCGTCAAAGACGATGAATACCACACACGAGGCAACGGCAAACCAGCGGCAGCCGTACCGGTCGGACCACTGCCCGAAGGGGATGCTCACGATGCAGGTGACGACCGGGGGGATTAAGAGGAAGAGCCCGCTCACCGCGAGGCTGTAGTGCATCCCTGCCGCAAGGTAGAACGGCAGGAGATAGAGGACGCCGGCATAGACGATGTTGATGAGGAAGAATGCGGCAAGGACTGCGGAGAACTGCCATTTTCCAAAGAGGGAAAGCCGTATGAGGGGATGAGCGGTCGTTCTCTCCCTCACTACAAAGAGGAGCGCGCAGGCCGCGCTTATGCCAAAGGCTGCGGCGACCGCCGGGGCGATCCCGCCGAGCGCGGCGGTCTCTTCGAGCGCGAACGTGCCCGCGGCCATGGCACCGAAGAGGAGACCCGCGCCGGGGATGTCAACCGGTGCGGTGCCGGCCCCCGGCTCCGGTATGTCGGCAGGGATGACCCGCGCTGCAAGGATTATGCCGCAGATCCCGATCGGGATGTTGATCAAAAAGATCCAGTGCCAGGAGAGGAAATGCGTGATCATCCCGCCGAGCGCCGGGCCCGCTGCAAAACCGATCGAGCTCGATGCGCCAAGGACGCCCATAGCCGCGCCGAGCATGGTCGGCGGGAGGTAGCGGACGCAGAGGAGCGGGGCGACCGCGGCGATCATCGCGGCACCAATGCCCTGGAGGACCCGGGCGGCAAGGAGCACCGAAAGGGTCGGGGAGAAGCCGCACGCGGCAGAGCCGATCGTAAAGAGCGCGAGGCCAAGAATGAAGATCTTTTGCATGGCCCCCCGGTCGGCGATACTTCCCATCACAAGGACAAGACCGGCCATCATCAGGAGATAGGTGATGATGACCCACGCGATCGTGCCCGTATCGGTGGTAAAGGCGGAGGCGATCGTGGGGAGCGCAACGTTTACGATCGAGCCGTCGAGGCCGTCCATCAGGATCCCGAGGGCCGCAGCTCCGAGAAGGAGACGCTGGTGCCGGGGATCCGTGATGAGGGCAGGCATGTGTTCTTACCGGGTGTTTCACCATCGGTCATTAACCTGACGGGAGTCCGTGCATGGCCGGGTCCCGTTGGCAACAGGGCCGGTGCGGCTCTTTGCCACCTCCGCAACCATTATTGTGCTCCTGTCCCCACATGCGCATAGAGAGGTATGCCATGAAAGTAACGATCGACCGGATGCAGTGCGTGAGTTGTGGTTCCTGCTGGGATACGTGCCCGGCGCTCTTTATGCAGAACGAAGAAGATTCGTTCTCCCAGATCGTGCCGGAGTACCGGGAGAATAACGATCTTTCGGCAAGTATCGTGCTGCCCGATACCATCGGCTGTGCCCGCGATGCCGCCGATCTCTGCCCGGCGGCCATCATCGCTATCGAAGAATAATCACCGTTGGCGTTCACCGGTGCGGGCGTGCCGGATGAAAGGGATACGGTAAAAACGGGTATATGCGGCCCGGACCGCCTCCCGCAGTCAGGCCGGGGGTTATAAGGGCTGCCGGCGGTACCGCCGGATCCCGCCCTTACTTTTTCTGTTGTTCGAGGAGCTGGCGGATCCTGCGGAGCTCGTCGAGCATCAGGATGCTCGTGGTCATAGGTGCTATCGGCTGTTCGGCAGCGGCGGGGGCTTCCTGCCGGCCGGTCCCGGTTGCATCGCCGGATCCACTGTTGCAGGCATGGACTGCCTTTCGTAACAGTTCGCGGAGTTCCTCGGCGTGCTCGATCGCCTCGATGCGGATCTCCGGCGTTCCCTGCCCGGAATACCCGGCGGTCTGGACAGCGATGCTCGATATATTGAGCCGGCGCATGACCGGGCCCTGCCGGAGATCGAGGTTGGTGATCCGGTTGTACGGGACAATGCCGGTGGTCCTGAACCAGACCCCGCGGCGCCAGCGGAGCTCGTCGGCATGGAGCTCGTAGAACATGGACTCATAGTACAGCCTGGTCCACGTGAAAAACAGCCCGGTCGCAAGAACGAGCAGGCCGAAGATCGCGATGGCGACATACCCGTCCACGGCCCCGGCAGAGGCCATGGGCAGGATACAGACTACCACGATGAAGGCGAGGAGGAGGAGGAAGTCGGCGATAAACCAGGTGACCAGCGCTTCGGAGGGCTTAAACGGCACATTGCGGGGAAAAAGTTCTGCTTCTGCCATGATTGTCTGAATCAATATGCTGGAGACTGCTATGAAAACATATCGGGCATTTACCCGGTCACAACAACCGGTACCGGCAGACTTCCGGTTCCGGTAAAAACCGGATAAAAGGGGGGTAGTCCCCCCTCCGGTTCCGGAAGGTGGGGGGGAGGGGGGCCGGCCTAAAAAAAACCGGGCAGGGGGGTGGGGGGCATCCGGAAATTTTTTTACTGAGGGGGTACCCCCACCCCTTCCATGCGACACGCCACCCCCCTCCCTTCCCAACGGAGGGAAGGGGTCCCCTCCCCTGCTCGCCGGAGACTCCACGCGAAATGCAGGTTTTGAGACTGGAACAGGGGAGGGGTAGTCCCCAGGATTGTACAACACAGGGGGGGCACCCCCCCTACCCAAAAATATTTTGGCCGGGGGGAGGGGGGTGTCCGGTTTTTTTGGAGGTGGGGGGTAGGCCGGGTAACACAACGGGGGGCCGGCCTTGTGCTGATGGAGGGATACCCCCGGGACCCGATCTGGTATTCTCCGGGGTAAACTGAAGTGAGGGGCGCTCCCGCGAGGGGCCGTCATGGCGGGGAGCCATCGTTACGCACAAGGGTAAAAATCAGAACATCGAACGATAATGTTCCCATTTTCAGGAAAAAATCCCTAAAACAAAGCGACGCCCAGGTCGGAATTCGAATCCGAGTCGATTGCGTGACAGGCAATCATGATAGGCCGCTACACTACCTGGGCATTGGGTACAGTTTATCCCGCCTCCCGGATTCGGACCGGGGACATCGCGGTAGCCGCGCAGTTGCCGTTCATCGGCAAACCATACTACAGCCGCGCACTCTACCAGGCTGAGTTAAGGCGGGGCACTCTGCCTAATAATGTAGGGGTAGTTTCCTATTAAACATATCGTAAGATGGGCGGATTCCAAGGCGTGAAAAGTACGGGAAACGAATCTGGTGCAGCGACTGTTTATATAATGTGCCTGCTCATAAGGATGGTATGACTACTCGCAAGGATTTTGCGGGGGATCGTTTTCTTCACCGATAGCCGTGCGAAGAACGACGTGACCGTTTTTGATACGACACTCCGTGACGGGGAGCAAACCCCGGGGATTGCCTTCACATTCGAACAAAAGATCGAGATTGCCCGTCAGCTTTCCGACATCGGAGTGCACACTATCGAGGCAGGGTTCCCTGCATCGTCCGCACCCGAGAAGGAGACCGTTGCCGCGATCAAACGCCTGGGACTCGACGCAAACATCTGCGGTCTGGCCCGCTCGGTCAAGGCCGACGTCGATGCCTGCATCGACTGCGACGTGGACATGATCCACGTGTTCATCCCGACCTCGGACATCCAGCGGGAGAACACCATCAACAAGACCCGCGAACAGGTGCTCGATATTACCGGCGAGATCATCCGCCATGTCCGCGCCCACGTGGACAAGTGCATGTTCTCGCCGATGGACGCGACCCGGACGGACCACGATTATCTCGTTAAGGTCTGCCAGACAGCAGCGGAAGCCGGCGCCACGATCATCAACATTCCGGACACGGTCGGGGTCATCTCGCCCTCGGGGATGAAGACGCTCATGGGCCGGCTCGCCCGCGAGGTAAAATGCCCGCTCGACGTCCACTGCCACAATGACTTCGGCCTCGCGGTCGCAAACACGATCGCCGCAGTCGAAGCCGGTGCCTCGCAGGTGCAGGTGACCGTAAACGGTCTCGGGGAACGGGCCGGTAATGCCGATCTCGCCCAGACCGTGATGATCATGGAGTCGATCTACGGGATCCACACCGGGATCAAAAAAGAGCGGCTCGTGGAGACCTCGCGCCTCATCTCCCGGTTCTCGGGGCTTGCCATCCCGCCCATCCAGCCGGTGGTCGGAGAGAACGTCTTCTCGCACGAGAGCGGCATCCACACGCAGGGTGTCTTAAAGTGCTCCGAGACGTTCGAGCCGGGCATCATGACCCCGGAGATGGTGGGCCACCGCCGCAGGCTGACGCTGGGAAAGCACGTCGGCCGGCACGCGGTCCGGCAGATGCTCACCGACGCCCACATCCAGCCCGACGACACCCAGCTCGACATCATTGTCGAGAAGGTCAAGGCGATCGCAAGCAAGGGCAAGCGCGTCACCGAGGCCGACCTGTACGAGATTGCCGAGAGCGTCATGGGTATCCCGGCCGGCAAAAAGATGCTTCAGCTCGAAGACATTGCGATCATGACCGGCAACCATGCCATCCCGACCGCAAGCGTCCGGGCACAGGTGAATGGCGCTGAGCACGTCTATTCGAGCGTGGGAAACGGCCCGGTCGATGCCGCCTTAAAGGCAATCGTCGGGATCATCCCGTCCCGGATCCAGCTCACCGAGTTCAACATCGAGGCGATCAGCGGCGGCTCGGATGCCATGTGCCACGTCACCATCGCCGTCGAGGACGAACACGGCCACGTGTACGATGCGAGCGGGAGCGGGGACGACATTGTCCTTGCCTCGGTCGATGCACTCGTGAACGCGATCAACCTCACGAGCAGGGATTAATCTCTCCCTTTTTTACCGGATCTGATGAAGTAACCAGCGGGAGCTCTGGGGGATAGACGTGAAAGGGGACTGCCGGCGTGCCGGATTCGGGAAGATATAAAAAAAGTTATGCGGCATTCGGGGCGCTCTTGCCCTCGAGTGCGGATTTGATCTGGGTCTGGAGTTGCTCGAACTTCCCCTGCAGCATCTTTTCCTGTTTCTCTAAGGACTTGACCCGGAGTTCAAGGGTCTCGACCTTCTCGGTGAGTTTCGCGTTCACGTAGTCCTTCTTTTTCTGGACCATGATCGTCCCGATGCTCATGTACATGGGCGTGTCTTCGGTTGCGTCCGCGATCTCTTCCTGGGCACGCTTGGCCTCGCGCACGGCCATCTCGTACTGGGTCTTCTGCTGGAGGATCGTCTGGAGCTGCTGCTGGACCTGCTGGAGCATGGCAAACTGGTTCTGGACTTTCGGGGAAATGTTCTGCATGATCTCGTCTTCCGTATCTGGATTCGCCTGCTATCGATAAAAATGATTCCGAATGCGTTCCTGCCCGCTCAAACCTGCGGGAAAACTGCCCCTATCGATCAGGCAATATCCTGCATCTCGTCAGCCACGTTTACGAGGCGGAGGAACATGTTGAGCGCCGCACGCAGCGCCGCGAGATCCTCAGCTTCCACGGTAAGGACCAGCGTCTCCCCGTCGATCCGGCAGCGGGTTGCCGTACGGGGACTGACCTCTTCGGCAAGCTCGGGAAGGAGCGAGCGGTAGATCTGCCCGGCATGGGGCGTGGTGAACCGGAACTCGGCGGTATGGTGAAACACAGGAACGGTCACTTCGTTACACTACGTAGGAAAACAGGGATATAAAAATGAACGGCCGGGAATCTCCCCGGCAACAATTACCTGGCCTTGAGCTCTTTTATCGCTGCGCCGCGTTCCTTAAAGAGGATGCGGTGGCCACAGTAGGGGCAGCGGACGTTGACGTCGATCTCCACCTTCTGTTTACACCGGGCGCACTTGTAGGTACTTGCCATAGACGATAAACCCAATCGCGCTTACTGCGCCCTCTTCTGTGCGGCAGCTGCCGACTCAACTACCGCAGTGTTGGTGCGGTCGATGGCACGGAGCGCAACACGGAGGGTCGGGGTCTCGGGCTGGTAGGCGCCTCCGGCGAACTTGTAGCCGCACTTCCGGCACTCCCAGATCCCGGTTCCCTTGCGCTGGACCGAGATGTTGTCGCACTTCGGGCAGCGGTGGGATGCACGCGAGATCTTCTCCATCTCTGCGACTCTTTTCCGAACAAAGCGTCCGTACCTGCAGCCGAAACGACCGGCACTTCCGGTGACTTTTCCCTTTGCTGATTTTTCAGAGCTTGCCATGATGAACTATCCACCAAATTGTCTTGCTATATTTGTCGTCGCAACTAATATACTTGATTGAGGATCTTGACCTGGCCCTCGCCTTTGGAGAGCTTGTTGACCAGATCGTAGAACTCGCCCTGGATGCCGGCCGGGATCCGGACCACGCAGACCCAGGACCCGTCCTTCTGCCACTCGTCTTTTTCCATCGTGCTTGCCGATGCAATGTCCCCATAGGCCCGCGCAGCAAAGTCGGGAGGGATCCGGATAGCGAGCCGGAGTTCCTCGAAGCGTATCGGGAGGATGGGGCGCAGCGCCTTGACGGTCTCTTTTACCTGCTCGTCAACGTGCTTAAAGGGGTCGATGTTGACCCTTGCTTCCTCCATGGCCAGTTCGATCCGCTGCGGCGGGTGCGGGTGGCCGGTCTGGGGGTTGATCGAGTTCCGTGCGATAAAGGTGATGACCTGCCGGCGCTTCTCCTCGGTCATCTGTTTGCGCTGGTCGGCAGTGAGATGAATCTCCCCTTTCTCGATGATCTTCTTTGCTACCGTGGTAAAATCGGTGGTGTGGAAGACCTTGATGAGAGACTCTTCCGAAGCGCGGGTGCCGCGCGACGAGTTCCCGAAGATATCGAGGGCCGCGACTACGTCCTCGATGTTGAGGGCCTCGCCCTGCCGTACCCGGGCTGCAAGGTGGGGATCCACGAGGATCTCGAACTTCTCCCCGTAACTTTCAAGCCTTGCCACCACGGCGTTCTCTAAGGAGATCATACCCGGTCACTGCTTGAATTTCTCAACGTACGATGCAACCTCTTCCTTTGGCATCTTCCTGAATGTCGCATCGCCTTTTCCGACGATACCTATCTCGACGGTCGTGGCGTCGAACTTGCCCTCGGTTGCAGAGTGCAGGGCCTTGAGGCCAAGGGAGATCGCATCGCTGATGGTAAGGTCAGGATTGTATTCTTCCTCGAAGACCTTCATCGCCGCCGGCCTGCCGATCCCGATACCGGTTGCCTTGTACTCAAGGAGCGTGCCGGAGGGGTCGGTCTCGAAGAGCCTGCACTCGCCATCGCTGACACCCGCAATCAGAAGCGCCGTACCGTACGGGCGGATCCCGCCGTACTGGGTGAGCGTCTGCATGTGATCGCAGAGTTTCTTTGCGAGCGCCTCGACCTCGATCTGCTCGTCGTAGGAGACCCGGTTGATCTGGCATTCGACCCGTGCACGGTCGACAAGGGCACGTGCATCGCCCACCAGTCCCGAGGAAGCGACGCCGATATGATCGTCGATCTTGAAGATCTTCTCGATCGAGGACGCTTCGAGCAGTTTTGAGCTGACGCGCTTGTCAACGATGAGGACGATCCCGTCCTGTGCCTTGATACCTACCGCGGTAGTACCGCGTTTTACTGCTTCGCGGGCGTATTCCACCTGGTACAGCCTGCCGTCCGGTGAAAAAACAGTGATTGCCCGGTCATATCCCATCTGGTATTGTGGTTGCATGCAAAATCTCCAGATCTTCTGTTGCCAGATACAATCGGCGTGTATTTTTAAATCCCTTTTCTATTACATCAACCTTATGACCGCGGCCTGCCACGATTTCGACCGGGGTGGTCCCGAACCGGTACTCCGTGACAGGAAGGGGAGGCTCCTCCGCAGGGGAACCGGCCTGCCCCGCGGATTCCCCGGCAGCCGGGGCCTGCTTCACATCCCTCTTTTCCTGAAATGCTGCGATCCGGTCCCGGAGGGACTCTAATGTCCCCGATACCGCAAGGATCCTGAGGGCAACAGGCGCTTCGCGGCAGGCAACGAGGGTCGAGAGCGCGATCATCAGTTCCCGCTCGGACCCCCGCCGGCAGCGCAGGAGGGCGCATCCGCTCTCGATCGCAATGACCGAGGGCTGCATTGCCGCGGCAACAAGATCGCCAAAGAGCGAGACGACCGCCTCGTATACTGCATAGTAGAGGTCTTTTGGATCCACAGGGGTTCCTTCGGGATCGATCCGGGCAAGCACATACCGGCGTTTCTCCCGGAGCGTGGGCGGTCGGACTGCCATGGTCAGATCACCGTTACCGCACCTACTTCGGGTGCCATCACCCGGGCGACACCGGCAAGCGCGGCCTGGACGCCGGTCTCGTCCATACCAAAGAGAGAACAGAGGCCGGCTACCTCACGGACCGCACGCATCCCGAGCACGGAACGGGCGGACGAGGAGATCGTGAGCGGGAACTCGAACCGGCGTTCGAGCACCATCACGTCAAGGTACCGGTGGATTGCTTTCTGCCGCTGGTGCCCGCGGCCGAAGATGACCGGTGCAAGATCGATGTCGACGGCCGTGTTGTTGTCGGCCGCGATCTTTGCTGCCACGTGGTCGAACGCATGCTTGTCAGCGGCATAGATGCCCCGCAGGACATGGACGCCCCGGGTATTTGCAACAGTCCGGATAAACCCGTTGTCCCCGGCCTGCACGGAGAGCATTGCCCCGGTGCCACGGCAGCGCTTTGCCTTGTTCTGGACGTCTTTTGCGGGAAGGCCGGAAAGGTAAACCCCGGGGATCACGTCAACGCCGCAGATCGTCTGGGCTGGTGCGTCAGGGACAACGATGCTGTCAAAGCCAAGCGAGCGCGCCTCGAGTGCCATCCGGCGGACCGATGAGTCACCAAGCGGATATGGAACAACACAGGCATCGGTGATCTTCATGGAGATACCATTGCCATAAAAAAAGATAAGATTATTTGCCCTGGTTGGCGTTGGAGCGGATGCTCGGGCGGGTCTTCTCGGTACCCTTACCCTTGGTCCTCATGCCACGGCCCTTCCTGCCAGCGGAGGTCTTGCCGCGCTCGGCACGGCCGCGGTGGGTCGGGTTTGCCATCCATGCGAGGTTCTTGTCGCTCTGGATCGAGGGGTGGTGGCCGTCAACGAGGATAACTTCGTAGTATTTCAGCTTGCCATCCTGGCCGACCCAGTAGGAGTTCAGGACTTCCATGTTCGGGTACCGGCGGGATGCGCGTTCCTCGGCAATCCGCTGGATGCTCTTACCTGGGGTGCTCTTGTTCTTGCCCATGCGTGCGGACCGGCGTGCCCGGACATACCGGGATACCCGGCGCCCGCCGCGGCGGACCTGGACACGGACAACCGCAATACCCTGCTTTGCCTTGTAGCCAAGCGAGCGGGCGCGGTCGATACGGGTCGGGTGCTCAAGACGGGTAACGCTGCCTTCGCGGCGCCACTCCTGCATCCGGTCCCAGAGCATTGCTTTTACTTCGGACTTGTCAGGTCTCGCCCATGCGTCCCTGACATACGCATACATCGATTTTACCATGTGTTATAACACCTCAAGGTTCGGCCTGTAACAGGCTACATTCCTTTTAACGGGACGAATCCCGCGGTTCTATAGAATTGGATGGAGGAGGTAATAAAGGGAGGGGACGGATTCATTCCATTCATGGACACTTATAACCGGCAATAATGACCCATTAACCACGTCACCATTACGACAGGGTTACGGTTCCGCCTTTCCCGTGGGGGACATTATTAAGAATAAATTCCCGGGATGCATTCAGGCAATCGGACTGGATCCGGTATCTTCCCGGGACCCATTCCGTGGTGATTAGATGAAATACCGGGGTTCTTTGGCCGGCCCCCATATAGGAGGGTTCCCGATTTGAGACGCTGCAGAGCTGTGTAGGTTGTGGTGGGGAATACGCATTAACAGGCCGGGGCAGTTCTTCCCAATAACTCTCGTTCATCCAGAGAAAGATCCGGCATTCCGTGAAATCGCCAATGCACGAAACGGTATCCTTGCCGTCGTTTACCAGGTAGAACTCGATGATCTCTCCCTGATTATATACATCGGAATCCATCATGATTCGTTCCGGGTGACTGCTGTTCTGTTGCGCAATCGTTGTCGTGTACAATACCTTTGACTGGGGCGTCAGAGTAACAACTGACAAGGAGGTATTAATTGGGACCGTGGTAGTCACCGTCATGTTTTCCGGAACAGGATCCGTTGTACATCCCGCAACAAGCACGCTTCCGGCAAGAATTATCAAGAGGGATACTATAGCAGTTACCGACGCATTTTTTCGGAAAGGACAAACTGGATCCGCCATACTGACAAGGGATAATCTGATTGGATCAGCAAATAGTTTTTGAAAGTATAGTGGGGGGGGATATCCCAAAGTTATCCCTGAAAAAAAGATACCTGCCGTCGCACCCGGCAGGAAGCCCCCGCGGCGGCTCAATTACCTGCACCGCTCAACATGAGGTAACGTATAGCGCAAAACCCGGCGAGGCGTTTTGCGCGTAAAGAATCGTCATGGGGGTGCCAAGCGGAGGGGCGAAGCCCCGGGAGCGTCCCCATTCTCTGAAAATCACTCCCCCTTCTTTTTCTCCACGACGTGGATCCCTTCGATCCGGGTGACCGGGTACTGGCCGTGTTCGTCCTTTTCCGCGGACTTGACCATGTCCCATACCGTGAGGAGCGCCACCGAGACGCCGGTCAGGGCCTCCATCTCCACCCCGGTCTTCCCGGTCGATTTGGTGGTAACGGTCGCCTCGATATACCCGTCGCCTTCCGCGAAATCCACGGTGATTGCCCCGAGCAGGATCGTGTGGCACATCGGGATGAGCCGGGGGGTGTCCTTGACCGCCAGCGTGGCGGCAACCCGTGCCGTGGCAAGCACGTTCCCCTTTACCACCGTTCCCTCGCGGATGGCCGCAAGGGTTGCGGGGCGCAGGTAGATCCTCCCCGTTGCCACCGCCTCGCGCACCACGTCTTTTTTCGCGCTGATATCCACCATCTGTGCTTTGCCATCGGAAATATGGGTAAACTCCACCATCAGGGATCTCTCCTGTACAATTCTTCGGGAATGCGATGCACGAGATCGGAGGCAAGCATCCCCGCGCCTTTCTCTTGTGCCACGCGCTCCCCGGCCCTGCCGGTGACATACGCGGCAATGCACGCCGCCTCGAATGCCGGCAGGTGGCAGAGGAGGGCCCCGGTCACCCCGGCGAGCACGTCCCCGGTTCCGCCAACGCTCATGGCCGGGTCGCCGGTCCGGTTGAACCTGACCCGGGCACCGTCCGTTATCACGTCCACCGGCCCCTTGAGGAGGATGGTCGCGCCCGCTTCCCCTGCTGCCGCCCGTGCCGCTTTTGCCCTGCCGCAGGCATCGGCTGCATCCGCGGGAAGCGGGTTACCGGGAGCGATCCGGGCAAACTCGCCCGCGTGCGGCGTATACACGGTCTCTTTTGCGGCCCTTACGAGCGGGAACCGGAGGGCATCGGCATCGAAGACCGCCTTCCTGCAGTGCGGGGCTACGGCACCAGTGACTGCGTGGCTCTCCGCCCCGAGGCCGTTCCCGCAGATAACCGCATCTGCCGTTTCTGCAAGGGCAATGAGCCGTTCCGTATGCTCTTCTGTAATCCGGTCGCCGGGGAGCCGTTCGTAGATGAGGTCAGGCACCGGTTCGAAAACCGGCGATGCTATCCGGACGATATCCGCCCCTGCCCGGAGCGCCCCGAGGCCGGCAAGGTACGGTGCGCCCTGGTACGGCCCGCCGCCGATGACCAGCACCGAACCGCCGTCGCCCTTGTGCCGGGTGTGCTTCCGTGCGGGGATGAGGGTGAGGTCACCGGGCCCGGTGCAGATCTCCGCTTCGAGAGGAATACCGATGTCGATAACCTCCGAACCCTGAACTTTGGGCCGGTGGAAGGCACAGATCCGGTCGGCCCGCATCCCGGGAGAGGGGAGGTCTGCCGCCACGATTGTTGCCGGCGAGCCGTTTGCCATCGCAATGCAGGTCGCAAGGGGTTCCCGGAGCGCCCCCGCCGTGCCGGTCCCGAGCAGGGCATCGACAATCACATCCGCCTTCCCGAAATAAGGGGCAAGGGTGCGCAGGTCGTCGGTAGAGACAAACGGCCGGAGCGTGACCCGGGCACCCTTCAGGGCAGCGAGCTCTCGGGCACAGGACGGGCTGCGCTCACCGCGATCGAGATAGCAGACCGTGGTGTCCACCCCCCGCTGGAGGTACCGGGCCGCTGCCATCCCGTCGCCGCCATTGTTCCCTCTCCCGCACAGGACAAGCACGGTTTTGGGGTTGTACGAGAGCACGGTCCCGGCAAGCGCCCGGCCTGCGCTCTCCATGAGCTGGAGCCCGGATACGCCGAGTGCCTGCGCATTGGCATCGACTGCCCGCATCCGTTCCGGGGTAACGATGCCGGTCTCTGCATATGCAAGGGCACAGGGTAACAGGTCGGGCTCCATGGTACTACACTTCATCAATTAAGAACTCCATAAATATAGACAATGGGTTTTACTGATGATGTGAAGGCAGCAGCCGAAAAGATCACGGCTGCGCACGAGATAACCATCATCTCACATATCGATGCAGACGGTATCTCCTGCGAAGCGATCCTCTCGCAGGCAGTCGCCCGGCAGGGTATCCCAGTCAGGTCCGTTTTTGTCCGCCAGCTCGAACCGCTCACCATGCCGCAGGTGCCGGACGACGCCTCGTTCAAGATTTTTTCCGATCTCGGCGCCGGCCAGCAGAATCTCCTTGCGGCAAAGGGACTGACGGAAAAGGACGTCCTGATCGTCGACCACCACGTCAGCCAGCCCGGCGAGATTACCTACCCGCAGGTGAACTGCCTGCCCTATGGCTACGAGAAGATGAGCGCTGCCGGGGTCTCGTACCTCATCGCAAAGGAGCTCGATTCGGCAAACATCGACCTTGCCAAGATCGCGGTGATCGGGAACGTCGGGGACATGATGGCCCGGGAGACCTGCGGGCTTGTGGGCCCGGCCCGGGAACTGATTGTCGAGGACGGGGTAAAGCACAAGTCGGTGAAGGTCTGTAAAAAGGACCTCAACTGCTACGGCACCGCAACCCGCCCGGTCTACCTCTCGCTTGCGTATAACGACGACCCGTTCGTGAAGGGGATCAGCAACAACCCCGAAGGGGCCAAGCAGTTCTTAAAGAAACTCGGGATCCGCCAGCAGACCCCGGACGGGCGCTGGTATGTCTGGGAGGAGCTCTCCGACGACGACCGGCGCACGATCATCTCGGCGCTTGCCGAGCAGCTGATTGCAAACGGGGAGAGCGTGGACCGGCTCCTTGCGGAGACTTACCGGTTCCCGGACGAGATCCCGCGGACCCCGCTCAGGAATGCGCAGGAGTATGCAACGGTCCTCAATGCCTGCGGCCGGTGGACAAAGCCCGCGGTCGGGAGCGCGATCCTCAAAGGCGACCGGGGGCAGGCCTACCGGGATGCGGAACACATGCTCGGGAACCACCGGGCAATTATCCGCAACCTCCTCGAATATATTATCGAGACCGGTGTTCGTGAGCTCGAAAACGTCCAGTATATCGATGTCGGGGGAAAATACCCGGATACGATCGTCGGGATCGGGGCGGGGATGGCCCTCTCCAAGCTCAATGCGGAGAAGCCCATCCTCATTCTCTGCGAGGTGCCCGAGGACAAGAACCTCTTAAAAGTCTCGATGAGGACGACCGAGCGCGTGATCGCCCGCGGGGTCGACCTCCAGCAGGCAGTCAGCGAAGCCTCGGCAGAGTACGGCGGCAGCGGCGGGGGCCACAAGATTGCAGCCGGAGCATTTATCCCGAAAACCGCAGAACAGGAGTTTGTCAACCGTGTCAACAGGATACTCGGAGAACAGTTCAACGGCAAGGGTGCAGGCGATCGCTGATTACCAGTTCGGGAGCGGGTGCGGCACTGCGCTCTTTCCCGACGGCTGCGAATTCGTGCTTTCAACGACCGGGAGGATCCGGCAGATCCTCTATAACAGCGTCCGGCTCGCAACGGTCCGCGCCTCGGACGGCCGGCTTACGGTCGGGATCGAGGGTGCAAAGAGGCTTCTTGCCGCCATCCCCGCCCCGGGCTGCCGGGTCGTGATCCGCGAGGACGTGGCGGAGTTCGTGGCGCAGGGCAAGAATGCGTTTGCAAAACACGTGGTCGCTGCCGACCCGCAGATCCGCGCGGGGGACGAGGTTCTCGTGGTCGCGGAGGGAGACCGGCTCATTGCCTGCGGGATTGCACTCCTTTCGGGCACGGAAATGCTCGCATTTAATTACGGTGGAGCCGTAAGAGTACGGCAGGGGAGTGCGAAAAATGCTTCCGGGAAATATCAATCCGCGCCAGATGAAGGCGATGATGAAGAAGCTCGGCATGCAGGTCGAGCCGATTGAAGACGTCCAGAGTATCGTGATAAAGACCCCGAAGGGGAACTGGATCTTCGATGCTGCCGAAGTGACGGCGATGACCATGCAGGGGACGACCACCTACCAGGTCACGGGTAATCCCCGCTTCGAGGAAGCGGCGGTTGAGATCCCCGACGAGGACGTTGCCATGGTCGCCGAACAGGCGCAGGTCTCAAGAGAGAAGGCAAAGGAAGCGCTTGTTGCTACCAAGGGCGACATTGCCGAAGCGATCGTGAAACTCTCTTCCCCATGATCGAGACCGGGGACCGGGTCCTTTTGGTTGGCGCAGGCCGGGAATTTTTTGTCCGCGCCGGCCCGGGAAAGCTTTCGACCGACAAAGGCCAGCTCGACCTTGAACCCCTGGTCGGGGCAGCGCCGGGCGATGTTTTTACCACCCATATGGGCCAGGAGTTCGTGCTCCGTATCCCGCGACCTACCGACTTTTTCGTGCACGGCAAGCGCTCGGGAGCCCCGATGCTCCCCAAGGATATCGGCCTTGTAATCGCGTTCACCGGTATGAACAAGAACGACGAGGTGCTCGACGCAGGGACGGGAAGCGGCGTTGCGGCGATCTACTTTGGCGGGATCGCGGCGCACGTGAAGACATACGAGGTCAGGCCTGAGTTCTCGGCGCTCGCCGCAAAGAACATCAAAGAGGCAAAGCTCGACAACGTGGAAGCCGTTGCCGCCGATGTACTTGCCGCGGAAGGCATCTATGACGTGATCCACCTTGATTTGCAGATCGAGACGGCACATGTGGCCTTCGCATACGACCACCTCCGGGCCGGGGGATACATGGCCTGCTACACGCCGTTTCTGGAACAGATGGCGATCGTGGTCGATGCAGCGCAGGCACGCTTCCCCGAGGTCCACACCCACGAGCTCATCGAACGGGAGATGACCCGGTCAAAGCGGGGGACCCGGCCGTCGACAAGCGTGAGCCACTCGGGGTATATCACGATAGCAAGGAAGTAAGTTCATCCTTTTTTTTAAGATGGTGTGATGCCGGCCGCCGCCCAAAAGGGTGCCCTGAGGAGGGGAGCCCTCACAATGTTAGCAATTTCAAAATAGCCCATGAAATTTCACTCATCATCCGGACCAACCAGTTCGCAGATCAGCCCCCGGATCTCCCTCATCTTTTCCGGCCTGACGATACTGATGGTATCGCAGATCAGTTCTTTCTCCAAGGCATAGATCCCGTCAGCCTGCACAAAACTGGGATGATCCAGTGCTCCTTCCCTGAGATCCTCGTTAGTCAGGCTGGCCGCCATCATCTTTGGTTTCTTCGTGGTGATTTTTACGACAATCACATCGCGGGAGATCCGGTTGTACCGGGAATTGCTCACCACAAGCGCCGGGCGTACCTTGGACTGGATCTGGTTGGAATAGGAAAAATCCACAAGGACAACGGCACCCTGTGCCGGATCAGTCATGCGCCAACCTGTTCTTCGCGTAATCCTTCCATGCATCGTCAGGGTTCTCGTAATCGACCTCGATCTTTGCTTTCCGGAAGATGATCCTGTCCTTATCTGAGGAAATGGTCAGGTAATCCCCGTCATGGATATCAAGATCCGTCCGGATCTTCTTGGGGAGGGTGACGAGTCCCTTTGATGAGACCTTGACAAGAGTCGTGTCAGACATATGCACTCACAACTTAGAATATAAGATTCTCAGATAATCAGTGTTGCGAAAGCGGAACTATCATGATCGGAAGGATTCCCGGAAAAAGAGATCATGAAAAAATACGGGATAAAATGATACCTGAATTATCCCCTGCCCGGGATCTCTTCAGGCTTTAGACTGCGTGATCATCATGTCATCGATACGGGTGAGCATGATCGCGGTCTCGGAAGCACTCTTGATGGACTGGCGTTTTGACCGGAGCGGTTCGAGGACGCCTTCGGCCTTCATATCGATAACCTCGCCGGTGTAGACATTGAGGCCGGCGGTCTTTTGTCCCTTCGCATGGGCGTTCTTGAGGGCGACAAGCTTGTCGATGGAGTTGTACCCCGAGTTTTCCGCAAGCGTCCGGGGGATGATCTCAAAGGCCGTGGCATACCCCTCGATTGCCAGCTGGACCCTTCCTCCGACGGTAGCAGCGTAATCGCGGATCTTCATCAAAAGCTCGGTCTCCACTGCACCGCCGCCGACCACATACGTACCGTCCTCGATTGCATCCATAACCACGCGGGTGCCATCGACAACCGCACGTTCCAGCTCGTCGAGAAGGTAGTCGCTCGTGCCCCGGATGAGAATACTGACGGTTTTGGGATTCTTGCACCCGGATATCCGGGTGATCGCCATGTCATTGTCCTCTTCCACGGTCGCGGCGTTCCCCAGATCCTTTGCCGTCAGATCTTCTGCCTTGTTCACGATGTTTCCCGAGAGCGCGCGTGCCGCGTACTTGAGATCCTTTTCCGGGACATCCTCGATCGCAAACACGCCGTGCTTTGCCAGGTAGAACTGAACCGCATCGGCAATCCCCTTCTGGCAGAGCACCACATTTGCGCCGGCGCTGATGATGGCATCGGCCAGTTTCTTAAACGTCTCCTGCTCCTGTTTTGAGAACGCGGAGATCTGATCGGCGCTCGTGATCTTGATCTTGGCCTTCGACTGGGTTTTTGTGATCTCCATCGCGGACGCAACAAGAGCAACCTTTGCCCCGGCAACCTTCTTTGGCATGGCGTCGTTTACCCGCGTCTTGTCAAGGACAATCCCGCGGATGAGCTCGGAATCGTCCATGGACTTTCCCTTCTGCTTCTTGATCATTACGTCGTCTTCATCGGCCACGTATTTCCCGTCGGTCTTTTTTGCAATGATCATGACCGCGTCCACGATGATCCCGTCGAGTTTGGTCTTGACCGATTCGATCGATTTTCCCGTGATTGCGGTGTCGGCGATCTTAAGGAGCGTCTTCCGGTCGGTCGGGTCGACCTTAAAGGAAAGGGCGTCCGTGATCTGGAGGGCCTTGTCCATACCAAGACGGTAGCCCTGGGAGATAACGGTCGGGTGGATCCCCGTTTCGAGCAGTTTTTCTGCCTGTTCCATTAAGGCGCCGGCAATGACAACGGCAGTCGTGGTCCCGTCCCCGACCTCGTCGTCCTGCGTGTTTGCGATTTCGACGATCATCTTTCCGCCGGGGTGCTTTACCGAGATCTCACTTAAGATGGTGGCACCGTCGTTGGTGATGACAATATCCCCGGTCGAACCGACAAGCATCTTGTCCATGCCCCGGGGGCCAAGGGTGGTCCGGACCGCGTTTGCTATCGCCTTTGCGGCCATGATATTCGAGTGCTGGGCTTCCTCGCCGCGATTCCGTGTTGTTCCTTCTTTGAGAATAATAATGGGCTGTCCGCCAAGCTGTTGTGACATTTCCTAAAACCTCTGGTTTTCCTTGTGTTTTCGTTTCGTATTCCGGCAAAGCCGTTCGTAGTCCCGGCAGGTACTCCCGGGTGTTGTGTACCGTGTAACCGGGGATGACTATCACGCCGCATCACGGGTTATTTTGTAGGGAGGATTCTGGCCCCGGGCAGTTACCGGAAAAACCGGTTCTTTCTTTCGTCCCTGTGACGGTCAAACCTTGTCTCGTGACCACATATGTCTATCTGTGAACCGGGTTGCCTTTACGGTGACTCTTTTTTTCAGACAAACAACCATTTAACCCCCGCCTTCATACCCCAACACATGCCATATCAGGGGCACATCCACATCATTGCCGCCGGTGAAAATCTCCCTTCCGTATTCACCGCATCGTTTCGGGACTATCCCGGGATCACCAGGGCGTACGTTTTTACCGATACCGCCGTCTTTTACAAGCATGCGGATCCCGTGATCGAAAAGGGGAGACTGGCGGAGAGGAACGCGATCTCTGCATCAAAGAACACGTCAACTGCCCTTGGCATCCCGTTTCACGATGAGGTGATCTCCCCTCCTGCCTACCCTTCAGCCCGGGACGTGCTCACCCGGATCCGCCGGGAGTATCCTCTGGCGCGCTACACCTTCGATTGTGCTGGCGGGTCGCCGGCGCTTGGCATGGCGCTCCTCGCCCTTGCCCCGTGGGTAAACGGCACGGTACGGGCAGTGTTTGACGAGAAGGTCATGCGCCCGGTCCCGCTCCCGGACCTGTCACCCGTCGCCCTCCTTTCAAACCCCAACTACCAGACGATCCTCGCGCTGCTCATCAGGCACGGCAAAAACGAGAAGAAGGCCACCGCGTTTGTCCATGTCCAGCGGCAGTATCTCTACGATCAGCTCTGGCCGCTCTACGTGATGGGGCGGGCCAAAAAAGATCCCCCGGCCGCGAGCTACAAGAAAGGGAGGAAGGCGGCGGACGAGCTGAGCCAGCAGATGTTTTCCGATTTTATGGCCGGACTCGTGAAAAACGGCCTTGCGGAGATGGATGTCCCGGGCACGAACCGTAAGGAGAAGTTCTACCGGATCACGGAAAAGGGGGAGATGACATTCCGGTTTGGATCCCATCCGGCTACAAACGCGCTGGTCAAAACCGTACTGGAAGCGCTCTAGATCAGGTTCACGGCCGGGCAATGATCCGGTAATTTTCTTTTTCGCGCGAAAAAGAGGAGTAAGTTAGCAAGCCGATTATCGGATAGTTATCCGATAATCGGATGTACATCTGACTGGCCAAATTTTTCTTCGGCGTGGAATTTTTGGGGATCCGGATTTTTTGGAAAAATATCCGGATCGTCCGGGCCGGTAAAATTTTTCGCGGCCAAAAAAATTCCGGTTTTTTCTTTTCGCGGCAGGAAAAATATCCGGGCCCGGGAAAATTCCCGTCCCTTTTTTTCCAACTTCTTTGCGCTTTATACCGCATCCGGATCCAGCATTGATCAATCCTCCAAACAGGTGCACGCATGACCATGACCGCAACAACGACCGCAACCAGGAATGTGACGCAGGCAATGCAGAAGATCCCCCTCTCCATCCATATCGCAGGTATCCTCCTCCTTGTTGCGGTCACGGTCTGGTGCGGCCCTGTCGCCCCGGCCTTCCTGTAAGGGAACGGCAAAAGAAAAGAAGATGGGTTTTTCTTACAGGAACGTGAGCGGGTTGAGTTCCGCTGCGGGACTGGTGTGCCCCTTGATCCTCTTTATCAGCGCAAGTTCGGCAGTAAGGCCGAGCTCTTTTGCATAGGTCTCTGCAAGGGCCAGCTTGTCTGAGGTATCCGCATACTTGTCCGGGTAGAGATCGGCCATGGCAAGGTAGAGCAGCGATTCCGAGATAAAGCACTGCGCCATCCCCCATTTGGAGCCGATCTGGCAGTAGATCGAGAATGCACTGCTGTACTTTGCATCGATATCCTTTGGCAGCGGCCGGCCAAACTTCTGGCAGGCGATCCGGGCAAGCTCGCACTCCCCGACAAGCGTATGGGCAAACCAGCTGATGCTCCGGATACGCTGCGCCGCGGCCTTTGCCTCCTCGTACAGGCCGGATGCCCGGGCAAGGTACGGGTCGGCAGCCGCAGCATCGGGAGCGGCAAATGCGTACGCCCGCATCAGTTCCGCAAGCTCCGGGAGCAGGCGCACCCGGCCCCAGAACATCCCGTCCTCGTAGATTGCTTCTGCTGCCTGGTAGCTCTCGCGGGCCCGGTCAAGTTCGCCGGTGAGCCGAAAGACCGTCCCGGTCCTCCGCCAGATATCCGCCCGGACCTCCTCACAATCCGGGTCGCGGTGCCCAGGATCGGCCTCGGCAGCCATTTTTGCGGCAAGCGTAAGCCGGGCCGGGGCAAGCCCGGGGGCAACAGCTCCGCAGATCAGCTCCACTTCCGCAGCGCCGAGCAGGTTTCGTGCCTGCGTAAACGCCGGGGCGCCGGCCCTCCGTGCGTCAAGAAGATACGCCTCCTTTGCACCGGTAAGATCGTTCTTATGGAGGAGTACGCTTCCTTTCGAGATCCGGGCC
Organism: Methanoregula sp. UBA64; assembly: GCF_002502735.1. NCBI lineage: Archaea > Methanobacteriati > Methanobacteriota > Methanomicrobia > Methanomicrobiales > Methanoregulaceae > Methanoregula > Methanoregula sp. UBA64. The sequence continues at coordinate 1,010,010 of NZ_DAQC01000001.1, forward strand.
GCGGCAAGGATCGTGGCAAGATCGAGGTTCTGCCTGCGGGCAAGGCCGATCCCGTGCTCAAAGGTCGCCTCCGCTGCATCGTACAGGTCGAGTACCTGGAAGAACTGCGCGTACCAGAAGAAGAACCGGGCCTCGTGCTCTTCAGGGGGCGCGGTTGCCACGAACCGGAGGAAGTCCCGGGCAAGCGACCCATCGATATCGCTTGCCGGCACCTTCCCGGTAAAGATATCGTCGTAGATCCCTTCCAGGTAGTCGCCAATAGCCCCCGGGTTCCCGAGCAGGGCGGAAAACGTACTGTAGGCCTTCTCGACCTCATGGCCCCGCTCCGTGCGTTCGCCGATAGCCGAGATCACCCGGGGCTGGACGCCCTCGGGTTTTCCTTCCCCGCCCGTGCGCGAGATCTCGCCAAGGAGGATCTTGAGGTCAAGGAGCCCGCCGGCCGGGTTTCCCCGGCACCGGACCAGGACGTAGCGGTTGAAGAGCCATGACCGGCGGATGAAATAGTAGGGGTTGGTGCGCTCGTTTCCCGCCCGGGCAACGATCCCCATACCAATCAGGACTTCGAGGCGCTTGCGCAATGCCGACTCCGAGATGGCGTGCTCCTTTTGCCCGGCGGCATTGACCCGCACGAGGATCTGGGGGATCTTGAGCGGGCCGTCATACAGGGCAAGCAGCGTCCCGCGACCTGCGGCGGACAGGCCGGGCTCATCAGCCACAATCCGCCCAAAGGTCTCCCGGTCAGGGTACATCATTGCCGGTAGGGTGGTACTACCGGAAGAAAAAGATTCGGATATGTTCATGAGGCTGAAATGAGGGGGGCGGCACCCGGGACGGGTAAGACACCTGTCGGGGGGGAATCGCCCGGAATGGAAAAAACCGCCGGGTTTTTTTCCATCTTCGGGCCCCTTATATCACCCCCCTCCCAACATCATGATCATGCCAGGAGAGATCCTGGACACGCACGAGCAGCAGGGGACGACAAGGTCCTCACAGGAATCCATCGGGAATACCCCTTTTAGGGAGTTTGTAGGGGCCTTCCTGATCGTTACCACAAAAAATCGCCAGAAAGAACCGGGCCTCGTGTTTCCCTGAACCGGCCGGTTCTTTCTGGCAGATCCAGTCACCTCACACGACAGCGGCCCCTCGCAGGCAGAAGGGGCCAGGCGTAACGGAACGGGGAGCAAGGGAAGGATGATACCACCCTCTCATATTACCATCAGGCCTCCTCCAATTCACCCCATACCCCAGGATAAGACCTCCCCGTTCCCGCTACCAGCGCCCTGCTTTTATCCGGATTACCACCCGAAGAGAAGGATAGGTACATTAGGTTTTGCGGCATACCTCTCATCCAGCGCACGCGCCGGAGGGGTTGTATACGCACCATATCATTTCCATCGGGGATTTTGACCGCAGCGCGATCGATCGGCTGCTGGATCATGCGGTACAGATCGGGAAGAACAAGTACGACAAAAACGCCCTTGACGGCAAAATCCTTGCCGTCCTCTTTTTTGAACCAAGCACCCGGACACGGATGTCCTTTGAATCCGCCATGGCACGCCTCGGCGGATCGTCCATCTCGGTGAGCAGTGTCGAGGCCTGCTCAATGGCAAAGGGCGAGACGCTCGCCGACACGGTCCGGGTGGTGAGCGGGTACGCGGACGCGATCGTGATCCGGCACCCGAAAGAGGGCGCAGCCCGGCTCGCGGCTGAGTTTGCCACGGTGCCGGTGATTAACGCCGGGGACGGTGCCGGCCAGCACCCATCCCAGACGCTCCTCGACCTGTACACGATCCGCCAGTCGATGAAGATCGACGGGATCGATGTGGCGCTTGTCGGCGACCTGCGGTACGGGCGGACCGCCCACTCGCTTGCCTCTGCGCTCTCCCTGTATGGAGTCCGGCTCCACACGGTCTCTCCCCCGGGTCTCGAACTCCCGCCGGGCCTTGTAAACAACCTGACCGAACAGGGGATGGAGATTGTTGTGCACGAGACCCTGGAAGAGGTGGTAAACGACCTCGATGTCCTGTACGTGACCCGGGTCCAGCGCGAACGGTTCCCCGACCCGGCCTCGTACTTCAACGTGGCCTCCAGCTACCGGATCACTCCCGAACTGCTCGCGAGGGCAAAGAAGCACTTAATTGTCCTGCACCCGCTCCCGCGGGTGGACGAGATCGACCCGCGGCTTGATGCAACCCCCCATGCAAAATACTTCGAGCAGTCCAAGAACGGGGTGCCGGTCAGAATGGCAATGCTCCTGGACGTGATGAAATGAAGCACATCGCAGCACCCGCCGATACCGGGGAGGAGATAGGAGAAGGCCTCTTAATCCGGAGGATCAAGAACGGCACCGTGATCGACCACATCGACGCCGGGGAGGCACTAAACGTGGTAAAGATCCTCGGGATCGCGGGAACGACCCTTGAATCCCTCTCGATTGCCACGAATGTCCCGAGCAAGAACAAGGGGAAAAAGGATATCGTGAAGATCTCCAACCGGGAACTCTTAAAGGAAGAGGTAGACCGGATCGCGCTCATCTCCCCGAACGCAACGATCAACATCATCCGGAACTTCAAGGTCTGCGAGAAAGAGGGGGTTGAGGTCCCGACCATGATTGTCGGGAGCGTGCGGTGCCCGAACCCCGGCTGTATCACCCGGACAAACGAGCCGATCAAGAGCCGGTTTGCCGTGCTCCCGGGCGGCAAGGGCCTGCGCTGCCTGTACTGCGACTCGGTGATCTCAAAAGACATCACCAGTTATATCATATAACCGGCGTTTTTTCTTTTTTCCTGACGTTTACCGCTGCAGTGTGCTTGTTTAGTCCTGCGTACGGATCAAATGTCCGTGGGTATCGATCTCCCCGCGCCAGATACGGGTTGAAGAGATCCAGCGGCCGTCCTCGGCAAGCACGCAGGTGATCTGGTGGATATCCACCTTGCGCAGGTTCTTTGCCCGCCGCATCTTGTTGATCTCGACAGCAACGGGAAGCGTCTCCTCGGAGACGACGATGGCATCGAAGTCCGCATCGAGCGCCGAACCGAACCGGTCGCTTAAGGGTTCGACCTCCCACCGGGTTGCATACTTTTTTTCCGCAGCAGCGGCCGTAATGGTGCCGGTAATGTACTGCTCAAGATCGGATTTGCGCTCGGCAAACGGGTGGATGGGATGGGTCTTATGGCTCGCAAAGGCATCGTTAGTGAGCCCGATCACGACCTCGCCGTCAGGGCCTGCAAGCGCAAACGAGCGCGAGAGCAGGCGCTTGTGGCCGTCGTGCAGCGGGTCAAATGTGCCCCCTACCATAACCTTCATACTGTCTGTACCTTAAGTTCCTATGGTATTATGGGTATGGATGGGAAGATTGCAGGGACCCCGCTCTGGTGCGCCCCCAATGCGACCATGGTGGGGAAGGTCACGGTGGGATCTGATGTCGGGATCTGGTTTGGGGCAGTCATCCGGGCCGACAAGGACCGGATCATAATCGGCGACCGCTCGAATATCCAGGACAACTGCGTAGTCCACACGAGCGCCGGGTTCCCGACCACGCTCGGGTGCGATGTCTCCGTAGGCCACGGGGCGATCCTCCACGGGTGCACGATCAAGGACCGGGTGCTCGTCGGTATGGGCGCGATTGTCCTCAACGGTGCCGTTGTGGGTGAAGATTCCCTGATCGGCGCCGGGGCGGTTGTCACCGAGGGCATGCAGATCCCGCCCGGCTCGGTCGTGCTCGGCGTCCCGGGCAAAGCGATCAAGCAGACAACGCCGGCCCAGCGCCAGCATATCCTGGAAAACGCAGCATCCTATGTGAAGCTTGCCGGGGAATACACCCATGCGTGAGGTTGTTGTCATCGGCGCCGGTGTTGCCGGGATCCAGGCAGCGCTTGACCTTGCAAACCACGGGGTGACCGTTCACCTCGTGGAAAAGGAGCCGACGATCGGCGGCCACATGGCCCAGCTCGACAAGACATTTCCCACAAACGACTGCTCGATGTGCATCCTCTCCCCGAAGATGGTGGAGATCCAGAGGCACCCCTTTATCCGCATCCATACCCTTTCCGAAGTAAAGGCAGTCACGGGAAAACCCGGGCACTTTACCGTCACCATCCTCGCGCACCCCCGCTATATCGATATGGAGACCTGCACCGGCTGCGGTGACTGCGTGCAGATCTGTCCCGTGGAAGTCTACAACCGGTTCGATGCCGGGGTCGGGGTCAGGAAGGCCATCTACAAGCCCCACCCGCAGGTAGTCCCCGACCGGGTGGTAAAGGATGCGGAGCACTGCATCGAGTGCGGGCTCTGCTACGATGCCTGCGGCCCGCAGGCGATCCTCCACGAGGATGCCGGGCGCGAGATGACCGTCAGCGCTGCGGCAATCATTGTGGCGACCGGCTACGAGGTCTTCGATGCAAAGAAGAAGCCGGTCTTTGGCTACCTCAAAAACCCGGACGTTATTACGAGCATGGAACTCGAACGGATGATCAATGCGAGCGGCCCGACCGGGGGACAGCTCCGGCGCCTGAGCAACGGAAAGGAGCCCAAGAGCATTGTCTTTATCCAGTGCGTAGGCTCCCGGGACATGCCCCAGAACCGGCCTTACTGCTCCTGCGTCTGCTGTATGCAGGCGATGAAGAACGCGATGCTCATCCGGGAGAAACACCCGGAGATCGAGGTCACCATCTTCTACATGGACGTCCGCGCCTACGGAAAGGGCTACGAGGAGTATTACGAGCGGGCAAAGTCCGTGGGCGTGAAGTTCCTGCGGGGTATGCCCCCCGAGGTCCAGGCAGACGGGAAGGGCATGAGATTTGTCGTGGAGAACACCGAGACCGGCGAGGTACAGGCCCTCCGCCCGGAGCTCGTGGTCCTCTCGGTGGGCATCGAGCCCTCGCCGGCAACGGCCGGTCTTGCCGAAAATCTCGGCATCCCGCTTGAGAACACCGGCTTTATCCGCTCGGCCCACGATGCCCTGGACACCACGGGCACGGTGCGGCCCGGGATCTACATCGCCGGTACCGCGGTTGCGCCAAAGGATATTCCCGACAGCGTTGCCTCGGGAGAGTCCGCTGCAATGCGGGCATTTGTGGATACCAAAAAAACAGCGGTACGGGCGCGGTCCGTATGAAGGAGATCGCAACCCTCTGGTGGGACGACGAGCTCGGCGGTGTCCGGTTCATCGACGAGACCCTGCTCCCGGAGAAGTACGCAATCGTCCGCTGTACAAGCGTGGACCGGCTCGTTACCGCGGTAAAGCGGCTCGAAGTCCGGGGAGCGCCGGCGCTCGGCGTTGCCGGGGGGTACGGCGTTGCCCTTGCTGCGGCAAACTGCCCGGAGTCCTCCTATCCCGCGTTTGTAAAGAAGGTCACCAAAGATGCCCTCAGGATCCGCGAGAGCCGGCCTACCGCGGTGAACCTGAGCTGGGGCGTTGACCGGGTGCTTGCCCGGGTGCAGGCCGCTTCGGGCGTTTCGGAGGCAAAAGCCGCAGCCCTTGCCGAAGCAAAGGCAATCGCAGCTGACGATACCCGCTGCTGCCACGCGATCGGCGGCTTCGGGGCCGGCCTCCTGCCGGACGAGTGTACCGTACTCACCCACTGCAATGCGGGAGCGCTCGCCTGCTCGACCTGGGGAACGGCGCTCGGCGTGATCCGCTCGGCCGTTGCCGAGGGGAAAAAGGTAAAAGTGATCGCCTGCGAGACCCGGCCGCTCCTCCAGGGCGCCCGGCTCACCGCATGGGAGCTTGCCCGGGACGGGATCGACGTTACGGTCGTCACCGACTCGATGGCGGCCCACATCATGCGTACCGGCACCATCGATGCAGTGATCGTCGGGGCAGACCGGATCACCAAGGACGCGGTATTCAACAAGATCGGCACGTATATGCACGCTGTCTGCGCACACTATCACGGCATTCCCTTCTTTGTCGCAGCCCCGATCTCGACCTTCGATGCAACACGGCTGGAAAAGGACGTAGTCATCGAAGAGCGGGGCCGCGAGGAGATAGCGGTTGTCGGGAACCGCACCCTGCTTCCCGACGGCGTCCCGGTCAGGAACTATGCCTTCGATGCAACCCCCATGAACCTCGTGCGGGCGATCATCACCGAACAGGGCGTGGTCATCCCGCCCTTTGACATAAACGAACTTATCGCCAGAAACACGAGACCCTGAAATTTACCTGCGGACCGGTAGTACCCATGGAACTTGACCTGACACCCTGGCACAGCCTTGTCTATATCATCGGAGAAGCGGCAATCCTTATCTTTCTCGGGGCGCTGCTCGTCTCCTTTATCCTCGTCGTTATCTCGCTTTATTCCATAAAGAAAGGCAAGCTCTACTTCCCCCGCCTGATCCGGGCCGGCATGGTGCTGCTCGAAGGTAACATGAAGGCATTCTTCCGGCTCCTCGGGCTCGAGGACCGGGACATGCTCACGTTCATCATCAAGATCCATAACACGATGAACGCCGCTGCATTCTCCGACATCCCCCTTTCCGAACGGGCGGTCTTCTTCCCCCAGTGCCTGCGCTCGGCAAAGTGCCCGGCCCACCTCACGCCCGAAGGCCTCAAATGCGTGAACTGCGGGCAGTGCACGGTCGGGGAAGCAACGGTCCTCCTGGAGAAGATGGGCTACCGGGTCTTTGTCATCCCCGGCTCCTCGTTTATCAAGCGCATGGTGAAAAAATACCACCCCAAAGCCATCATCGGCGTCGGCTGCCTGACCGAGGTAAAAGAGGGCATCGACATGGCCGACAAGATCGGGCTTGTCGCCATGGGCGTGGTGACCATAAAAGAGGGATGCGTGGAAACGCTCGTGAACTGGCAGGATGTGTACGAGGTCGCAGTGCTCGGCCTCGACCCGGCATCAGTTCCCGAGAACCTTCATACTCTTGCCGGTTAATTTCCCGCTTTTTATCCTGCCGTGGACCGTGATGGTCTGTTCGCTGGTCACGTCCCCGACATGGACATCGGGCCGGATCATGACGTTTCCCCCGGCCTTTACCTCGTAGACCACGCAGTGGTCGAGGAGGGTAACATCGCCTGCCGCAACAAGCGGCCCCTTAATCCGGGCATGGCTCCCGACGATCGCGCTGCCACATTCAACATCCAGGGCAACACTCGATTTCATGCCCAGTTCAAGACGGCCGGTGACCACAAGCCGTCCCCAGAAATGGGTCCGGGGAGGCACGATAAAATCGCCGTCGATCCTGACATTGCCTTCGTAATACGCTCCTTTCGGGGCATAATACGTGCTGCCGTTTTGGATGACGCCTGCCATAATTCCCAAAATAGATGAGACATGGCTATGGCGATAAACTTTCTTGTTACCGATCTTTTTTTACTTACAGGAAAAGGGCTGACAGGGTAAAGATGACCAGCGAGGCAAACATCCCGTACTTGAGGAGGCCGGTCGATCCCGTTGCCTTTAAGGCAGCAGGGTCACTGCACGGGAGCGCCCGGGCCGCTGCCGCAAGGATGACGAGGTCGACGATGGCGATCCCGAGAAGGTACCCGGGGCCCCACCAGGCATACGGGACAGCGCTCGCCGCAACCGCTGCAATGGCAAAGACAAACGCGAGGAGGGCGGACTTTTTTACCCCTATCCGGAGCGGCAGGGTATCGGCCCCGCCGGCCCGGTCCCCTTCCATGTCCTCGGCATCCTTTAAGATCTCCCTAGAGAGCATGGCAAGGAAGGTGATGGCGGCAACCGGGAGCATGTGAAGAAAACCGGTCCACCCGGCAAACGCCCCGCCGAAGAGGAAGATACTCGCCGAGAGGTACGATACCGCGGCGTTCCCGAAAAACGGGGTGCTCTTGAGCCAGGCCGCATAGAGGACGAGGAGAAGTGAGTTGACGAGGGCGAGCGCAAAGCAGATCTCCGAAGTAAAACCGGCAAGGAAGACACCGGCGCAGAACAGGATACCGGCATAGATAAGGGCAGCATTCCGGCTGACTGCTCCCGAAGGGATGGGGCGTTCGGGGCGGTTGATCCGGTCGATCTCTGCATCGTAATAATCATTGATCACGTTTCCTGCCGCGGTGATCAGGGTGACGACGAGAAGGAGCAGGAGGACGCCGGGCACGAGCGTGCCGGTGGCAATAAGATACGCGACAATGGCGGCAAGGCCGGCAACAACCGCATTTGCCGGGCGGATGATCGAGAGAAAACCTGCGGGCCGCATGAACTAACGTACCTATCTCGCCGGGCTCTTATTAACCTCGCGGCAGCCCGGCCCGGGCCAACGGGATACCGGCTCGTGGATACTTCGGGATGGCTAAAAAAGAGTTCAGGTGAAGATTGCCGGTGAGAGCGACCAGGCAGCGGTGAAACTTACCGGGCTCTCGGATTTCAGGGGTTCGGTCGTCATAAAGACTTCAAGTACTGCTCCCTGGGAGAGGGCGGCGTATTCCTTGTCCGAATCGATCACTACATAATCACGGACCGTGTTTGCCTGCCCGGGCCCAAGAGGAGCCGATTCAGCCCCCGAACCGTCATGCGAAACACCGACTCCCCCGAAGGACACACCGTCGGCACCGGTAATCCTGCTGTACCAGTGGAGCTGGACCGGATCCTTCCCGGCGTTCCGGGCATTGACGTAGATATTGATCTTGTGGGCGCCGGAATCGGATTTGTCAACGGCGATATCTTCTATGGAAGCATTGACCGCACAGGTTCCGTTCTTCAGTGCCAGTACTTCTCTCTGGCCGGGAAGATTTCCCCCAAACGTGGACGCGGGCGAAGTCATTGCGGAGACCACCGGGGTCCCGGTACCGGTCGTACCTGCCGGGGCGTTCGATGTACAGCCTGCGATAAGGATCAGGGAGAGTGCAAGGACTGCAAGGGTAAGGGCAATACTGCGTTTCATGATTCTTCTCTGCTCCTGTCAAGTGAATTTGCAGATCAGTTTTTGTACGGCAGATCTAAAAAAAGTACAGGTAACCATACATTTTTCCCGGGCAAAACGTGCAGGAAACGGCAGGAAAAACAAAAGGGGAACACGACGGGCGAGGGGGGATTTGAACCCCCGACCATTAGCTTAGGAGGCTAACGCTCTATCCGGACTAAGCCACTCGCCCGCTCTCTTACCAATTGCAGGGGAATATGTATAAGTTTTGCGCGCTCGAATCTCTGTAGTTCGCAATGGATCTCACCGAGGCAACGGAAGGAAAGACAACCATGCTTGTGCCGGTCCAGGATACCGGCGGGCAATTCCCACCGGGGACCGCACCGGTCTTTTTCAACCGCCGTATGGAGATCAACCGGGACGCGACCATCCTCCTCCTCTCGGTCCTCAAACCCTCCGATTACGTGGATGCCATGGGGGCGACCGGTGTCCGGGGCCTCCGGGTGGCAAACGAGACCGGGGTCCCGACGACCATCAACGACAAGGACCCCGAAGCAATCCCGGTCATACAGGAGAACGTAAAACGCCTCGGCCTTCCCGTGACGGTCACCTGCCGGGATGCCTGTTCGCTCCTCTTCGAGCAGTCGTTTGACGCAGTCGACCTCGACCCGTACGGTTCGCCGGCGCCGTTTACCGATGCCGGGATCCGTGGCTGCCGGCGCTTCCTTATGGTCACCGCAACCGACACCGCACCGCTCTGCGGGGCACACCTCCATGCCGGCATCCGCCGGTACTATGCCCGGCCGGCAAACACGATGTACCATGCGGAAGTCGGTCTCCGGATCCTCATGGCATTTATCGCACGGGAGACGGTGAAGTACGACAGGGGGGTCGAACCCCTCTTCTGCTTTGCCCGCGAGCACTTTGTCCGGCTCCACCTCCGGCTCACCCGGGGACCGCAGGCAGCCGACCGGACGCTCGCCCGCCTCGGGTTTGTGCTCCAGTGCCCCTCCTGTGCCTACCGCGAGGAGCACCCGGGTATGTTTCCCCCGTCCGGCACCTGCCCGCACTGCAATAAACCGCTCTTCCCGGTCGGGCCGCTCTTCCTCGGGAATACCTTCAGCGACGAGATCCTTTCACAGATGCAGGAGCTGCTCCCCTCGCTCGAACTCGGGACGAAAAAGGAACTGGGCAAAATCCTTGAAACCTGCCGGGAGGAACTGCCCACCGCCACCTTCTACGATTACCACATGCTCGCCCAGAAACTTGCCACATCGCCGCCACGGATAGAGACGGTTCTCGAACGGCTCCGTTCTGCCGGGTATAACGCGAGCAGGACGCACCTCTCGGGAACAGGGCTCAAAACCGATGCACCGCTGCCGGTCATCAACGAAGCACTTACCGGCAAATAACAGGGATCCCGTACAGTGGCTGCTTTTTTTAATTGCGTGCCACTATGTCTGACCTGCACTCAATTCGCCGGTCAGAATTCTGACAGGATATACTACGGCATTACTCACCATATCCGGATGATAAAAAATAATCTCCAAATCTAAATCGAGTACTATAATGACTATCCCATACAACAATTTTTTGATAAGCCATGATCCAGACCGCCTGTTTTATTGCACATTCACCTGATGAACTCATGGAGGGAATGACACAAAAAAAGCCATTTGCTCCCACACTTGCTTTTGTCTTTGGTGCGGTAAAACTCGGACTCCCCGATATTGCACGGCGTCTTGGCACTCTGAATATTCCGGTTTTTGGTTCATCGTCGGGAGGGGAGATAATCGCACGGCCCGGGAATTCCCCGGTCAGTGAACAATCCGCAGTATGCTGCCTCCTGGACATCCCACCGGCGTATTTTTCCGTGGAACTCTTTGATCGGAACAACGGTGATGCAGCGGAATTCGGAAAACAGATCGGGAAATGGGGTGCAGAACGGTTCTCCCATCCGGCATTTATTCTCCTGATTGCAAATCTCGATAACAATGGGGAGGAGATTATCAGAGGAATAGAAAGTGTTTGTCCGACGGATACACCCATTTTCGGAGGATTTGCCGGGGATACTTCCATCCCAAAAAAGCCGGTTGTCTTTACAAACGACAGGCATGTCACTGACGGGCTTGTCGCGCTTGTCGTGGATCACGATAAAGTATCGGTTCGCGGGGTTACGACCAGCGGATGGACCGGCATTGGTGTCGATCTCGTGATCACATCTTCAAAGGAACGTACGGTATACACTATCAATGATCGCCCTGCTCTCGATGTCATAGAGGAATACCTGAATGTGACCGATGCCGATATATTACCGGTAGCGATAAATTTCCCGTTGCTCGTAAAACGGCCTGACGGGATCCAGATCCTCCGCACGATCTTTGCTGCCGATTTTCCCGCACGATCTATCAGGTTTGCCGGCAATGTCCCGCAGGGATCGAAGGTGATGTTCTCAAGTTCGTTCGGGCGCAATACAACCGTTACAGCACTCCATGATATGGAAACCTATCACACCCACCATAAAAAAGCGGATCTTCTCCTCATGTTCAGCTGCCTTGCACGCCTGAAATCCTCCGGACCCCGGGTGAACGATGAGATCACTGCTGCGTATAACTTCTGGAAATGCCCTCTCGTGGGATTATTCTGCTGCGGGGAGATCGGTCCGGCCGGGACAGGTACCTGCGAACTCTATAACGAGAGTATCTCGCTTGTTCTTTTCCAGATCAAATAAGGGACATTATGAGAGAGCTGGACAACCTGGGAAATATCTGGCGGGATATACAGGAACGCCTTTCTCCAGAAGAGAGACGGGATCTGGAACGGACACTTACAGCAGCAACGGATGCTGTGGCATTCCTGGAAACAAAATACATCGATGCACTTCGGGACCGGGAGGTCGTGCATTCGCTCTTAGAAAAGACTTCAGCCGATCTTGTCCGGAGATACCAGACAACGTTTGAGTATTCCGGTACTGCAATGATGGTACTCGAACGTGATGGGAGGATATCCCTTGCCAACTCGCATGCCAAACGTATGCTAGGGTATTCCGCCGAGGAAATTGGGAGTTCCCCCCGGATTTTTCAGTTTACCGATGCATCACTTGAGGAAAAGATCCGCCTTTTTTTACAGAAAACAAACCCTGCCGGGGATTCCCCGTCACTGCAATTGGAGGGACAGGTAACCCGCAGTAACGGAGAAATGGTATCTGTTACCGGGACCCTTGGGAGATTTCCCGAAACCGGACAATGCATTCTCTCCCTTCTCGATATTTCAGAACGCAGGTATGCAGAGGAAGCCCTTGCGCTGGCAAATAAAAAACTCAATCTTTTAAACAGCGTGACCAGGCACGACGTAAATAATAAACTCCTTACCCTTGAAGGGTATCTTCAGCTGGCATCCGGCAATCCTGATACCCCTCCGGCAGTCCGGACGTTTCTTAAAAAAAGTCTCGATTCCACATCACATATCGAGGAACTTATTGCATTTACCCGGTACTATCAGGACCTGGGTATGCGTCATCCCGACTGGCACAATGCCACTGAAGAGATCCTTGGCGCAGCAGCTCATATTTCTCATGAAGGAGTTGTTGTGAGGGCAGATCTGGGCGGACTCCTGATATATACGGATCCTCTCATTCAAAAGGTCTTTTACAACCTCATCGACAATGCGCTCCGTCATGGAGAACACGTTACCGAGATCTCGTTTACCCTCATACATGAACAAAACGGTTTCGTGATTATCTGCACGGATAATGGAACCGGCATTCCGGCTGACGAGAAAGAGAGGGTTTTCGAACGAGGCGTTGGGAAAAATACCGGTCTTGGCCTTTTTTTGATCCGGGAGATCCTTTCGATTACCGGGATTACCATCCGGGAGACGGGCACATTCGGGAAGGGGTGCAGGTTTGAGATTCAGATCCCGCAGAAGGTAGGAAGGATTGCGGAAAAGGACTCTGGAGAGGGTTCCTCATTACAGGGTTCCCCGCATACCACGGGTAAGAAATAACCCGTTTTTTGTTTTCCAAAAAAAACGACGATCGTATCAATGCTCAATGATGATCGAGAGGATATCGCCATCGACAAGCGAGTGGGAGATGCCGACCCGCTGGCCGCCGTGCTTGACAGAATCGCCCCAGACCCGGGCATAGCGGAACCGGCGCACGAAGTCCCGGTGGAGCTTGTTGCAGACATCCTCGACCGTGCTCCCGGTCCTGACGATGAGCGGCACATCGAGGTCGGCTTCCTCGTTCTGGGGTTTTAAGTACACCCGCATGAACCCGAGGCAGTCGTAGATGGCGTCTTTGAGCTCCTCCATGTGGTATCCCACGTGGGCGGAGATCATAAGCGGTGCAATACCGAACCGCTCTTTTATGGTGCGCTCGATCTCGTCAGACTGGGCTTTGGTAACGAGATCCACTTTGTTGACGGCGATAAATGCCGGGACATAGACCCGGTTACCCTGCACCGCGTCGATGAAGTCTTCCTGGGTTGCGTTCCCGCGGATGAGCACGTCGGCATTCATCATCTTGCTCTCGGAGAGGATAGTCCGGACTTCCTCGATATCGAGGTCGAGGGTGCCAACCGCCGAGAGCCGGATACCGCCGACCGAGGACTTCTTGATGGTAATATCGGGTTTGGGGACGTTGATACGGATCCCGGCATTGTAGAGTTCCCGCAGGAGCACGTTGACGTGCTGGCCGTTGAAGACATCCACGAGGATAATGATGATGTCGGCACTTCGCACGACACCGATAACTTCCTTGCCACGACCCTTGCCCATGGCTGCGCCGGCGATAAGTCCCGGAATATCCAGAAGCTGGATCTTTGCGCCCTTGTGTTCGAGGGCGCCGGGCACGACCGTGAGCGTGGTAAATGCGTATGCCCCGACGGCGCTTTCGGTGCCGGTGAGCTTGTTTAGGAGCGTGGATTTACCCGTGGACGGGAACCCGACGAGCACGGCGGACGCATCGCCCGACTTCTTGACCGAGTAGCCTTCGCCGCCTCCGCCGGACTTCATCGCCCGGTTGACCGCCTCGTCGCGGAACTTTGCGATCTTTGCCTTGATCCGCCCGATGTGTTTGGAGGTAGCCTTGTTGTACGGAGTTTTCGTGAGCTCCGCTTCCAGCTCGGCTATCTGTTCTTCAAGACTACCAGCCATTTCTTATATTAATCGATGCACGTTCGGGATATAGTTATTTATGGAAACGGCCCGCATTCCCGCCGGATTTGCCAGGCCCTGCCGGGCCATTGCGTGCCCCGGCAGATCAGGGTACGGTTTACGAAGGGCCGGACCGATCCGGGGGAGACCCGGGTCCATCCGCGCTTTTTCCCGCGACAGCCAGAACGGCAGGGCGAACACTGCCTGACAAACTTTAAGTAAGTCCATCACCCATGTTATTGGGCAATTACGCGCTGCTATAGTGTAGACCGGCCAATCATGCGAGCCTCTCACGCTCGCGACAGGGGTTCGAATCCCCTTAGCAGCATTTTATCACCGATGGTTCGATTCTCTAAATTATTTTTCAGAGAGCACCAGCCATAAAGTCTTATGATTTATTTCAAAATATTCGCATTTTCGCCAATGCCAATTTTATATGTCCACCCGCTTGATTCTTCAATATAGCCATATTTTGAACTTGACGGATAACCATCGAACTGAAATTGGGCGCTGTCTCCCGGTTTTAATCGGATAAAACTCACTGGCACGCCAAAGTACGCAAAATTTCCGTTTGGATCATACCATCCAACTTCCATATAAAAGCCCATAATTTTACCACAATTATTTGTTATAGTTCCGGAGACGCGCCTTGTGTCTGCAATATTTTGTCCTAAATATCCGCTGGATTTATCGATTTCAGAGAGTCCCGTAATCTGGAAGCAAGAATATTCGGGGGTTTGGGCTACATATCCAGAGGAAGTTTGTGAGGAAAGATGGGCAACACCGTTTTGTGAAACGCCGTTTTGAATTGAAGGTGTGAGTACTGCTGCATTATCTGAATTCATATTCGAATTTGTAGATAGGCAACCCGTGATAAAAAAATATTGATGCGAGTACAAAAATTAAAACAAGATTTTTCATAGATAATTCCTTTCGATATCTGTTTTATTGACAATTGTGATATAAATAATTCTCGATTAATGTTGATAGCACGACTATCGACATCAATTTTTTTTCAGACAAAACTTACGACGTAATCGTAAGGCGGGTTTAACTCAAGTCCTTCCAATTTATCAGCACCCCTATATATAGTAATGAAATTTTTACTAAATTTCATATATTATTACAAGAAAATAAAGCTATTATGCCGGTTGATAGACGATGTCCAAAATGTGGAAATCATTATCCAATGAAACCCTATAGAAAATACTGTATGAGACCTGATTGCAAAGGTATCCTTATTATTGACCCAATTTATAGTGGGCTAGTTTTGGATGAAAAGCGGTTATTAAGAAAGTAACTATAGCAATAAATTACTCTTTTTGTTATTAATATCGGAATTCATTCCTCCACTACTTAATTCCATCATACAAGTTTTTCCAGAACGGTTTAGTCACATCATTTTCAGGAGCCAGATCCTCCGGATCAGGTTCATCATTACGGTTCGGGGAAGTGATTCCATCATTGCGATTCCTCCCCCTCCTCGCTTCTGCTCGGAGTCGCTCGGGCGCCTCGTCGGGCCCTCGCTGGGCCAGAACCTTGATCGAGATTCAGGATCCCGGTAAGTACGTAGCGCAAAACCCGACGAGGCGTTTTGCGCGTAGGGCATCGCTAATGTCGCCCTGAAAAAGTTGACCCGGTCAGGCCGTACTCAAACGTGGAGGAAACACGTCAAAGGCGACTGATGGCATCGCCCGTGTGAGTGAGGGGGCAGATTATCCCTTCGCATCCGTAAACCGGTACCCTCCTTTCGGCACCGCGATCTCAAACCGGGCGCCTTTGCCCGGCTCCCCGGTCTCCCGGATCGTGATGCCGGTCAGGGAAAGGATCTCGCGGGAAAGGTACAGGCCAAAGCCTTTCCTGCGCCCGTATTCCTTCTCGAAGATCTGCTCCTTGTGGTCTTGCGGAACGCCCGGCCCGTTGTCCTCGAAGAGCAGGACAAGACCGTCGGGGGTCTCTTTGAAGGTAAGGGAATATGCGGTCGCCGTCTTTGCATGGTCGCCGATATTTTCCGCAAGTGCGAAAAAGACCGTCTCCAGCATCGGATCGGCCCAGATTTCAAGACCTTCGACCTCAAGGCGCCGCTCCAGCTGCGGAAGCGTCATATGCGAGATCCCCAAAAGGAACGACTGTTCCACATTCTGCCAGCCGGGCGGAGACAGTCCCAGGGCCTGGAAGGACCGGGCAAATTTCAGGGCCTCCGACATGGTCTGGATAACATCCCCCATCTTTGCAAGGTATTCCTCGCGTTTCTCCGGGATACCCGAAGTGTCTGCCATATGGAGATAGGCAGAAAGCGAGAAGAGAGCGGTCTCAACATCCTGGATCGAGATGGCGTTGAGGACCGTCATCTTCTTGCGTGCAAGGGCCAGCGCCTCCTCGGTCTTTCGCCGTTCATCGAGTTCTATTACGAGCTCGCGGGTCTTCTCGTCGACCGCCCGCCGGAGGGATCGGTTCCACGCGACGATGATGATCGTGATGATAACGAGAATGACAATACATGCGAGAAAGCCGGTCAGCAGCCATGAATCAATGCCCTCGGGCTCGAGGGTTGTCGAGACCCACCGGTCCACGATCTGGTCGCGTTCGTCAGGAGAGATGCTCGCTATTCCCTTGTTTACGATCCCCTGGAGTTCGGGTTCATTGCTCCTGACCCCGATCGAGACCTGGTACTGCTGCGGGATTTGAGGGGTGTATTTCCCCGAGATCTGGAGATTGGTCAGGCCCTGGTGATCGACATCCCAGCTTGCCGATGCAAGATCCCCGAAATAAGCATCGGCACGCCCGTACGAGACCATCTCCAGGCCGGACTCGATATTCGGGACGGTGACGATATGGATCTTCGGATACTGTTCCCGGAGCAGGATTTCTGAGGTATAATTATCCACGGCAACTACGGTCTTTCCCTCGAGATCGGCCAGGGTAAGGTTCTGCGGGGACCCTTTCCCGGTAATGATGACAAGGGGCGGCTGGTAATAGGGGGCGGTATAATTGAGATACCCTTCCCGGAGATCGGAGACATAGACCGCACCGAGCAGGTCCGTCTGGTTTGCCCGGACTGCCAAAAGACAGGAGTTCCAGTCGGACTTCCTGACGGCAGTGATGTGCAGGCCGGTCTTTTCAGAGATTTTTTTGAGGAAATCCGCACTTATGCCCACATAGTTGCCCCGGGCGTCAAAATATTCAAACGGGGGATAATCGGGATCCGGGCAGACGGTAATCTCCGGGTGCGCAGCTATCCACTGCTGTTCGTCCGCACTCAGCTGAACCGGCACGGTTTCCCCGGATGCCGGGTTTCCCGAAAGGATCGGCCAGCCGCCAAAAACAAGGACCGCGGATACCGCAACAACTACGAGCGCGATGATTGCCACAGCGAGAATTGCTGCATTCTTGGAGGGTTGGGAGTCCGTCACGCCGAACCTCTGTAAAATACATCTGCCTGCCATGGGGTAATGAGACTTTCCATTTTACCATGGGGCTCTCCCCCTCCGGACACAGATTGCCGGTAGCGTTGTCCGGAATGGATCCGCAAAGGCTATTGGAAGAACCCGGCATTTCGCGCAACCATGGGGGAGGGTACCCCCTCCTTCGCGGACACAAGGGGAGGGGGGTGATCCCCTGTTTAACAACGCACGGGGGGGTGGGTACCCCCCACCCCCCTCCCCCCTGCCGGCCGTATCCGTCCGCAGGGCTCCGTCGGAAGGTTTACGCAAGCAACCGAAAAGCTGCCGGAACAAGGGAGGGGGGTACCCCCGCATCACCGCACACATGGGGGGGTGGGTGCCCCCCACCCCCTCCCCGTCAGTACCGGAACCGGCCCTTCCTGTACGGTCCCGGCGCCCGGCCTATCCCACGACTTTCCGGGACTTGTTATCGAAGAGAACGTCCAGTTTCCGCTCCATCTCCACGAGCGCTGCTTCCGCCCGTTTGCGCTCGGAGATATCGCGCACCACTGCCACCGCAACCTCTTTTTTCCCGAGGAAGGTATGCCGGAGGGTGATCTCGACAGGAACCATGGTACCGTCCCGGCGGACACGCTTAACCTCGAAACATGCCTGCCCGTTATCGTGCAGGGCATCGCGGATCTGCTCGTTGGACTGCGAGCCCGGCCCGGTGATAAGATCGAGCGGCGTCATGGTCAGGAGTTCCTCCCGGGAATACTGCACCATGGTGCAGGCCGCATCGTTCACCTCGATGAACTTCCCCGGCATCCCGTTTTCCTTAATCTCGATAATATGGATGGCATCCCGGGTGCTGTTGAAGATCCGCCGGAACTTCTCCTCGCTCTCGCGCAGGGCATCCTCTGCTTTCTTCTGTTCGGTAATATCGCTCGACGCAATAATAATCCCGCCAATGGATCCCTCTGCCGTATGCCACGGCCGCATCTCCCAGGAGATCCACTGGACCGAACCGTCCCTCCGGACAAACCGCCGGTCCCCGGCACAGAGCGTCTCCCCGGCCAGGCCGCGGCGATGGATCTCCCGGATTGCCGGAGTAATTTCAGGAAAGATCTCGTAATGGGACAGGCCGGTAATATCGCCGTCGCCCAGATGGTAATCGGTCATCCAGCGGCGGCTGGCCACCAGGTAGCGCATCCGGGTATCGAACATGGCAATCGCAACCGGGGCATCCCGGACGAACCGGCGGAGCATCTCCTCGCTCTCGCGCAGCACGTTTTCGGCATGCCGCTCTTCCGTGATATCGACATCCATCTTGATAATGCGCCGGATCTCCCCGTCGTTGTCGCGCACCGGTATCAGGGTTACCCGGAGGTAACGGGTGACCCCGTCGGCCGACCGGTATTCGTCGTCAAAACGCTGGGGATCCCCGGACTCTAAGCAGCGGAAGAAGAACGAACGCGCGTAATACTGCTGAGCCGTCTGGAAGGTCCCGTCGCGGAACATGCCGGAGAGGCCGGCGGACGAGAGGTTGTATAACCGTTCTGCTGCCGGGTTTGCGCAGAGGACCTGGAACCTGCGGCTGGCATCGACAGAAAAGACCATGATGGCATCGGAAACATTGCAGAAGACCTCGAGATATTTCTGCTTGCTCTGAATAAGGTTACGGACTGCCCGGTCACGGTCCGACATGTCGCGGACAAACAGGCACCAGCTGCCGGTATCGTCGTAATACAGGTAATTGCAGAGGACTTCCACAAAAAGGGGATACGCGTTTTTATCTTTGACTACCGCTTCAAACAGGTGGCAGCCGTTCTGCTGCGACCGTTCCCGGATCTCTTCCCAGGGGAGGCAGACCGGGGGTTCTCCCGAGCCGGGCCGGGTAAACCGGAGGCTGGACCCCGGGGAAAGGCCGAGCGTATCCAGTGCGGGTTTGTTCAGGGACACAATACGTCCGGCTTTGTTGAGCCAGAGGATCATCTCGCTGGTATTGTTAAGGGTGAACTGGAGCCTCTGGAGGTGGCGTTCGGTATCCCTGCGCTTCTGGTTCTCGCGATAAAATGCATCGGTAATTCCATAAAATTCCTCGTCACGTTCCTGGAGCAGGGCATCGGTTTTTTCCCGGTACGTGCGGAGAGCTTCGCGGGCATCCACCAGTTCCGTGATGTCGGTGCCGCTGGTATGGTATTCGGCAAGCGGGCCCTCGGCCGGGAAGATGCCCCGGGTTGTCCAGCGGACCCACCGGAGCTCTCCGGAAGGGGGGATGACCCGGCAGTCAAGGTTTTTCTCCGGTTCGTCCCGCGAGACGGATGCATAGTGCCTCTGGACTGCGGTGCGGTCTTCCTCGGGGACATTTATCGAGAATCGCCGGCCGGTTATCTGTTCCGGGGACAATCCGGCAAGCCGGCCAAATGCAGGGTTTGCCCAGGTAACGATCCCGCTTGGCAGCGAGTGGAAGACGTACTCATTCTGGGATTCGGCAAGGGCCCGGTATTCCTGTTCGAGGTGCAGGATACGTGCTTTTGCCGTCTCGTCCCTTGTGATATCCTTTATCACGATGGCACTGCCGGTACTGCTGTCGGCAAAGATGACCGGGAGGTACCGGATATCGTAGATCGAGCCCCGGTATTTTACCGTACTCGCGGAATGGCCCGGGTCCCCGATAAAAAAACCATTGTCGTCAACAGGGGCAGCAGTAAAACAGCTTTGCACCACCGGGTGGGCGAGCGCACCCAGGGGCTTTCCGAGGATCTCCTCAGGCGTGCAATCCACCCACTTGTAAAAAAGGGTGTTTGCTGCAACACAGGCGAAGTTCCGGTTGACACCGATCACCGGGTCGGAAGAGATCTCTGCAAGAACAAGGAACGGGGTCCTCTTTGACAGGTAAAAGATCTTTGCTTTCCCGAGAATGCGGATATCCACCTGGCCGTTCTTATGGAGGATCTCCAGGTATTTGGATACGGTGTTGCGGCTGATGTTGAGCGCCTGCCAGATCTCCTTAATGTACAGGCCCTCCGGATGAGAGGACAGCAGCCGTGTTATCGAAGAAAAAACCTCTGTTTCGGCAGCCATTCTGTACTCCTGCGTATCCCGTTAGCCCTATAAAATCATGTAACTAATGCGCAGCGTTGAGGTTGCGCATATGGGATCGTTAATGTCGGGGGCATTATACTAACACGATCATCCGGCATCGATCATTCTCCCGCTCCCCCCGTTGCACCTGCACGGGAGAACCCGTTCCTACCCCTTGCAGGCCAGAGAGACTCTCAACCGGTTTCTGTTCCGGCCATTTCCCGATGCCTGGAGAAAACCGGAAAAAACAACGACAAAAGGTTAACACCATGACCGATACGCTCCCTGGAAACAACGACCGGGTATCCCCGGAAATCATGCAACTCCGAGAGACAATGGAAAAGCAGGCAGAAGCCATTGCCCGGTATGAATCTATCCTCGACGCAGTTCCCTTCCCGGTCCATGTGACGGATAACGATATGCGCTGGATCTACATGAACCGCGCATTCGAAAAACTGCTCATTGAAAACCGCGAGATAACCGACAGAAAGACGGCCTACGGGAAACCGTGCAGCACGGCAAATGCGAACATCTGCAGGACCGAAAACTGCGGGATCAACCAGCTCCGCACCACCGGGAAAAACGAGACGTATTTTGACTGGCACGGTGCCTCGTGCCGGCAGACCACGGCAGAAGTCCGCGATGTCAAAGGAAAGGTAACCGGGTATGTCGAGACCGTTGAGGACCTCACCTCAATGGTCCGGAGCCGGGACTTCATGGCGCACGAGATCGATGGGCTGATCGGCGTGCTCGATATGATCGGCGAAGGAGACCTGACCGCCCATTATGAGATCGCTCCGCCGGACGAATATACCAGAGGCGTGTACGACGAACTGGTGCGGTTACGGGACGCAATCCGCAAGGTTGTCACCAGCCTGAAAACAAATATCGGCGACGTCAACCGTGAGATGCAGACCGTGACCTCAACGGCTGACCAGGCAAGCAGGGGGGTCGAGGAGGCCTCAAAAGGCATTACCATCATTGCAAAGGATGCGACAGAGGTCAGCGAGAATGCCCAGAAAGCCGCCTCCGGCATCGACCAGATCTCCAAAGCCATGCAGGACATGAGCGCTGCGATCGAAGAGATTACGTCGAGCATGGAGAGCGTGACCTCGCAGGCAAAGAATGCAAACGATGCGGCCCGCAAGGGCGCTGAACTCGCCGGCCGGGTCAACGGTGATATGGACGATATCACAAAGCGGGCCGGGGCCACCTACGAGGTGGTCAAGGAGATCGAGAAACAGATGGCCGACATCAGCAAGATCATCGTCCTTATTCGGGATCTTGCCAACCAGACAAACCTGCTCGCCCTCAACGCGGCAATCGAAGCAGCCCGTGCCGGCGAACACGGGCGCGGATTTGCCGTCGTGGCCTCGGAGGTCAAATCGCTTGCCCAGGAATCCCGGTCCAGTGCCGAGAAGATCGAGGATATGATCACCCATCTCAATAACGCAACAAGAAAAGCCGCGGAAGTCATTGAGGAAACCAAATCCGTGATCGAACGGGGCGGACAGGAGGCCCGCCAGGCTCTGGAGGGCTTTGTGACCATCCAGAAGGCTGCCGAGACGGTGGCAAACAGTGCATCAGAAGTTGCCGCAGCCACAGAAGAACAGGCTGCTACCACCGAGGAGATCACGGCAAGCATCCACGAGGTCTCCGACCTGGTGGGTCAGACGGCTAAAGATGCCGGGGATGCCGCGGCAGCCACGGAGGAATCGGCAGCCGCTCTCGATGAGATCTCACAGATGATCCGGACCGTACATTCGGTTGCGGTCGATGCTGCCGAAGCAAACCGCCGCTTCAGGGTAAGCTGACTACGGAGTGGATGTTGCCATGAGCACAAAGGCAGAACCTTCCCCGGGAAGTACACCGGCCGTATCGCCCGAAACCCTGCCGGGCCAGATCCAGATCGTGGAGTTCGTGCTGGAAAACGAGCACTTTGCCATCGACCTGTTTGATGTAAAGGAAGTAGTCGAGTTCACTACCATCACCAAACTTCCCAATGTCCCGCCGTACGTGCGGGGGATCATCGATCTGCGCGGCGAGATCACCACGATCGTTGATCTCAAGCACCGCCTCAATATCAGGAGCGAGGCTGCACAGATCGCCGATACTTCGAGGATCATCGTTCTCGACGATGCCATTACCGCCTCCAAAGTCGGGATCCTGGTCGACGACGTAACCTCGGTCTCGACCTTTGAGAGCACCCAGGTGGATCGTACCTCCGCTTCAATCAGCCACGAGGATACTGCCATCATCGGGATCATCAAGCGCAGGATCCGGATCCGGGACCGGGAGAGCCACGAACTGATCATCTGGATCGACATAAAAAAACTCCTCGGCGACCTGGATTCAGGCGAGTGAATTAAAAAAAGGGAATACCACTCATGACGATCGTGCATCACGCCGACAGGATTTCCCGCAGCCGGGAAAAAACCACATATTTTTTCGGGGCAGATAGAAGGGGCCACCGGAATATACCGGACCCTGTGCACGGAAACGGGGCAGAACGGCATGGTGGTATTACCGGCAGTGAATATTCAGGCAGGGAACCGCCTTTGCCCCGGATCCTCCCGGGATGGCTCCCGCCGGTTACCGGAGATACCGGAGGCTATGGGGGATTTCCCTCATGAGCGGTACGGCAGGAACGCCGGAACGCATCCGCGTGCTGTACGTTGACGACGAACCGCAGCTTCTGGAGATCGGCAGACTGTTCCTCGAAAAGAGCGGAGCGTTTGCAGTCGATACCTCGGATTCGGCAGCAACCGTCCTAAAAACCGGAAATTTCCACCGGTACGAATGCATTGTCTCCGATTACCAGATGCCGGGCATGGACGGGATAGCGTTTTTACAGGAGCTCCGGGCAAAAAAATCCCGGATACCGTTTATCCTTTTTACCGGGAAAGGGCGGGAAGAGGTAGTGATCAAGGCGCTCAACTGCGGCGCTGATTTCTACCTGCAGAAAGGCGGCGATCCCAGGTCCCAGTTCACCGAGCTCGGGCATATGATCCGGCACGCGGTCCAGGAGCACCGGGCCACAGAAGAGCTGATTCGCTCAAAGAAGTTACAGGGCGAGATTATCGATTTCCTTCCCGATGCAACCTTTGCAATCGACCTGGCGGGGACCGTTATTGCCTGGAACCGGGCCATGGAGGACCTCACCGGCGTGAGATGCAGTGATATCCTCGGAAGGGATATGCACGAACGGTCCCGGGCATTCTACCAGGAACACCGGTCCATGCTTGCAGACCTGATCCTTTCCCCGGATGCTGCCTTTGAACAGGAGCACTATGTCAACACGGTACATGGCCCCGACAGGGCACTGACCGCCGAGACGCAGTTTACAAAAAATGACGGGACAACCCTTTACCTGTGGATGAAAGCGGGGCCCCTTATCGATCCAACGGGAACGATTACCGGTGTTATCGAATCCATCCGCGACATCTCCGCCCGCCGTAAAACGGAAATGGAGTTGCGGGAATCCTTCGAACAGCTGACCGCTGCAGAAGAAGAGCTCAGGCAGCAGTATGAGGAACTCAGGCAGAGCGGGCAGAAAATCCGGGAGAACGAGGAAAAATACCGGCTGGTAACCGACAACTGTCATAATTCCGTAGCGCTCGTCCAGGATGAAAGGATCGTATTTTGCAACCGCCGGATGTCCGAATGTTTCGGGTACCTGCGGGACGAGCTAAAAGGGAGCCGGGCCACGGATTACATCCTTCCCGAAGACCGGGCACATTTCTCCGGATTTATGCAGAAAATGCGGACGAGCAAGGTAAAATCCCATACGGTCATTATCCGTATCAGGACCAAAGGCCGCGAGGTCAGGGACGGTGAATGCATCGGTATCCGGACACAGTACCAGAACGAGCCCGCCGTCCTCCTGTTGGTCACCGACATTACCGAAAGCAGGAGATCGATCAGGACGCTCGAAAACGCTAACAAAAAACTGAGACTGCTGGACTCGATCACCCGGCACGATATCGCAAACAAACTGCTGGGCCTGTCCGGGTACATTGCACGTATGGAAAAGAGTACAGGGGAGACCGAGATCAAACAGGATCTTCCCAGGATAGCAAAGCTTTCCCGTGAGATCGGGGCCATGCTTGAATTTTCCCGGTCGTACCAGGGACTCGGATTCGAGGACCCGGTATGGCAGGAGGTCTCGGTGCTGATAGCCCGGGAACGGGAGCTGCTCGAGGAAAAGGACCTTGTTCTTTCCGATCGCCTGGCAGGGCTCGAACTCTTTGCCGATCCGCTGCTCCCGAAAGTGTTTTTTAATCTGATGGACAACACCCTCCGCCACGGCGGCACGGCAACCTCGATGGTCTTCCGGTACGAATTGCGTGGCACCGGGCTGGCAGTGATTGCTGAAGATAACGGCAGGGGCATCCCTGCCACAGCCAAAAAACACCTGTTTTTGCACGGGAAGGGCGAACCAAAAGGGCGGGGACTCTTCCTCATAAAGGAGATCCTTGCCATTTCCGGGTTTACCATAACGGAGAATGGTGACCCGGGCAAAGGGGCGCGCTTTGAGATCGGCGTGCCGGAAGGGAAGTACCGGTTCACCGGCACGGCTCTTCAGGACTAAGCAAAAGATGCAGAGACAGGGGATACCTCCCCCGTTCCTTTTTGGTTCCCGTACCCGACTCCCGGTTCGCAAGGGGTCATACAGATGGCAAAAAGGAGAGGAGAATCGTGCCGGTCACCGGAAAACAACAGGGGCCGGTAAAAAGGGATTATACTCCCGATACGGTCTGGACCGTCTCGTTCGCAGTCTCTTCAGGGGTCGGAGTAACAATCGGTATCGTTGCAAGGAGATCGATGGTACTGTAGGGCAGGATCGTGGACTCGTTCTTGATCATCACGCCGCGTGAATAGACCGTGACAGTCAGCCGGTCCCCCGATCCGTCGTTCTTGCTCACCGTTGCAGTCACCACCCCGTCATTCCGGGGGATCTGGTAGAACTGGTCGCCGGTATTCGGCCGTACCTGCCGGGGGCCGGAAAGCTGCTGCAGGTTGCCGGGGATCCCCACCGCGCCTGAATAATACTGGTCATACTCGATCTCGATCCAGACCCCTGACTGGGGAATAAGTTTTGGCGTGGGGGCAGGTACGGGCGTTGGCGTGGATACCTGAGTAAACGCCGGGGAGACCGGGACCGGTGTAGTGACCGGGAGTGTCGCGGTCGGTGTGGGCGTAGGAGTTGACAGCCCCGGGATCCCGGCAAGACCCGTCCCGCCCTTGATCAGCACGAGTCCAAAGAGCGCGGCAACGACAATGACTGCTGCCGCTACGGCAATATACACTGTCCGTCTCCCGCCGGACCCCGAGGGGGACGCATCTCCCTGCTCCGGGCCGGCACCCGCGGAACCGTTCCCGTTTTTTAAGTCGAGCACGATCTTCTTTGCCTGCCGGGCATGCTCGTACCCGGGATCGAGGGCAATAGCCTTCTCGATGGAATGGAGTGCCTCATCGTATTTCCCCAGCTGGACAAGGGCAAGCCCGCGGTTGTTCCATACCTGCGCCATAGACGGATCGAGGGCGCCCGCCTTGTCGAATGCAGCAATGGCACGCCGATAATCCCCCTTTTCGTACAGGGCGACACCATCGGAGAACCACTTTTGAGCGTCATCCATGATAATATACAAAAAACGTTCCCGGCATATAGCGGTTCCGGCTTTGCCCCGGTAAAACCGTGGTTCGTTCCCGAAGAGACCGTCCGGGCAGGACGCACGATAAAAAAAACACTAAAAAAACAATAAATTCATACGTTTTAAACAATCAGTTCATCACATGGTTCCTGAGGAGACGCTCATCTCGGCACGGATCCCGACCAGCCTTGTAGAGAAACTGGATGCAATTGCCCTGCGGAATTCTACCAGCCGCGAAGAGGTAATCACAGACGCCTGCGCGTATTACTGCCAGTTCCACGATATGAAAGACGAACGGTTCCCCGAGACTATGCGCAGCGTATTTTTCAATCTAGCCCGACACGACGATGAGTTCCGGACACTGCTCCGCGAGGTTGTAAAAGAGAACCCGGGCGCCGATGAGAACACGACAAAATAAGGTCCCGCATCTTTCCCGCACAGCACTGTTTTTTAGTCCGGTTCGGTTTTTTTCTCCCGCGAAGGGATACCCTTAAAATCCATTCTCCCAAAATGGGATCCGGAGAATCTATTATGGCCAAGGTTACTGTCGGCCCGATGCCGTACATGAATGTGATGCCCACCGTTCTCGTGGGCGCGAACGTGAAAGGAAAGCCCAACTATATGGCCGTTGCATGGGCCACCGTTGCCTGCATGGCCCCGCCGATGGTCTGCGTTGCGCTCAACAAGGAGCGCTACACGGTGCAGGGTATCGAGGAGAACCGGACGTTCTCGGTCAACATCCCCTCCGCCGCACAGGTAGTCGAGGCCGATCACTGCGGCCTGGTCTCCGGGAAAAATGCGGACAAGTCACAAGTTTTCGCTTCAAGCTACGGCAAGCTCAAGACGGCCCCGCTCGCCGACGAGTGCCCGGTCAACATCGAGTGCAGACTCTTTACCGCAGTGGACTGCGGGAGCCACCGGCTCTATATCGGCGAGGTGGCAGAGATCCATGCGGAGAAGTCCTGCCTTACCGACGGGAAGCCGGATGTTGCAAAGATCCAGCCCATTGTCTATGCTCAGGCAACGTATTACGACGTGGGTAAAGAGATTGCAAAGGCGTTTGCTGCCGGCAAGCAGTACCAGAAGAAATAACGCCGGGGATCATTCCCGGAACTCTTTTTTATTCCCGAAGGAACCCGGTCAGCCCGGGGATCCTGGCAAGTCCCCGCCGGTCTCCTGAGGGAGGCGGGCTCTGACAAGCAGGATGCCGCATACCGTGAGCGCGATGCCAAGCACGGCAAAGAGGAGAAGAACCCCGGGGCTTTCGAGCGTCCCTCCGGCAAGGCCGAGGAGGACCGGGCCGGCAAAGGAGCCGGCCGAGGCTATGGCATTTACGAGCGCGACCCCTGAGGCCCGGAGGCCCGGCGGGAGGGCGTCCAGGGTGAGCGTAAAGAACGGGGCATAGGCTGCATAGCAGGCGGCGATCGCGAGCGTCAGGAAGACAAACGCCACCAGTGGGGCGGACGCGACAGAGAGCAGGATCAGGCAGAGTGCGGCCACAAAAAACGGGACTGCCACGTGCCACCGGCGCTCGCCGGCCCGGTCGGCGTGCCGGGACCAGAGATACATGACGGCGGCGGAGAGGGCGTACGGGATCATCACAAGGAGCCCGGTCCCGGTGATCGAGCGGGAGAGCCCGGAGGTGCTGACGATCTGCGGGATCCAGAAGAGAAGGCTCGTGAGAAACAGCCCGACCAGAAAGCCGCAGGTGCAGAAGAGCGCGAGGTTCCGGGTGGAGGCGAGCTGTCCGAGCGGGATGGCCCGGGGTGTTTCCGACCGTACCCGTGCCTCGTCAAGACGGGAAGCGAGCCAGGCGCGTTCTGCAGGGGCAAGCCACGATGCGGTCCGGGGGGCATCGGAAAGACAGGCAAGCGTCAGGCACCCGACGATGACCGCCGGGATCCCTTCGAGGATAAAGAGCCAGCGCCACGAGGCAAGGCCGGCCCATGTGGCCGACGAGAGGATCCAGGTAGAGACCGGCGAGGCCACGACCATCGCAAGGGGGATAGCGACAAAGAAGACCGCGAGGGCCTGCGAGATCCGGTTCTTCCGGAACCAGAACGTGAGGTAGAGCATGATACCCGGCGTGAAGCCGGCTTCAGCCGCCCCGAGCAGGAACCGGAGGATACCCAGTTCGAGCGGCGACCGGGCAAACGCAATCAGGATCGTGAGGATCCCCCAGCTTACCATGATCCGGAACAGCCATTTTCGCGGACCTGCCCGGACAAGGAGCTGGTTGCTGGGGACTTCGAGGAGAACATAGCTGACAAAGAAGATGCCCGAGATAAACCCGAACACGGCGGGATCGATCCCGAGGTCAGGATTCATGGTCAGGGCCGCGTACCCGATGTTTACCCGGTCGAGGATGCAGATGAAGTACATCAGCACGACAAACGGAATGATCCGCCACCAGATCTTCCGGTCGAGCGCTGCTTCGTCGATATCCGGTGCATTGCGGTTGTCGTTCATGGGGGCATGAATCTTGCCGGGAGCAGGAGTCTGAGGGAGACGTACCCGACCCCCGGTGTATGGAAGGGTCTCAGGTGCCAAGGTATATATCCCGTTTCATCTGCGCCGGGGGTGTTCCCCGCAGTAACCAAAGACCTGAACGAACGGATTAAAAAAGAGGGTGTACCGAACGATCCGGGGACTGTCGGGGAGGACCGGTGTGTTATGTGTCAACCCGCCAGACCATCAGCGCCAGTAACATCTCGTTTGTAAAACGGCAGATCCCGTCAACAGCGGCAGCCTTGTAATAGGCCCGGATCTTCCGTTTTGCTGCATCGGTCACCTTCTGGTCGTGGCTGAGGATATCAATTGCATGCCCGGCAGCCTCGGCCCACGGGAGATCCTCGGTCCATTTCCGCCCGGTGATCTTCACTTCGGGATGGTACCCCTTAAGATACAGGTACATAAAGGGAAAGACCATGCCCATGGCGGAGCGGCGGGGGCCCGGTGACCTGCTGATGTTTTTTAAAAGATCCTGCGACACCGGGGCACCGGTGCCGGGCAGGGAGCCGATATAGAAGCAGTGCTTTTTCGAGCAGGCCATCATCTTCTCAAATGTCTCGTGATCCTTAATCGCCGGCGTCATGGAACCGATGACGAGATCGAATTTCCCCCGGAGCCCGAGCTCGTCGATGTCTGCGTTCCACCACGAGCATTCTATTGTCCTGACCGCGAGCTTTTCCTTCTCTGCCGCCTCCCGGAGCCGGGCAAGCATACCCGCCGAGATATCAAGCCCCGTCACCTTTGCGCCCGCCCGGGCGAGGGGGAGCGAGAGGCTGCCCGGCCCGCACCCGATATCGAGGACCTTTGCACCCGCAAACCGGACGCCGTTTGCCTCCAGAAACCCGATATTGTCCCGGCTCCGCTTCTGGCTCTTTGGAGAACGGATCTTCTCTGCAAAGTCGCCCGACCGCCGGTTCCAGAACGCGACGAGATCCGTTTCGGTCATCTGTTCCGACAGGGGATTATAGGTCTGCCAGCAGTCCGTCCAGTACTTCAGGTTTGCTGCCTGCTGCCTGTACATGTCCTTTTTCATACCTGCTCCGTTCCCCCGGGCCCGCTCGGGGTCTATCAGTACAGTTCCGTTTGACAATCCCGGTTATTAAACACATCAGGCTTATTTTTAAAAACCGTCACCGGTGTGCAGGCAGGATCTGACGTTTTAGCAGTTGACATGCAGGATCGCAACAAAGGGCCGGGTCTCCTCCGCCATCAGGTCGAGCACATCCGGCGTAGGCAGGATCACGGCCCCGGACTGCTCCAGGATCCCGCGGGCTTCGCGGGTAACCGGAAGATCGCCGTACTGCCCGGTCCCGATATAGACTGCCGCCGGGTTCTCAGCGGCAATGACATCGAGTTCGGCACCGATGAGCGGTGTGTGCCCGTAGATCTTCCGGAACTTCTTTGCCGCCTTCTTCTGCCGCTTTGTCACGCTCCGGTCGGTATGGACCACGACATCATGGTCGTACCGGATCCGGTCGATCTCCACCCAGCCGTTCTTGGTCTTCACTGCCATCTCCCCGGACAAGCGGTTGTTCCCCGGAGATACTTGGAGTTTTCCGACGGAGGCGACAATAGGACACAATATTCCAATACGGACCCATGACGGTATCGCCGGGATATGGGGAGATATGAAAGGAACCGGCGGGGGCGGACGGGCAGGTCATTTGCTTATCCGGCGGAACCGGAGCGAGCTTATCCAGCCAAATACCCCGGTTGCGCGCCGCTCGGGAAAGACGCCTTCGGCAACCGACTTGACCTCTTCAATGGAATAGAACGCTTTCGGGTGGAACTGCTTGATGACAGCGACAACATGGTGGAGGTCCTTTCTCTTGATGATGGTAAAGACCATCTTTACCGGCCCGGTCCCGCCCTCGCCGTTGACCACCGTCACGCCATAGTCATGGGCCCGGAGGTACTGCATAAGAGCAGAAGGATCTTCTTTTGTGATGATCCGGACACTGGTCAGGCCCAGGGAGAGCTTCTCCTCGATTGCCATCCCGATAAAGGTCCCGGTGGCAAATCCCGCCCCGTACGCAATGTAACAGACAACATTGGTCAGGTTGTTCATAACCTGGCCGATGGCCACGAGCCAGATAATCACCTCGAAAAAACCGATGATCGACGGGAGATACTTGATCCCCTTGGACATGAAGATGACCCGGACGGTGTCCATACTCATGTCGCAGATGCGGGCCAGAAAGATCAGGAGGGGCACTACCACAAACGTGAAAAGACCGGAGGAAAAGAACGCTTCTGTCATACCATCGCCATGTTTTCTGCCAGGGTATACTCAGGTACCTGTACTTCCTTTACACGTATCAATAATTGGCCCGGGGCAGGGACGGTCCCCGCGACAATACCTTTATCTGGTGGGACGGAGGAAATCCAGAGATAATCATATGCCGGAGATGCTTGCCCGATGCTCGCAGACCATATCTACCTGTCCCTGGTGATCCCGCAGGGGGAGCGGTTCATCGTAGCAGCAGGGCTTCTCGTGCTTGCCCTGATCGTCGCGTACCTGATGGTAAAGGTCATCCTCATCTCTGCGGAGACCGAATCCGGCTCGTAAAATCCCGCTGCCTGCCGAAGGGGAATGCGGGATACTGATTTTTAAAAAACGGTTTTCAAAATGATTTTTCAGGCATATGCCTGGAGCCGGCGGATATATGCCCGGGCCCAGACATAGGCCACGATACTTCCGAGAATGTCGCCTGCCACCATCCCCCACCAGATCCCGTGCTCCCCGTAGCCAAGGGCAATCCCGAGGATCCAGGCAAAGAGGGCGATAAAGACCAGCTCCCGCAGGGCGGTTATCGCAAGCGAGGTCAGGCCCTTGCCCACGCCCTGGAAGATCGAGCCCGACATCATGCCCGGCGGGACGAACGGGTAAAAGAGGCACATGACCGCGATGAATGCAGCGATCGTCGGGGCGAGGTACGCCGTCTCGGGCGAGTAGGTAAAGACCGTAGCTATCTGCGCTGAAAAGACCCAGGTGATCGCGCTCGTGCACAATGCGAGCACAAGACCCAGCCAGATCGAGAAATGATGGATAACCGGCAGCTTGTCATAGTGCCGGCCCCCGTACGCTGCACCGGATACCGAGACAACCGCCATCGCGATACCGACGAGAGGAATAATGGCAAACATCACCAGGCGCCAGCCGGCAGTGTAGACCGCGACCGCATCGGTCCCTGCCGTCATAACAAGCATGCCGTTGATGAGGATGGCAAGGATCGACATCATGAAAAATTCCGTGCTCGCCGGGAGCCCGACCCCGAGGATGCCCCGGATCGTTGCATGGTCCCATGAAAAGCCCTTTGCCGAGAGAGAGACGTAGGTGTCCTTTCTGACAAAGAACCAGTACAGGAGCACGATCGCGACCATGACCTGAGAGATGATCATGCCCCATGCAGCCCCGGCAATTCCCATGCCCGCCCAGTAGATCAGGATCGGGTCGAGGATCATGTTGAGGAGGGACGATGCGCCGAAGATGTACATGGTCCGCTTCATATCGCCCTCGGCACGGAGGATGGAGGCGAGCATGCTCGTGACAAGGATGAGGATCGTGCCGGCAAAGACCACCTGGCCGTACTCGATGGCAAGGCCGAGCGTCTGCCCGGCGCCGAACGCAATCAGGATCGGGTCGGCAAAGAGGAGCAGGAGCACGGTCGTGACGATCGAGATCGCCACCATCAGGAGAATGGAGTGGACGGCCGCCCTGTTCGCCCCGTCCCGGTCGCCGGCCCCGATCCTCCGTGCAATAAGCGAGGTGGCACCGGCGCCAAGACCGTTCCCGAGACCGATGAGCACCATAAAGAGGGGCGTGACAAACCCGACCGCGGCAAGAGCATCCGGGCCAAGGCCGGCAACCCAGATGGCGTTTACCAGGTTGTAGGTCGACATCAGGAGCATGACTACGATCATGGGTCCCGAGAGTTTCACGATCGCCTTCCTGGGGTCGCCGGTCAGCAGGGCAACGCCGAGCGTGGCCGGGCCGGCAAGCGGGTCTTTGGGGTCTTTTCCAGATTCAACAGCATCGGGCACTTAGTCCGCCTCCAGGGTCTCAAGGGTTGCAAGGCAGGCTTTGGCGACTGCCCCGGTCAGGCTGCAGAACTTTTCCCGGTCGGCCGGGGGAAGGCACGAACAGGCGGTCTCCTCCCATTCCCGGTCGATCCGGAGAATAGCCGGGGCAATGGCTTCGCCTTTTTGGGTGAGAAAGAGCCGGACCGTCCGCCGGTTCGCAGGATCGGTAATGCGGCGGACATAGCCGGCGGTTACCAGTTTTGTGACCGTCCGGGCAACAGCGCCCTTGTCGATATGCAGGTGCCGGGCAAGCGTGTCCTGCATTACGTCCTGCTTTTTTATCAGGCTGATGAGGACCGGGAACTGGCCGGCGGAAAGCCCGAACGGGCGGAGCCGCTCATTGATGAGAACAACGTGTGTCCTGCTGATGATCGATATCGTAGCCCCGAGCGGCAGGCAGGGCAGGCAGGATCCGTGGGTATCTGACACCTGATCTCATGTGCAGCATGCAGGGATAAACGTTGTCACGACAACAATTTAAAATTCAAGATTGTGCCAAAAAAAGCCCCGGTCCCCGGGGATCAGATATAGTCCCGGAGCTTGTGGGCAAGGGTGAGTTTCTGCTTGATCTCCGTCTCCTTTTCCGCCCGGATCGCGTCGGCGATCTCATCGATGGGACGGGAAAGGTGGACAACGTTCTGGGGCCTGCCGATGGTCTCGGTCTTCTCCAGACGGGTGACAATCCAGTCCCGCTCCTTGAGGTACTGGAGTGCGATGCTTACTTCGGGCTGCCGCAGATCGGCGCCGCGTTCGATATCCCGGGATGTTGCCTCTGGGGTATTTGCAAGAAAAACGAGGACTTTTGATACGGTTCGTGGGATACCGATACCGATGAGGAGGTCAACAAACGATTCTTCCTTCTCGGTGAAATACTGCACTTTCCTTCCGGCCAATGTATCGTTCTCCGTAACAAATGAATAAGGTATTTTACACGTTACACCGGCCGCCCTATAAGTATTGTGATATTGTTACGTCTAACGTCTAGGAGACCCGGATTATCTGTACCTGGATCTTGTCCCCCTGTTTTTTGATCTCGATATTGAGCTGTTTATCCTTGTAGGCGATCTTGTGCTTGCCATACCTGCCTTCGGCAACCAGTTTCTGGAGTTTTGCCATATCGGCCCGGGGCATGCGCCGGAAATCGTCGTCAACATACACAATTGTTGTCATCGCTCATGCTCTCCTGGCGCCCTAACCTGTGACACCGGTAAATCAACCATTACCTCCCGCGAACGTATCAACCTTCCCGCGGTACATGCGGTATTTCGCCCGGTTTCCTGTATTCATCCCCGGTTTGTGGATTTGGCGGCATATGGGCGGTTTTCTTGAGGAAGCATTAAATACCGTATCCCTGCATATCCCTATATGATACTGATATGAGCAGGGAGAAGATCAAGGTTCCAGCCAGTGTGTACGAAGAGCTCGTTGCTCTTGAGCGGGAGATACACTTCACGCTTGATACGCAGGACACAGTAAAGCGGGCGGAAGACCGGGGATACATGGCCGCAGCAAACTGGATCCGGCAGAATGAGGAAGCGTACAAGGTCGGGTTCTCGTGGGGATTTGAACCCGCAGCGGAAGAATCGCACTCGATGATCCAAGATATTCCCGAACGGAGCGAGCCGGTCCAGAGAAGGACCATCAGCCACCCCCCGCCGATCCAGGCAAGCCGTCCCGAACCGCAGCCGGTCCGGTCACCGGTACGAAAGTCCTCCGGGAAATCCTCGTCCGGCAACAGCACGGGAATTATCGCCGGCATCAAGCGGTGGATTGACAAATACTTCTGATCTTCATCCGTCCTTTTTTTAGCCACCGGTCGTTCAGGGCCGGTTGTCCTTGGGCATTCATGCGCCCCGCCCTCATGTGCGAAAGGATTTCATGAACCGGCCCTGTCGGGATAAAAAGACTAATCTGGAACTGCCGGGTAATATCTACCAACGGGAACAACGATCGTTATGGCACGCGACCTCAGCCAGAAGGATATCGATATCCTCAAAAAACTCGCCCCGGAATGCGGGGACCTCACCTGCGGGGGATCCGGACACATGTTCCACGCGATCCTGCCGCCGGTCTCAAACCATTTTGCCGAAAATGCCGATGACTTTGCCGAACGGATCGGCAGGCTCTCCGATGAGGAACTCGGGTACATCACGGAAAAAATCCTTACCGGGGAAGAGGGGCTCGGGTGCGTTGCCGTGGAGGATGCAGAAGCGCTGGTAAAACTCATCCACGACCGGATCTCTCCCGAGATGGCAAAAAAGGTGATCGCCGCCTACGAGTCCGGCGGCGAATGCGAGCGGTGACCGGGCACCGGCAACGGGTATGACCGACCTCTCCTCCTTATTTTCGGCATTACAGTCACCGGTACTAAAGACCCGGCGCGATGCGGTTTCCCGGCTGGGCAAATCCGGCTCACCGGCAGCTGTCGAACCCCTGCTCGGGCTGCTTTCCGATCCGCATAACGGTCTCCGTACTGACGTTGTCCTCGCGCTTGGCCGGCTGGACGACGACCGGGCGGTCCCGGGCCTTATTGGCGCCCTTTCCGACAGCGATACCGGCGTGCGGGCCGGGGCGATATCCTCCCTTGGGAGGCTGAAGGACCGGCGTGCAACCCTCCCCCTCGTCCGCTGCCTTGACGACCCGGACGACCGGATCCGGACCGGGGCAGCAGAGGTCCTCGGGAAACTGGCCGATCCCCGGGCAGCCGGGGCACTTGCCCGGCGTGCAAAAGAGGACCCGTTCTCCGATGTCCGGGATGCGGCAGACCGGGCACTGGCGCGGATCCAGAAAAAAAGCCCGTAGTCCCGCCGCCGCAGTCATCCGGCGATTCCCAAGATTTTTAATCACCCATCGTCTACCTACTGGTACCTGTCTGTGGAGTGTGAGTGTGGTATGCCAGAAGATCATCCCCCTGCAAAGGCACCGGCGAACCCGCCGGGAGTAGAGTATGTTATCAGGTTCTTTGCGCTCGTCCCGATGGCGCTCTACATGATTGTTGCTGCAATGCTCACGATCATCGCAGTCTTCTCGGTGTACGATGCGGCACTGCAGATCCTCACCATGATCGTGACCCGCGATCTTGCAAACGGTATCGTTTCGGTGATCAACTCCCTGCTTCTTACGATCACCATCATCGTGCTCTTCGAGACCGTGACGGTCTATTTCCGGACCAAGCATGTCGAGGTGCGGGCACTCCTGATCGCCGGCCTTACCGGCATGGTCCGGCATATCCTGATCTTCAATGTATCGACCACCGCCGATGTCTACCAGATGTTTGCTGCCGTGGCCCTGCTCGCGGTGCTCATCGCCGGTATAGTGCTCGTGAAAAGCGAAGTGGCAACCCCTTCGGCCTGATCTTTTTTTACCTTTGCGCCCGATCGCCTGCCTTCATTTGTCCCATCACGAGCATTTTATGGAAAGACGATACACTGATGGTTACGGAGGAGATACCCCCTGCCCGCTATCATCGAAGCCGACGACCTGACTAAAACCTATGGCGACATGGTCGCCGTCAGTCATATCCGGTTTTCGGTAAAAAAAGGCGAAGTCTTTGGTCTTCTCGGGCCAAACGGAGCCGGGAAGACCACGACCATGCGGATGATCGAGTGCATCTCGCCCCGGTCCTCGGGAACCCTCACGGTCTTTGGCCTTGACCCGGACAAGAACCCCGCGGAGATCAAGCAGAAGATCGGCGTTGTCCCGCAGGATTCCAACCTCGACCCCGACTTCTCGTGCGGGGGAAACCTGCTCACGTATGCCCGGTACTTCGATATACCGCAGGACGAGGCTGCCCGGAGGGCCGAATCACTCCTTGCCTTTGTCGCCCTCACGGAAAAGCGGGACGTCTCCGTAGACAAACTCTCCGGGGGCATGAAACGGCGCCTCATCCTTGCCCGGGCGCTCATCAACAACCCCGATCTCCTCATCCTCGACGAGCCCACCATCGGCCTCGACCCGCAGGCCCGGCACCTGATCTGGGAACGGCTCCGGCAGCTCAGATCCGAAGGCCGTACCATCGTGCTCACAACCCATTACCTCGACGAAGCTGCCCGGCTCTGCGACCGGCTCATCATCATGGACAACGGGACATTCCTTGCCGAAGGTTCCCCCGCAGAACTCGTGCAGAAATACGCCGGGAGCGAGATGGTGGAGACAGACAACACGCCCGAAGTCGTCGCCTGCCTCACTGACGCGGGCATTCCCTACGAGGTTGCCGGCGACCAGATCCAGGTCACCTCCGGGGATCCGCGGGCTCTCGCTAAAACCCTGCTCGACCGGTGCCGGAACAGCCGGGTGATTACCCGGCCGGCAACGCTCGAAGATGTATTCCTGAAACTCACCGGGAGAGCGCTGAGGGAGTAAGATGACGTCGGTCTTTTCGATCCCCCGGGTCAGCAGGCGTGCGGTCATGGTCTGGCGCCGCAATCTCGATGTCTTCTGTAAAACCTGGAAGGTGAACTTCTTCCCGCCCTTTGTCGAGGCGCTCCTGTACCTTTCCGCCATCGGCCTTGGGATCGGCACCTACGTAGGGGCCATCGACGGGATACCGTATGTCACCTACATTGCCCCGGCAATTCTTGCCATCTCGGTGATGAACTCCGCATTCTTCGAATGCACCTACGGCTCGTACGTGCGGATGTACTACCAGAAGAGTTTCGATGCGATCATTGCGACCCCGCTCTCGATCGAGGACGTAATCGCCGGCGAACTGCTCTGGGGAGCGACCCGGAGCGTGATCTCGGTTGCCATCATGCTCCCGGTCCTTGTCGCATTCGGCGTTGTCTCGCTCCCGTTCTCGCTCCTTGCCATCCCGCTCGCGTTTGTCGCCGGGCTCCTCTTTGCAGGAATCGCGATGTGCTTTACCGCGGTCACCCCGGGCATCGACACGCTCAACTATCCCGCGTTCCTATTTATCACCCCGATGATGCTCTTTTCCGGGACCTTCTTTCCCCTCGCGGTCATGCCCGCAGCTCTCCAGTATGTCGCCCTTGCATTCTTCCCGCTCACCCACCTTGTCTCACTGATGAGGATGGCAACGCTCGCTGCCGCCGGGCCTCTCCTCCTGCTCAACATCGTCTGGATCCTTGCAGCAACTGCCGTCTTCTGGGTGATCCCGATCAACCTGATGCGGCGCCGGCTGATCGTTTAAAAAAGCGTTACCGGGCCCCGGCCTGCCCCTTCTTCCTCTGGAGGATACGGGAGCCGGATACGGGATCGGGAACACCCGCGTCCAGAAGATCGCCGGCGGTGCGGGCCGGTCCTGCCTCATGGATCGCCGCGAGTGCAGCATCGAGATACTGCACTTCGCGCGCGAGATCCGCCAGCGGGAACTCCCCGGCAAGTTCCGCCAAAAGGATCCCGATCTCCGCCCGGAACAGCGGGCCGGTCTGCGTGCGGACATCGCCCATCCCCAGTTCCTGGCAGCAGAGGACCGTCCGGTACACCTCGACATATGCATGGAGATCACGGCAGAGCTCTTCACGGTAAGCCCGGCTTCCCCCGCACGCGGGAGACGCCAGTTCCCGCGTGATTTTGTCGTACTCCTTCCGGAATTCCTCCGGCACTGCCGCTCCTGACGCTGCGGCTATATCGAATGCAACACGAAGGGCATACTGTTCAAAATACGGGTCACCGGCCCGGTACCGCCCGAAACTGCTGCGGTCTTTTAAGGGGTCGCCTGCCGCCTGCACGGCCCTGTCGTACCGTTGCAGGCGGGATCGTATATCGTCGCGGAGAGTGGGATCCATGGGATTACTCGAATGGTTCTTATGAGCCGGGTAAAACGGGATTTGCAGGATTTTTTTTAAAGAAGAAAATTCCTTTTGATATTGCCGGGCGTCCCATATATACATTCAATATCAGAAGGGCCGCGGTACCGGCATAGATCAAAAAGAATACAACAAAGCACACGATAAACGGGTATATCGCTATGAAATTCCGCCAGCTGGTCTTTTTCTATCTTATCACCCTCGCCGGCCTCCTCTGGGCCACTTTTCTTCTCGTGGACTCCGACTGGCTGTTACCGGGGCTCGGGCTTGTGAGCCTTATCATCGCCATCAATATCATCATCCTGATCCTCTGGCTCAGGAGTTAACGGTCCGTCCGTGTTATCCTGAGCACGACCAGCAGTTCACCTTCTGCGGTCTCCCGCATTACTTCCCTGCCGGTAAAACCGTACCGGGAAAAGATCTCCGTAACCTCCGCAATACCCGTGAGTGCCGAGACAAGAAGCAGGATCCGGCCCTGCGATGCAAGTACGCCATCCACTGCTGCGGCAAACCGCTCTATGACCTCGCGGCCGGTCGTTCCACCGTCGAGCGCGTACTCCAGCCAGTCGTCGAGCTTCTCATCTTCCTGCGTTGGCAGGTACGGCGGGTTGAAGAGGACGAGATCGAACCTGCCCCGGAGGCCAGAGAAGAGATCGCACCGCACCACCTCCACGCCTTCCGTCCTTGCACAGAACGCTGCGTGGGGATTGATGTCCGTTGCCACGATATCGCAGTCCTGCACGAGTGCAGCGGCGATCCGGCCGGAGCCGGTCCCGACTTCGAGCACCCGGTCGCCGGGCCGCACTTCCGCTTGTGCCGCCGAAAGGAGCAGGAAGGTATCCGCTTCGGGCTGGTACACCTGTGCGGGATCGTAGGACATAGGTACTGATGATGGGGCAAAGGAGGGGAAAAAAGATCGCCCCGGCAAATACCAATATCATGGGTAAGGAGAAAGGGTGATCAAATGGATGCCGCGATAAAGATAAAATGGCTCACAGACCTCCTCCTGGGCATATCGTTTGTGATCTGCATGGTCACCGGCCTGCTGAAGTACTCGGTCCTCCTCCAGCTGACAGGGCTCAACAACGTTGTCCTCCCTTCAGCGCTGTTCACCGATCTCCACGACTGGTCCGGCCTCCTGATGGGCTTTTTTGTCTTCCTCCACCTGCTACTGAACCGCAGGTGGATTATTATCACTACAAAAAAGATCCTTGTCGGGGACAGGGCAGAACCCTGAGGGTAATCAGCCACACGGTACCCGGTTTCAGTCCCGGGTGAAACTCCGGTTGAGGTCACCAGAATTCGAATACCCCCGCTCCTCCCAGTAACCACGGTAGGATGGATCGTCGGTAAGTTCGATCTTTTCAATCCACTTGATCCACTTGTACCCCCATTTGTCCTCAGCTACCAGCTGGAAAGGATAGCCGCGTTCCGGGGAGAGGGTGACGTTGTTCATGCGATAGGCCAGAATGATGTCACGGTCCGTAAAATAGGAGAGTGGAAACGAGGTCGTGTACCCGTCAACAGCGGTAAAGACTACGGTGTTTGCCCGGGGGTTTGCCCCGGCATCGCGGATAATATCGCGGACAAGCACTCCCTCCCAGAGAAGGGTAGCGTCCCAGCCTTCCACGCAGTGAAGAGTCACGATCTTGGAGTAATGCGGGAATTTTGCAAGCACGTCATCGTATGAGTATTCGGTGCTCCGGTTGACAAGACCCGTGACGGTCAGGCGGTAGGTGGAGTCGTTGATGTACTGGGTGCCCCTGATTGCATTCTCACGCAGATCGTTAACCGAGGAGAGGTCCTGGCCTTGGTACGACCGCACTTCGACAGGAGTAAGCGGCGCTGGTGTACCGGCACCCGACCTAAAAACGGGAGTGAACAGGAAAACTGCCGCGAGGAGAACGGTAATCACAACCGCGACTGCTGCAAGAATCAGCACCAGATCCCTATGGCCGATCATACAGGGTGATGGACGTGCCGGGTAATGAAGGATCAGATCGTTGCAGTCATCCTCCCTGATAACCCGGTAAAAAATGCAACACCACAGGAGGGCCGGAGCCAGTACGAACTCTCCCAAAACACCCGGTTATAATAAACCTGCCGGCAGTGTATAGGGGATAGAACGGGAAATAGCCCCGATTCGTCCCGTACCCGCCATCATGCGGCAAAACCGCAAGGAAAAAAGAGGAGTCACAGGTGGTGTCCTGTGCTGACAAAACGTGAAATCCAAAAAAAACGACAGGAATTATCGTCGGTAAAATCGGAAATATCCAAAAAATCCAAATTATTCGAAATTTGAAATTGTTGCGAAATCCTCTAAATACAGTTCTTCCGGCCGGCTTTTGAGGATCTCCTCGGGCAGGGCGGCAATGACCCGTTCCGCCCATGCGGGATCGATGATTCCCGACGACCCTTTCAGGCAGTTCTTCACCGTTTTTCTCCGGTGGGTAAAGAGGGCGAGGACCACCGCGGCATACCGCTTTCTGTCATTGACCCAGAAGATCGGCGGCCGGGGAACGACCTTTACCACCATCGAGTGCACCTGCGGTTTTGGCGAGAAGCAGGTGGGCGGGAGGGTAAAGCATTTCTGGACGGTCGCATAGGTCTGGACCATGATAGAGAGCCGTCCGCACTCTTTTGTGCCCGCCGGCGCTGCCATACGCTCCGCAAACTCCTGCTGGTACATCAGCACCGCAACGGTAAACCCGGTATCCAGGAGCCGGAAGGTAATCTTGGAGGACGCAGAATAGGGAAGGTTCGAGACCACCATCTCAAACGGAGGGAGGGGGCATTTGGTGGCATCCCCGTGGGTAACGGTCAGCCGGCCATCGGCAATCTCTGCCGCGAACCGTTCCGCCAGTTCCTCGCAGAGGGCACCATCGAGCTCTACCGCATGGACGGTCGCGCCTGCATCGAGCAGGGCCCGGGTCAGGGCACCGTTCCCCGGCCCGATCTCAAGGACAACCTTCCCGTTTACCTCCGCACAGCCCGCAATCCGGCCTATCGCATTCTTGTCGATGAGGAAGTGCTGGTCGTTACGGGCTTTCATTTCGTGGTAAAGAGATGGTACTTGACGTCCTTGTCCTGCAGTTCTTCGAGGATCCGGGCCTCGATCATCTTCTCCGGGTGCGGGAGCGACTTGATCCGGGTGGAGATATCCGCAAAACTCTCGAAAGGCTTCCTGGTCCGGGACTCGAGCACCTCCCACATCAGTTTCTTCCCGATACCCGGGAGGAGGTGAAGCATGTGGAGTTTCGGGGTGATCGAGATCGCCTTGTTGAAGAAGGTGACAAAGTCCGGCTCGCGGTCCTTTACGATCTGCTCGACCATGAAAGGCAGCTCGCCTTTGGCAGTCGGTGTCAGCTCGTCGTACCCGATCCGGCGCTTCACACGCTCGATCTTGTCCCGCGCTGAATCCCCGATATAGACATTGTCGTGGAGGTTGATCACAACGTTAGGTTTCGGGATCAGTTCAAGGAGCTTGAACTGCTCCAGACCGATTGCCTGAACAACCGGCTCGCGCTTGAACTGGGGGCGCGGATCGTCCATGTGCCCTTTCATGAGCACGTCCAGTACGATCGCGTTGACCTCTTTTTTCTCGGCCTTCATGATCTGCACCTCAGAAGTGCGCCATGACCAGGTCGATAATAGTGTCTATCTCAGCCGGTTCGAGCGTGTACCGCTCCTTTGCAAAGATCGCCCGCACCTCATCCCGGCTTTTCGGCATGATATTTGCAATGCGGTAGGCGATCTCCGGCTTCATCTTCTCGAGCTTTAAAAGTTTGTCCACGAGCTCTTTTGATTTCTCGGGCGCGGTCTTTGAAAGCTGATTGGCATGGTCCATACTGCGCCGGAACTCGTACGACATCTCCTTTTCCGCAGCAATCCTCTCTGCCTCCACGCCTAAAAGAGCTGCGCGGAGCTCAGGAAGTGTAACCTTCTCTTCGCTAAGTATAGCCTTTACCTTCATGCCAATCACCTTGAACAGTTGAATTACTTTTGTGCTTTTAGATGTTGCGGTCTTGCAATGACCATCTTTTCCGCATTACCGTCGTGGATGGTAAGCATCCATGCACGGCCGCGCTTGCCGATAACGGTACCGGTAAGTCCGTGGAACCTGCGGTGGGGCATCCCTTTCTGGACGCTCGTGTTCACTACGATGTGAA
This sequence comes from Methanoregula sp. UBA64, assembly GCF_002502735.1. Taxonomy (NCBI): domain Archaea; kingdom Methanobacteriati; phylum Methanobacteriota; class Methanomicrobia; order Methanomicrobiales; family Methanoregulaceae; genus Methanoregula; species Methanoregula sp. UBA64. The sequence goes on from NZ_DAQC01000001.1 coordinate 1,052,651, forward strand.
CCTTGTCGCCAACTTCGAACTGCTGGATCACGGAGGTGACCGGCGGCAGCCCGCGCTGTCTTAATTCCTTCTTGAACTTGTACCTTGTTTTCTTTCTGGGTCCGTTGTGGTGTGCCATAACTATTCTCCCTCCAGTGGTCCTTCTACCTGCACGACATCAAGACTCTTGACTCGTGCAGGCCGCTTCAGGATCTCGGCAAGACTCGGGATGGTCCTTCCCTGATCACCTGATATGAGTTCTTTGATGTAGAGGCCGGCTTCGCCGAGGACTTCGAGAATGAACTGTCCGTCCTGTTCCCCCACACACTCAATATCGAGGACTTTACGCTCCCGGATCTTATCTGCTCTCCGGTGTGCGACCCGCTCGGGCGTGCGCTGATGTATTGTGACGCCCGATAAGGTTTTCAGGGCATTTGAGAGCGTTTCCGCTGATATCTGCCCCTCAACCTCGACCAGGATCCTGTATTTTTTATGCGCTTTGCTTGATTTAAGGGTTTCCACCTCTGCCCGGTCGCTCCAGTGCATGAGGGCAACCGAGACACGGCCTCCGGCCGACTCGTTGATAGCCGCTTCAAGGGCGGAGAGGTCCATGGTCCGCTTCTTTGGGGCATCGATCTGCAGGATAAACGGCCGGCCGGTCCCCACGCACCGGGCATCGATGTCTTCCCTGCCAGCCCCGTGCAGCACGGCATTTTCCGCACCGAACGCCTCGATGGCCGGCCTCCCAATCAGTTCCTCGACCGAGTCCAGGTACTGCTTGCCGGTAAAGTTGCACTTCTCGCAGCCCGCCCCGTGGCAGGCCCGGCAGGGCCAGTGGGTCTGGGGGATACCGCGCTCGAACTTCTGGTACCGCCCGTAGAAGAAGATCGCGTTCACCTGGACCTCGACATCCCCGGTCGAGGGGTCGAGCAGGGCAACGATATCGGGTTTCTTGAAATCCACGGACTTTCCGGTGATAGCCGAGACGGCCTTTCCCACCTCGCGGTTTACCTCCGACTTAAAAGGTTCCGGTTCGGCAAGGGCAAGATCGCTCCAGACCATCTCCTCGTTCTCGGCAACAAGGGGCGGCACCCGGCAGCCCACGAGAAAGGTCGTGTACTCGTATTCGCCCAGTGCGGCAGCAACCTTTCCTGCCCATTCCGGGACTGCGTCAAAGAAGTTCCCGCAGATCCAGCAGGCGCCGGCCGGCTTCTCGTACGGGATATTTGATTCGAGTGCCCGGGCTACCCTGAGCCCCCGGCCCCGCTCGTCGTTCGTGAGCCCGTGCGAGCGCTTCCCGAAGAACCGCCCGAGGCAGTGGTCGCAGCATTCGCCATAGGCAAGGATCTTTTCTACCTGTTCGTTTAGTGCCATCCGTTGTTCCTCCGGTCGATCTCGTTTGAGATCACCGTAATCGTGTGGTCGGCGTGCAGGCAGACCGGTCCTACCGAGTACCGCGGCGCATCCCTGATGAGCGCCTCCTCGGCTTCGGTAAAGTTCTGGTGGTCGGAGAGCAGAAACGCTGCCGGCACCTCCTGCACGGTCCGGATATCGGTCCCCTTCTCGTCCAGCACCGCAAACGGGTGTTCGGCAAAGAGCCGCTCAAGGCCGCCGTTTCTCACAAATACCCCGGGTGCAGCCTCGCGGAACTCGCTCCCGCAGGGAATGGACAGCGCTTTTTTGATGAGCGCCCCGGCGCTTCTCTCGTCCGGGGAGAGCGATCGGATCCCGTCGCCCCTGAAAATCACCGTCTTTGGCCCTTTTGGCCCCCCGAGAAGGACAAGACAGCATTCCGCATCCCTCCGTAAGTCATGGGAGAGGAAGAGCGTGGCATTCACGCACCGGCAGAGCACATCCATGCGCCCTGCCCCGGGAAGGTCGTTTAAGGAGAACTCGCCGTCCGTGCGGGCAAGGTGCCCGACAACCGCAAACAAGGCCATTACTGCATTCCCGAGAAGCGCTTCATTAAGCGCTGCATGTTGAATTTCCCGCCGCTTCCCATGCCCTTGAGGCCCTTAAGCGTCTTGTGCATCATTTTATAGTATTTCAAAAGTTCCCGTACTTCCTCGGGCGTGCCGCCGGCACCCCGGGCGATTCGCTGCATCCGGGAGCTGTTGATGGTGGAAGGATCGTCGAGCTCCTTTGGGGTCATCGAGTCCATGAGGATCCGGTACCGGACCATCTTCGTGCTCGTCACATCGTAGACCCCCTCGGGCAGGTTCATGTTCCCCATCGGGAGCATGTTCATGATCTGCTTTAACGGGCCCATCTTATTCAGGGCTTCGAGCTGCTTGTACATGTCGCGAAGGGTAAACTTGCCCTTCATCATCGCTTCCATGTCCATCTCTTCGCCCATCTGGGCTTCCTTGGCCTTTTCCATCAAGGCCTGGAGGTCGCCCATCCCGAGAAGCCGGGAGATGAACCCGTTTGCATCGAAGCGTTCGAGGTTCTCGATCGTCTCTCCCGCACCGACAAAGACGATCCCGCTCTTTGTCTCGGCAACGGCCGATATGGCGCCGCCGCCTTTTGCGGTCCCGTCCATCTTCGTGATGATCACGCCGTCGATCCCGATCGCTTCGTGGAACCGTTTCGCCTGCTCGCTTGCCTGCTGGCCGAGCGCGGCATCGATCACGAGCCAGCGGTGGGTGGCTTTCGTGATCCTGTTTAAGTCGATGATCTCCTGGATGAGGTCGGGTTCAAGCGCGTGCCGGCCCTGGGTATCGACGATGATGACTTCCTGGTCCTTAAGCGCAACGAGCCCTTCGGTAGTGATCTTCCGGGCATCGGTTGCCTTCGGGTCGCCAAAACAGGGGATATTAACCTGCACGCAGAGCGTGGATATCTGGTCGTAGGCCCCGGGCCGGAACGTATCGGCGCAGATGACCCCGACCTTCATGCCCTTCTTCTGGAAGTAGCGGGCGATCTTTGCCGTGGTCGTGGTCTTGCCGCTCCCCTGGAGGCCGGCCATTAAGATGACCTGCGGTTCGAGTTTTAAGTCGGCCGTTGCATAGACGAGGCGGACGAGCTCCTGGTACACAATCCGCAGCACGTGCTCCCGGACATTGGTGTTCTTCGGGAGTTCCTCGTCGAGCGACCGGGTCCGGACGGCTTTCGAGAGCTCCATCACGAGCTTGACGTTCACGTCCGCTGCAAGGAGCGCCCGCTGGAGGTTTTTTACCAGCTCGTCGACAGCAGCACGGTCGACGACCGCTTTCCCGGCCAGCTTCTTTAAGGCCGCCTTGAGCGACTCCGAGAGGTTGTCCATCATGGTTACGCGCCTCCGAAGAGTTCCTCGACCACCGTATCGGGATCGAAGGGCACGATGTCCTCGTAGGCCTGGCCGGTGCCCAAAAAGAGCAGGGGTTTTCCTATCGTATGGGCGATCGAGATCGCCGCCCCGCCCCGGGAGTCCATGTCGGCCTTGGTGAGCACGATGGCATCGGCGCCGACCGTCTTGTCGAACTCCGCTGCCCGGACCACCGCGTCGTTCCCCGCCACTGCCTCGTCAACATACACGATGAGATCGGGCTTCATCACGCGCCGGATCTTGTCGAGCTGGCTCATGAGGTTGGACTTGGTGTGGAACCTGCCTGCGGTATCGGCAAGAACCACATCGGTCTTGTGGGCGATGGCGTACTGCACGGTATCGAAGAGCACGGCCGACGGGTCGGCACCGGTCTGGTGCTCGATCACCTTGATGCCGAGCCGTTCGGCATGCACGCCGATCTGTTCGATGGCCCCGGCCCGGAACGTATCGCCGGCGCCGATCACGACCGAGAACCCCTCCTTCTTGAGATACGCCCCGATCTTTGCAACGGTCGTGGTCTTTCCCGTGCCGTTGACGCCGGTAAAGAGGATCTTTACCGGGCGTTCGTGGGCCTTGATATAGGCAGTCAGGTCAAAGCCCTTGCCGAGCACGTTTAAGAGTGCGGATTTCAGGGCCCCGACCACGAGGGCATCGACCGATTCCCCGATCTTGCGGTGCTTCCCGACCAGGCTCTTTCTTACGTCAGTGATGATCGCATCGGTCACCGGGAGGGCGACATCGCTCTCGAGGAGCGTCATCTCCAGTTCGCCCAGAGCATCGGCTACGTCCTTTTCAGAGACCACGAGCTCGCGGTCGATGATCAAAAACTTGACTTTGTCGGTAAAGGACGGGCCTTCCTGCTGTGCGGGGGCCGTACCGGCCGGGGCCGGTGCGGGAGCACCGCTGACCGGCTGACCGGCCGCTGCCGGAGCCTGGGCTGTGGCTGCCGCCCCGATGCTGCCGCCAAGCCGGTTCCGTGCGGCCTGCAGCCGTTCCTTGAGCCCTGAAAACATGAAACGAACGATCCTCTATCCGGGGTTATTCTTCGTCTTCGTCCTCGCTGTGGACATGCGCATGGCCCGCGTGGCTGCCGCCCGCTGCTGCCTGTGCCTGTGCATAGCCCTGTTCGAGGCGCTTTGCGATCTCGTTCATCTGGGTGCGGAGCTTCTCCAGTGCCTCTGCCACCTTCTTCTGGGAGGCTTCAAGCTCCGTGATCCGGTCTTTTAAGTACTCGATCGCGGCCGCGTTGGGCTTCTCTACGATCACATCGGATCCGATGTTTAACAGAACCTTGTCCGGCTCGACAATTTTTGCCTTGAGGCTCGCCCCGCCGCCGATCTGGAGGAGGACGGTGCCATCATCGGACTCGACGAGTGCCTGGAGCGCCTCGATCGCGGCAAGCGCTTCCATGCGGCCGTTGTCCATGAGTTCGAGCTGGCTCGCAAAGACCTCGGCCTGCTGGCCGTATTCTTTCAAGTAATACTGGAGCGTTTCGACTTCACGCTGATCCATGGGTTGTGCTGCTGCCATGTAACGGTACCCCGGTAATGTCACAGATCATTGGATCTGGCTCTTGATATGTTTGTCCGTTTACGTGCATAATAAAACCAGGCGTCTGCGGCCCGGGGTGACCGGGTAAAAAAGGAGAGGGCGGGGCTGACCCGCGTTACAGCCGGACAACCTGATCTTTCCAGACCGCCGGGTAGGTATCGGTGATATTGAGATATGCCGGGCGGTTCGCGGGGACCGTCCCGTTCACGAAGACCCCGATATGGTAGTACTTGTGGGCGCCGGGCGGGACCGGGAGATCGCTCTCGTAGTCGTGCCAGAGGGCAACAAACGTATCCCGGGGCACGGACAGGCGCGACCCGAGAACGGCCGGGTCTTCGAGATACACGTTCCGGTCGTCCATCCCCATGACCACCATGTAGTGGCCGGTATCCCAGGTATCGTCCCAGGACTTGTTCGCGTCCTGGTACCGCTGCCCGTCGATGATCACGGGAACGCCCGCGTCGAGCGAGGCCCGGACCTCGTCGAGCGTCACGTTCTCGCGCCAGTGCGCAGAGAGGCCGAGTTTCTCTGAAGCGTTCACCATGTCCCAGGGGTACGTCCCGTGGGAAGGCGTGGTGTTGAGGAGGACGATCAGATCGGACTCAAAGGCCGAGATCCCGTAATAGCCAAGCACGGCCTTAAACGACCCCGCCCCGCAGGACCAGGTCTGGGACTGCATCACATCGGGGACGCCGGTGAGCATAACGGCACCTGCGCCGGGGCCCGGGGCACCGGATCCGGCGAGCGGTGGGTTGAAGACCGCCATGATCCCGGCGGCAATCAGGACAAAGACTACTACGGCAATAAAAAGGCCGGCATGGGAATGTTCCATACCGGTATGGTTGGATGAACGGGCTTATGAGGATTGCAGCATCGTGTGCCCGAAAAGAGAAAACGCAACCCTCATCACATCGTGGAGAAAAACACCCTTACCATGAGCGCCTCCGCCACGGGCACCGCCCGATCCGGATACACCCTGCTGATTCTGTCCATCTCGCTTGCCACGTTCATGGCTGCGCTTGACGGCACGATCGTCAACATCGCACTCCCCACTATCTCGGAGGCTTTCAATGTCTCGACAACGACCGTGAGCTGGGTGGCCACCGCATACCTGCTCGTGATGGCCGGCTGCGTGCTGGTCTTTGGGAAGGTCTCGGACATCATCGGGTTCAAACGCGTGTTCCTGGCCGGGTTTGTGATCTTTACCCTGGGCTCGCTTGCCTGCGGACTCCTGCCGGAACTCTTAAACTCCCTTGGGATCCTGGTAGCGTCCCGGATGTTCCAGGCGGTCGGCGGGGCCATGATCACCGCGATCGGGCCTGCCATGGTCACGGCCTTTATCCCGATGGACCAGAAGGGAAAGGCGATGGGGATCGTAATGACCCTTGCCGCGCTCGGGACTGCCCTCGGGCCTACCATCGGCGGCGTGCTGGTCCAGTACCTGTCGTGGCACTGGATCTTCTTCATCAATGTGCCGATAGGGATCTGCGCAATCCTGCTCGGGGCAAAGGTGATCCCGGTTCGGGAGAGCAGCGGGAGCCTTGCGGGCTTTGACCGGACCGGCGCCCTGCTCGCGTTTACCGGCCTTGCCTCCCTGCTCTTCGTGGTCTCGGAAGGCGAGAGTATGGGGTGGACCTCGCCGATCATCCTCGGCCTTGCCGTACTCACCGTCCTCCTGCTCGCGGGCTTCGTGTGGCAGGAATGCCGGGTCACGGATCCCCTCCTCGACCTCTCGCTCTTCAAGAACAGGAACTTCCTTGCCATCAACATCCTGCTCTCGCTTGTCTTCTTCAGCTACGCGGGGATCAACTACCTCCTGCCGTTCTACTTAAAATACATCCGCGATGTGGATACGTCGACGGCGGGGCTGATCATGACGGCGCTTTCCGTGGCCATGATGGCTGCCGGGATGCTTTCCGGGATGCTCTTTAACCGGGTGGGCCCGAAAAAGCTCTGCATTGCGGCCGGGGTCCTTCTTGTTGCCGGGTATTTCTGCATTATGCGGCTCCACGCCGATACGGCCATGCTGTACGTGGTGGGCTGCCTGGCCCTGATCGGCCTTGGCCTCGGGCTCATGGTAACGCCGGCCTCGAACCTCATCATGAACGCGGTGGCAAAGACCCGGCATGGCATGGTATCGAGCCTCACGAGCCTGGAACGCTTCGCCCCGCTCACGCTCGGGATCGCCGTCTTCAACATGATCTTCCTCTGGGGCGTCAACACGATTGCGGCAAACCACGATGTGACACACCTGTCGCCGGTTGAGCTCCAAAAACCGGTGATCTCGGCGGGTTTTGACCTTGCATTCTTCGGGTCGTTCGTGCTCGGGATTGTCATCCTTATCCTGGCTCTCGTGATCCGGCAGGAGATCCACCCGGATAATCTCGGGAATGAGGACGAGATCGGGCCGGGGATGATCTAGAAAAACCGACATTCCTGTCATATTTTGAGGGATAAAAAAGAGATTCGCAGACTCTTGCAAGATTACCGGGGATCCCCGGGAAAACAGGAGTCTCAGATCAGCTGCTTCTTTTTCATATCCCGTATTTCACGGGATATTTCATGCACATCCTTTTTCAGCCAGGTTTTCCGCTCTTTGGTATAATCCCCCTTGCCTTCGTCAAACATCTGAAGGAACCGGATCATATCTACCGGGCCGAGTGCTTTTAAGAGCGCATCCATACCTTCTGTATGAATTTCATGGAGAGTTCTGGTCTTCATTCTTTTTCACCTCCAGGTACAGATCGACCGGGTTGCATACACGTACAGTGGTATTGTTGCTCATCCTCTTGATATTTTTTATCAACAGGTCATCCGTTGTCACAAACACCGCACCGGCCCGCTCGGCGCAGGCGACATGCAATGCGTCCATTGCGTCAATTCCGGATGCTGCCAGGATGTCGGCCCGCTCTTCCAGACGGTCATCCCATTCGACGGTTTCCCGCGCAAGCGAGGTGATTTCACGGACGTGGAGTAACCGGTTTTGATCTGGAATCTGAAAGATTTCATACGCGATCACATCGCTTGAGATCAGTTCCCAGTCAAGCCTGCACCGGTCCAGAAGTGCAATTACCGCTTCCATCTCCATATGGATCCGTGGCTGGGTTTTCGAATCAAACGGTCTGCACAAACAGCAGACATCCAGGTAGATCTTCATTTTCCCGTCCCGGTCATAACCGCATTCTCTTCCTTTCTGTCAGGACGGGATAATTATTTCCCCACAGGGAAGGAGCTCCTCGCCCGTTTTCGGCAATTAATCCACCCCGAATGCGCCAGGGGGAATGGCATTTGAGGGCTGACTGTCGCAATCCCGTTTCTCCAGAATTTTTCCAAAACCGGATGACCTGTCATTATGGAATTCAGGAAGCGTATTGCAGAATCCAAACATTCGATCTCTGTTTTCCGGATCCGGACCCGGGGGGAGGGGGGTGACCCCCACCCCCTCTCCCTTTTTTTTCTAAGAGGGGATCACCCTCCCCCCCATGTGCCGGGCCGGCAGGGGGGTACCCCCCTCCCCCATCCGGCCCAAAACAACCCCCCTCATCAAAAATGATGAACCTGCCACATTTGGCTTTTCCGTCGTGGTTCCATGCGAAATACAGGCCGGGATTTTGGAGAACACGACCGGTTTTGCGGACAAAAGGGGAAGGGGGTGGCCCCCACCCCCCCCTCCTTCGTTTTTTCTAAGAGGGGGTCACCCTC
>NZ_DAQC01000001.1:1061211-1312066 GCF_002502735.1 Methanoregula sp. UBA64
GGGGGGGGGGGGAGGGGGGGCCCCGCCCCCTCTTCCCCCACCCCGGCGGGGGGGGGCGGGGGGGCGGGGGGGGGGGGCCGGGGGGGCCCCCCCCCCCCCCACCCGCCCCAAAACAACCCCCCTCATCAAAAATGATGACCCTGCCACATTTGGCTTTTCCGTCGTGGTTCCATGCGAAATACAGGCCGGGATTTTGGAGAACACGACCGGTTTTGCGGACAAAAGGGGAAGGGGGTGGCCCCCACCCCCCCCTCCTTCGTTTTTTCTAAGAGGGGGTCACCCTCCCCCCCATGTGCCGGGCCCGGTGGGGGGTACCCCCCTCCCCCATCAGTTCGTACGGGGGGGTCCGGACCTGAGGGAATTGTGTACACAATAGACCCATCAGAGCAGAACGTAATCACTGGCCGGCACAGGATTCCCTCCCCATTCCGAATTATTTTTCCCTGTTCCGGACAATTCTCAACCAATGCCCGCCTTCGACCCCTCGCTCCTCGGGATCTTCGTCTTCGGCCTTATTGCCGGCATCTGCCCGTGCAACAGCGTCCTCTGCCTCGGCCTCATCGGGTACCTCACGAGCGGCGCCACCAAACTCTCCCTCTCCGCCATCCTCCGGCTCGTCCTCGCGTTTACCCTCGGCACCATCCTTGTCCTCCTCCCGCTCGGGCTTGTCGCCGGGTTCCTCGGCCATTACCTCCTCTTCTTAAACAGCACCATTGCCTGGTGTATCGGCGGCGTCCTCCTCATCCTCATGGGCTTCCAGCTCCTCCACCTCTACAAACCGCCCATAAAAAGCATCTTCTCCCGGCTCCGGGCCCCGGTCTCCTACACGGTCACCGGTGCCTTCCTTCTCGGCCTCTCGTTCGGGGCGATCACCATCGGGCGGGGAGCGCCCATGCTCATCGTTGTCCTCACCTACATCGCCCTCTCCCAGACCGCGGTGCAGGGAGTCTTTACCATCCTTGTCTACGCAGTAGGGATGAGCATCCCGCTCATAGTCATCAGCTCGGCCGGCGGTGCGGTCGGGAAGAAGATCAAGGAAAAAGCGAACGTCAGCGGCGAGCTTGCCGACCGGGTGATCGGGATCGCCATTATTGCTATCGGGGTGTACTTCCTGTATTTGGCGTTCGGGTGAAATCAAACAAAAATTTCTCGATAATAAATAGAAAGGGATTTGATGTAGGAATAGGTGATCTGAATTGAATAACACCGTTGACCGAATAAAAACCATTTTTATTTTTTAAGGTGATTGAGGGGAGAGAATGAACCGGTATGTAAACATCGGGATAATTACACTAGGCATAATTGTAAGTCTGGTTGCAGTTGCTACCTTTACAATGAACCAGCACGGAAACACGAAGATGAATGAGATCTATACATTTCCTGCCCCGGAGGAACGAGTCATTGCGTCATTTGGTTTAAATGAGACAAACCCGGATCGAACGGTTTTTTTAGAGAATCCGAATCTCATGGATTCATTTATTATTGCATCCGAAGCGGATATCCAGCCCTATCATTATCCCGACGGACCAGTAATCGGATTTGGGAAGGAGGGGAATGGTTCAGTTGCTGTAATGATAGATGAGACATGGGAAGTAAATCAGTCCGTTGTCAACACGATATACGACCGTCTCTCCTCACGGGGAAAAACATTCAACATAAAGAGTGTCCCATGTAAATTTATCCGAATGAGTTTTTTGAAATCGGATATTGCCAAGGATACTATGCCCTGATTGTCTTCGGATATAGAACCTTAACCATGAATTGCCATTCCGGTAAAGGATTAAACCATGATTGACCAGATTGAAAAAATCCTGAAGTATTGCGTGCTCGGGCTTCTCGCCCTCTTTGCACTTGCCACCCTGTTTATCTTTGTGATAAACTGGGAAACATGGTTCTTTGGGATCAAGCTGGATGGTCTTCCGGCCGGTATCGCCCTTGGTGCAACCTGGCTCACAGCGGCCCTGCTTGCAGCAGCATTCGTCCTCTTCCCCCGGCGGGATCGGTTAACCGGGGGACTGGCGGTTATCTATTTTGGATTCCTGTTTGTTAATTCATCAATGAAAATCCAGAGGGGCTCGTACAGTTTCCAAGGGTTCTCGGCAGTCCTTGCCGCATTTCTCCTCATCTCAATCGCATTCTTCATTATCGCCATAATAAAAGGACATCTGGACAAAACATCCTAAAAAATCATCATAATGCATCGATGAAATCCTCTCGGGACACAAATCCCGTCAGAATTTGATCAAGGAGAACAGGAATTCCGAAAACTCCCGGTGACCTGCACCGGGCTCCCGGAAAAAAATGAGATTTACTCTTTAACCGGTGAAACACCGGAGATCTTGATGTAGCGGCGGGCAAGCTTGTGCTTGCTGCCGATAACCGCAAACGTCCGCTCTTCCGCCTGCTTGGCATTGGGCGCTGCAATAACTTTCGTGTAGGGCATCCAGTCTTCGCCCATCAGGAAGGTACCTTTCACTTCAAACTTCTGCTCTGCTGCCATGATAATTACTCCAGAAATCCAAATACGTCCTCGACCCTGCCGAGTTCAAACCCGCTCGTCGCATTGCCGGCCATGTATCCCGTATCGTTCACGAGAAGGCCGGTCCCCACAAGGCCGCTGCCCATGTTGATCGTGCCGGTCCCGACCGGGATCTTCGCGATCTCTTCTAACCGTGCAATCTCCTGCGCAGTTGCCCGCGGGTGAATAATGACACCCTTGTTCGTTGCGACACCGGCCATGCCGACCGTCCGCACCCCGCCGAACGTCAGGGGGATCACCTCGACCCCCAGAAATGCGCCGATCTCCTCGGCGATCTTCTCGGGAAGGTCCGGGTGGACCACGGCAAACGTATCGTTTACCATGATCACGTTCCCCGCCGCGTTCATCGTGTCGGAAAGGAGCATGACCTTACGGTGCTTCTCTAAGACCGCAAGTTCTGCATCGGTTGCAAGCCCCGAGACCACGAGGCCCCGGCTGTTGCCTGCTACAAGCGAGCCCACGATCGAGCTGCCCTGGATCGTAGTCACTACGAGTTCTGCGCCGAGACCCTCGCGGACAGCGGCCCGGAACTCCTCCGGCGCATCCGGCGGGATCACCGCAATATCGCCTGCTACCCGGGCAAAAACCCCGATATTGGGGTCCCCGGCAAATGTGGTCGTGCGTTCCATATGCTTACGATTCCGGGGCCAGTTCTGCCTGAACCTGCCCGTCCTCCATCTTCATGGCGCGGACCCGGATCTTGGACGGCGGCTTTGAGCTGCCCCGGCTCCACACCTTCTCGTTAATGGACTTGTCAAGCTTGACTTCCTCGGTCTTCATGTGCTTGGCAAGGTACCGGCGGATATCCTTGATAGCGCCGTTCGCCCGCTTCCACCGGGGCATTCGCCTCGCATCCCGGAGCGGGATAATATAGATGTGTTCCTGCATCTGGTCTGCCATGATCTTACACCTTCAACTGGCTTCTGCGCCAGTTGCGTCTCTTCGGGTGGGACACAACCGCTCTTTTCGTCCTGATCATAACCCACTGGGGCACACGCCGGTTCTGGTCGCATGCCTTGGCGAGCCGGATCTTCCTGCCTTTGCTGAGCCTGCTCATAGTAAATTCACCGTTACTTTGTCTTTTTTCCCACCACAAGGGACTGCTCGTGGTGCGGAGGGAAGAGGGCGGCGGGATCTGCGCCGCGGGCACATATCGCCGCCCTGATCTCGGATTCGTAATCGCCGTTTGGGATCGTCCCGGTCTCCCCGTACTCGACGAGGAAGTACCGGTCTGCCAGCCGGTCGATCTCGGATCGCATGTATCCAAGGAGCGGGCGCACATAACTGCTCCCGGTCCTGCCGCAGATGCTCTGCACCTGCGACCGTGCGAGCATCGGGACCCGGTCATCGAACCGTGTCCCGTCGCCCACAACGGTATACTCTCCGGCAAGGGTCTCGATGGCAGTCTGGTGGATGCGGTTGATGGCATCGTTCGGATACCCGTCCGCAATCACCATTTCTGCCATCTCATCAGCCATTCCCGGGGGAAATACCCGTTTTATCAACGGGAACCCCAGCACCTGCGCGGCATGTTCTATTGAAGGGATTAGGCGGGTGCGGTCGAACACAAACGTGTTGAGTTCAACCTCGTAATACGTACCCAGCATTACTGCTGCAAGGGAACTATCCTTCCCGCCGCTGTAAAGCACTCCTGCTTTCATCACTTTCTGGTGATCGAGTAATCCCTTTTTGCCGGCGCAAGCTGCCGGAGCAGGTCTTTTAGCTGTGCATCGGTGATCTTCTGCTTGAGACGCCCGCTCTGGGCGAGCATGACAAGCTGTTGTTCCACGGCGCCGGCAAACTCAGGTTTTGTGAGTTTGATGGTGTTTAAGCGTTCCCGGGCATCGGGCTCGAGAACCTGCATAAGCACCATCTGCACCTGCTGCTTGAGACGCTGCTGCTGTTCGAGTTCATCCTGCATGGCTGCCTGCTGGCCGGCCTGCTGCTGGAGTTGTGCCATCCTTCGTTTCCGGATTTCACTGAGCTCGTCGTCTCCCATGGAATGTCACCTGGATTAGCTTTCAGGCTTCTTGCCTTCAGCTTTCTTGCCTTCGCCCTTCTTTGCTGCAGGCTTCTTCTCGCCCTTTGCATCGTCGGACTTGGCTGCCTTGTCGCCGCCCTTTTGGGCCTTGCCGCCTTTCTTGCCGGCTTCGGCCTTCTTGGGCTCTTCGGCAACCGGCTTTACCCTCTTCGGGACCGGTGCCGGCGGGTGGACGAGCACTTCTTTTGCCGTGTTGTCCAGGTACGCCATGCCGGCAGGGGAAACCCTGCGGCCGGTCTTGTCGTGGATAATTAAGCCCGCGGCTTCAAGCTGCTGGAGAGCTTTACGAAGAATCGATCCGCTGCCCTTCCGGAAAGCATTCGGTTTAGAGCCGCGGTTCTTGCTCCCGCCATAGAAACTCCGCATCCGTTCGACACCCAGGGGGCCGTCGACGTAGACGCGTCTCAGCACTGCTGCTGCCCGAATAAACCACCAGTCGGGGTCCTCGGGCGGCATCTCCTTATGTACCCCGGTCTTCGCGAAGGCAGCCCATGCCGGCGGCTTGATCTCCTGCCGGTTCTTGAGCTCCTCGGCAACCTTCCTGATCAGGTGGTCGGCCGGGACATCATATACGGTCGTCATGACTAGTCCTCACTGTTCTTTAAAATAAATAACAGTCTTAACTTATTGGGTAGCGAGGTTCTTATATATTTCGAGGTCACGGAAGCCCCGGTGACGCCGGGAAAATAAAACAGTTACTTTTTTGGTTTTTTGCCGCGTTCGGCAAGCACCATCGTCTTTCCCCGGACACTTACGAGTTCTGCCTTTGCGGCTGCGGCAACCGCTGCCGGGTCGACCTCGGTGTTCTGGAGCCATTTGACCTTGATGGTCTTGCGCTTCTTGAGCTGGGCAGCGATCTCCTCGACCGTTGCTTCGGTGCAGCCCTGCTTTCCGATCCAGACCGTGGGCTTGAGGTCCTGCATTCCGGGATCATTCGGTGTTGTCATGATGGTTCTCCACCCGGTACCGGGTTGTCTTTTTGCAGGACAGGCAGGTGACCGCCACATGGCCCGGGTGAATCCGGACCCGCATGTTTGCCCCGGGCACCAGGTACCGGTAGCAGTGGTGGCAGTACCGGCGCCGGAACCCGGCATCGATCCGGACCCGCTCGCGCATGGCGATCTTCCTTGCAATCTCCACGTACCGGTCGCTGTATTCGGGGTGCTCGGGAAAGATCCGTTCTGCCTCGGCAAAGAGCACCGCGATGCGTTCGCGGGCCAGCGGTTTTGCCGGGGGGATGCGGCGTCGGTCTTTCATGGTTGTTGTGCCTGCCCCTTTCTCTAGGATGTCATACTATTGACGCCCGCAACTATTAAAAGAACGGGACTATCCGGTAACGGGACCGTGCCTGCCGGGCCCTTACATCCGGACTTTGACGCTGCGGCCTTCGATCGTGAGCCGGTCTTCGCAGAAGAGCCGGACTGCTTCGGGGAGCGCGATGTGCTCCTGGATGAGGATGCGGTTTGCGAGCGTGTCCTCGTCGTCGTCGTCCAGTACCCGGACGCAGCGCTGGAGGATGATCGGGCCGCCGTCGAGGCTCTCGTCCACGAAGTGCACGGTGCAGCCTGCCAGTTTTACCCCGTGTTCGAGCGCCTGCCGCTGCGCATGGAGGCCGGTGAAGCTGGGAAGGAGCGCCGGGTGGATGTTGATCATCTTCCCGGCATATTCCCGGACAATGGCCGACCCGAGGATGCGCATGTACCCGGCGAGCACGACGAGATCGGGGTTCTGCTCTTTGAGCGCCGCAAGGAGCGCCTGCTCGTAGAGCTCCCGGGTCGCATATGCACCGTAATCGACGATGACGACCGGGATCTTCGCGGCATTCGCCCGCTCGATCGCATAGGCCTTGGGGTTGTCCGTGACGAGCGCCACGCAGTCGGCGGGGATTGCCCCCCGCTGGAGCGCCCCGATGATGGCCTGGAAGTTCGACCCCCGTCCCGATACGACAACAACGATCCGCTTTGTCATGGTACCTTCACCGTTCCGCAGTATGCTCGTCCTTATCCGCCGATTCCGGGCGTACCACGCACTTGATCTTCACGATCCGCCGGCCATGCATCTGCATGACCACAAGGGTGATCCTGCCGGCCTCGATCACTACCTTCTCGCCCGGGTGCTGGGGGATATGCCCGAGCCGGTCGATCAAAAGGCCGCCGACCGTCTCGTACGCCTCGCTCGTGGGGAGGCCGATGTGCAGGTCCTCGTTGATATCGTCCACCCACATCTGGGCGTCGAGCACATAGACCCCTTCGGAGATCGTCTGGACGTCCGGCTCTTCCTTGTCGTACTCGTCCATGATGTCCCCGACGAGTTCTTCGAGGATATCTTCCACCGTTACGATCCCGACAAAGCTGCTGTACTCGTCGATCACGATCGCGATCTGCACCCGGTGGACCTGGAGCTCTTTTAGGAGATCGTCGATCTTCTTGGTCTCGGGGACAAAGGTCGGGTCGTACATGATCTCCGTAATCGCGAGATCCTTCCTCTTCGAGGCCATGGCGGAGAAGACGTCCTTGACGTTCAAGACCCCGGTGATGTTATCGAGCTGCTCGTGGTATACCGGGATGCGGGAGAAGCCGGTCTCGCTGAAGATCCGGATCGCCTCGCTCGCCGTGGTCGTGTCTTCCATGGCGATCACATCGACACGGGGCGTCATGATCTCGCGGGCGGTAGTGTCCCCGAATTCGAGCACCGAGTAGAGCATCTCCTTTTCGTCCTGCTCGATCGTGCCCTCCTCTTTCCCCACATCGATCCATTCCTTGATCTCCTCTTCGGTGACCGCGGGTTCGGAGGTATCCTTTCCCATGCCGCGGGACGGGTACACCTTCTGGATGGCCCAGATGACCGGCGAAAGGACGCGGGACAGGGCAAGGATTACCGGCGCTACTGCCCGGGGGAAGGTATCCGAGGCACGGGACGCATAGATCTTGGGGCCGATCTCGCCGAACATTAAAAGGACGACCGTGACCACCCCGGTCGCAATCCCGACACCGATGTTCCCGAAGATGCTGATCGCAACTGCGGTTGCAATCGCAGCTGCGGCGATGTTGACGATTGTGTTCCCGATTAAGATGGTGATCAGGAAGTGATCCGGGTTCTCCTTGAGCTTTGCGAGCGCTGCCGCTCCGGGTTTGTTGTCGTTTACGAGTGTCCTGACCTTTGCTTTGGTAATCGAGATCAGGGCGACTTCCGAGCTTGAAAAAAATGCAGAAAGCACGACGCAGATGACAAAGAGCACGAGATAAAAAAAGTCCTCAATCATCCTCTTTCACGCCGTGCAAAAACACGCCAGGTTCCTTGGTTCATAATAGTTCTTGGTAGTGAAGTTATGGGAGATGTGATTTAATAAAACCAACGGGTTGTGTCAGGCGGTCTGTTTTAGGGGGCCATGCATGCCCGCATGAAGGCATTGTCCCGCGAGAGGATCGCAGTCTTCCCGGATGAGGATACCGGCCGGCCGAAGTTGAGGTCGTCGATCTCAAGCATCAGGCCGCCCGCATAGTGCCGGTCGCGGAGTGCACCCAGGATATTCCCGATGGCCGGGCTCTCGTCCAGGGGGAAGTGGAGCCTGCCCTTCTCCACCCGGCTGATATGGACGTTTGCGAGCCGGTCGCCGCAGAGCCGGATATATTCCATCGCGGTCTCCTCCGATGCAGCAAGGGCATGGGAGGTATCGAGCGTGAACTTCAGCCAGGGTTCGCGATCGAGCACCTCGCGCATTCGCTCCGGCGTGCAGATCAGGGAGTTGACCGCGGGCTCCATGTTCTCTATCGCAACCGTGACCGAATCTCTGATCGCTGCCTCGCGGAGCCTCCCGATATACAGGTCGAACCGCGCAAAGTCCGCATCGCCCGGCGGGCGTTTTGCGGTCCGCCGTCCCGGGTGGACGGTGAGCACCGCTGCCCCGAGCATCCCCGCCATCTCAAGGGACCGGACCGCCCAGTCCACCGAGACTTCCGCAACATCGGGGTTGATCGAGCAGGGATTGAGATCGAGGACCGGCGTGTGGACGGTGAGCGTGTGGATCCCGGGATGCGCTTTTTTTACAGCGAGCACCTCGCCCGCGGGAAGATCGCGGAGCCAGAAGTGGGGCGTCTCCAGCCAGTATTCTACCCCGTCAAGACCAGCCTGTGCGGCAAACGAAAAGATCTCGTCTGTGGTATATTCATGGAAGAACATGCTCGAAACGCCGAAGGCAGTCATGATACTACTAATTGATAAACGGAATCATGCATAATATTTCCTTCATGGACTGGTTCTACCGCGACGAGCCGGCAGAGGCGCCGGAAGCCCCGGCTGTCACGGATGCCCCGCTCACGGTAGCCGAGGTCTCTGCAAGGATCGAGACCCTGCTCGACAGCCCGGATCTCCAGGATATCCGGGTGCTCGGGGAAGTGACCAACTTCAAGCACCATTCCCGGGGCCATCTCTACTTTTCCCTTTCGGAGAAAGGCGGGGGGAGCACGGCGGCGGTCATCAAGTGCGTGATGTGGCGTTCCGATGCTGATCGCCTGGCCTTCGAGCCGGAGGACGGCATGGAAGTGACGATTGCCGGCTCGGTCCGGGTCTATGCGCCCCACGGGACTTACCAGATACAGGTAAAATCGATTGCCCGGGGCGGGGCCGGGGAGAAGTACCTGCTCGTGGAGAAGTGGAAAAAGGAACTCGCGGCCGAGGGTTGTTTTGCCACCGAAAGGAAACGGGAGCTCCCGGCCTTTCCCGCACGGGTGGGGGTCGTTACTTCAGAGACCGGGGCGGTGATCCACGATATCCGGACCGTGATTGCCCGGAGATACCCGGTGGAGATCGTCATCTCCCCGACTGCCGTGCAGGGCGAGACTGCGCACAGCGAGATCGCCCGGGCAATCGAACGGGTTGCGGGGCACGTGGACGTGGTGATCGTTGCCCGGGGAGGGGGAAGTTTCGAGGACCTCTTCCCCTTCAACCACCCCGACGTGGTGCGGGCGATCGTGGCCTGCCCGGTGCCGGTAGTCTCGGCGGTCGGCCACGAGGTTGACGTGACGCTCGCCGATCTCGCAGCGGATATCCGGGCGCCCACCCCGTCCGCTGCCGCAGAGCTCGTGGTGCCGGACAAAAAGGATCTCCGGCTCGCGCTCCGCGAGCTAAAAGGGCAGATGGGCGCGGCGCTGCAGGCAAAGGTGGCGCGGGCACAGGACGATCTGACCGGCCTCAGGGACCGGCTGCGCCCGCAGCGGTTCGCGAAAAAAGTGGAAGAGAAACGGCAGGCCACGGCAGATCTCGCCGACCGGCTGGAGCGGGCATATGCCACCCGGTGCGAACGCGAGCGGCTGGTGCTCTCCGGCCTGCGGACGGCGCTTGAAGGGAGGAGCCCCAAAGCACTCCTTGCCCGGGGATACTGCGTTGCAGAAAAAGACGGCATCCTTGTCACATCGGTGGATGCCCTCGCCATCAGCGACCGGCTTTCCTTACGATTTTCGGACGGCAGGAGTAAGGTGATTGTGGAGCGTGTGGACCATGACGGAAACCTATGAAGAAAAGATCGCATTGTTACGCGAGATTATCCAGAAGATCGAAGACGGATCTACGAGCCTTGACGAGAGCATGAAACTCTACGAGCAGGGCGCAGTGCTGGTCAGGCAGTGCGAGACCCTGCTTGCCGCGGCAGAAGAGAAGATCACGACCCTTGCCCGGGACGCGTGACTGTCAGGGTCACGGTCATCTCCGCACCGTTTTTGAGCGCAGCGATCAGCTCCCGGGGCAGCGTTGCCGCCACCTGATCGGAGCAGATCCCGATCGTCCGCCCGCAGGTAAACGTGCTCCGGCGCCAGACCAGATCGGCCGGGTGGTTGAGGAGGAGGCCGTCTGCACCCCGCGACCGGATCACGGCCTCGAATCCTCCGGCACGAAGACGGGTCACGAGCACCGCATCGTCGTGGGCAAGGCACTCCCTGAATTCCGGGGAGAGCCCGGCACAGCCCTTGTCGGCGCCGACCGCGATGATACAGTTGCCGTTCTCGGTAAGGTGCTCCTCGCAGGTCACCTCGAATGTCGTCGGGTGGGTGCCAAGGACAAGGGAGTGGCCCCGGCATACAATGGTTTCCCGTGCCTCCATGTTTTATCATGTGGGGGTGCCATTCATATTTTAATGTTTATCACCGTTTTATGTCCCGTGTGCAACGAGGAGACCGAGCACGAGGTCTTAAGTGAATCCCGTGACCTCCTTGTCAGGTGTACTGCCTGCGGGCACCACCACCATATCCCCAAAGAGAAAGAGCAAAAGCCGCTTGTGATAAAGACCATCATTTCCCGGGAAGGAGCGTCGATCACCGGCAGTATCGAGTTCGATCCCGACGACGAGTGCTCTGTTGACGATCATCTCGTAGCCGAAAGCGGGGACGACGCCTACGGGGTCGAAGTCACCTCCATCGAATGCGGGGAGAAACGCCCGCAGCGGGCAAAGGTCAAGGATATCACCACCCTCTGGACCCGGACCATCGACCGGGTTGTCGTGAAGATCTCCATCCACGATGGCAGGAAGACCATCCCGCTGTACAAGGAATGCGATGGCGAGGAGGAGTTCGCTGTCGGTGAAAAGTATATTGTTGACGGGAAACGCTTTGTCATCTCCCACATCAAGCTGCGCGACGGGCCCCTGATGCGGAAAGATACCTGGAAGACCGTGGCCCACCGGATAAAACGGGTCTACGGGGTTAAGGGATAACCTGCCCGGGCCCCCCGATCCGGGGGCTGTTTTTGCTTTTTTTTAATATCTTTTTGGCTTTTTTCGTAAAGACCCCTGCCGGGGCTGGCGGGGTCCCGCTGGATTTGCCGAAAGATGCCTCTATTTTCATGCCCGACCCCCTGCACCCGCCCGGTTTGTTTCGTGCATGACCGGGGAACAAAAAGAGGGGGATGCCACCACCCGGTTTACCCCGGTAAAACCAGGCAATGTGAGGGGAACGATCGCGGCCCGGGAGGGATACCGGAACCCGTTTTCGTACACTAATATATGGTCCGACCCCCTGCATGACCGGACAAAAAAGGGTGCACCATACGGGCAGTTTTACGAAGAGAGTTTAGGGCAAAAAATCGGGAAATGGCATGCAGGGGGTCGGATGAAAAAAGAGCGGGTACCGGAGGGGGCGGGAACGGGCAGGCCGCCAAAAAAACCGAGCGTACACGAGTCCGGCCGACCGCAGCGGTTCTTTTATCGGTTACGGCTGCACGGCAACCACTACACAAAGGCTGGCTAAAAAAAAAGATCCGGTTATCCGGAGGTACGATCAGGACGATGCCTTATTGAGGGAGGTGACGGTTATATCCACGGTGGGATACGCAAAGTCGATGGTGATATCGTCAGCGGTCTTGTTGGTTACCTCGCCAAGGCGCATGTAATAGTCGCTTGTCGAGTTGCTGTATTCTGCCTGGGGATTCGAAGAGACCCCGAGGGCAAGGACACTGCCGACTTTCATGGCGGAGAAATTGACCTTGTGCGCTTCCAGCTGGTCTGCCGTCCAGACCTGGGTCATGGGCTTGCTCTCGGTCAAGGGGATCGTTTTCTGACCTGTTGCACGCATCCCGACAATCCCGTTGCTGATCGCATCGTACTCGTTTGCAAACAGGGCAAACTGGGTCGACCAGCCGGTCCCTTCGCTGTACACCTGGACCGGGTACACGGACGATGTCGCAGACTGGTTCGCGGTCACGGTGAGCTGCTTAGAGTACAAGATATTCGAACCGGAGCTGAGCGCCTGCTTGTACACCGTGGCATCCGTGGTGACAAGGGGGTTCCCGTGCGCATCTTTCAGGGTATAATCCACAACGGCAACATCGCCCGGCTGTACCACGGCAAGGGACGAGATCCAGCTCGATCCCATGGCGGAGATGATCATCATTGCGGCAAAGACCACGCAGATCCCGACGGCAAGTATTTTTATCCAGAGTTTTCTCGATTTTTCATCCTGTTTTTTCGTGCCCATTCCTACAATCCTCCTTATTATGTCCATGCCAAACGGTCATAAACTATTCTAAAAGACCGCACCCGGCAGAAATACCGCAGGATTGCAAAAAAACAGGTTTTGGGAACGCCGTGGGGGAATGCCCCCCCACGAACAGCGTCCCCCGCCCGGCATCTGGACGCGAGAGGGAACTGGGGGTGTTTTTCACCGGCCCACGCATTTTACCGATCCCTTTAAAGTAATACGCGCCGGAATCTGTACTGATGGACAAGAAAAAGGTCAAGGACTATATGACCTACGACGTCGTCAGCGTCGATCTCCACGGCACCGTAGAATCGGTGATCGAGAAGATCCAGCAGACCAAGCACGACGGCTTCCCGGTCGTGGACGGCGACAAAGTGGTCGGGTATATCGCCGCCCGGGACCTTCTCTTTGTCAGGCCCGGCGAGACGATAGAACAGGCAATGTCCGGCGAACTGATCGTAGCCGATCCCGAGATGGATATCACCGATGCCGCACGGGTGATCTTCCGGAGCGGGATCCAGAAACTCCCGGTCGTGGACGAGAAGAACCACCTTCTTGGGATCATCTCGAACTCCGATGTGATCCGGTCGCAGATCGAGCATGTCTCCCCGGAAAAAGTATTCAATTTCATGACGACCCTAAAGAAGCTCTACGGTGTCGACCCGACCCTCACGCGGGGCATCGTGCCCGTAAAGGACCTTCTCCCGACCCAGTCCAAGATCTACGAGGACGAACTGGAAGGGCGGATCTACGAGATCAAAAAGGGGCTTGCCGAACCCATCATCGTTGTACGGCGTCCGGGACGGATCATTCTCGTGGACGGCCACCACCGGGCAGTAGCGGCAAAACGCCTCGGGATCACTGCGCTTGATGCTTACATCATCGAGATCAACGAGGATATCGAACTCGGGATGGAGCGTACGGCAAATACGATGAACTTAAAAACGCTCGACGATGTGCAGGTTCTGGACTATGCCCGCCACCCGCTCGTTGCAATCACGCACCGACTGGTAAAACGGCCATAAAAAAAATAGTTTTTACGATCCCTCGCACCGGAGATCGAACTTATCGTTTAAGATATGCTCTTTTACTACGGTATCGTCGCAGACAACAACCTCGGGCCAGACCCGGGTCTTTGAATGGACGATCACCCGGTCGCGGAGGACGACCCGGGGGCCGATCACCGTGTCGTTCTCGATACTGCACCCTTCGCCGACATGGGTGTCGTTGTCGAGGATGCTTCCCGAGATGGTGGTATTGGGTCCGATCACGGCACGGTTGTACAGGGATGACGAGAAGATCTTCGCATTGTTCCGGATGATACAGCGCTCACCGATGCTCGTGTAGGGTCCGATCAGGACATTGTTTCCTATCGTTGTCCCGGAGCCGATCGCTACCGGCCCGATCACCCTCGTGTTCTTCCCGAG
Organism: Methanoregula sp. UBA64; assembly: GCF_002502735.1. Classification (NCBI taxonomy): domain Archaea; kingdom Methanobacteriati; phylum Methanobacteriota; class Methanomicrobia; order Methanomicrobiales; family Methanoregulaceae; genus Methanoregula; species Methanoregula sp. UBA64. Next base: position 1,075,183 of record NZ_DAQC01000001.1, read on the forward strand.
CGTGATAGAATCCCCGAGCTGCACCGGCCCCTGCACATGGGCCCCGTGCATGGAGAGGTCGCCGATGATATCCGTGGTCATGATATCCTGGAGCTTCCACCGCTCAGCCTGGCGGAGCGAGTGGGGGCTGCCGACATCGGTCCAGTTCCCGCGGGCAAGCCAGCCTTTGAGGGTCTTTCCCTCCTCCATTAAGTGCGGGAAGAGGTCGCGGGCGAAATCGAACTTCTTTCCTGCCGGGATATGGTCGAAGACCTCGGGCTTGCAGACGTACATCCCCGTGCTTGCAAGGTTCGAGAAGATCTCTCCCGGGGCAGGCTTCTCCTTGAACCGTTTTATCTCGTAGTTGACATCGATCTCGGCAATACCGTACTCCCCGGGATCGTCGATCGAGATGAGACCGATGGAGGTGATCGCCTTCTCGGTCCGGTGGAACCGGTAGAATTCGAGGACGTTTAAGTCAGTGACATGGTCCCCGCCCACCACGAGGAAGTCCTGCCCGTCGAGGTACTTTTTCGCATTCCTGACGCTGCCGGCGGTCCCAAGCTTGGTCTTCTCGTGGACGTACGTTATATCGACACCGAAGAGCGAGCCGTCGCCAAGGGCGTTCTCGATATCCTGCCCCTTGTACCCGAGCGTCATCACCACTTCGCGGAACCCCAGGTTGGAGAGATGGGATACCAGGTGCTGGATGGAGGGGCGGTTGACAATCGGGATGCAGGGCTTCGGGCGTTCGAATGTGAGGGGGCGGAGGCGCGTTCCTTCCCCCCCGCACATAATACACACCTTCATGGGAGGTAATTTTGGTGCTGAATTGCTTTAAGTATAGTGCCTGTCTACCTATGGGATAACGAGCGAATGCTTATGGGATCCGATACGTACCGCGAACTTGAGGTAACGAAGGGCACGGTCCAGTGCCTCCCGGAAAAACGCGAGCCGGTAGCCCACTGCCGGCTCTGCATCCACTGCCGTGAATTTAAGATTAAGGACCAGTACGTAAAATCCCCGTCCCTTGCCTACTGTGTAAAATGCCAGGTGACCGGCGAGGTCGATCTCTCGGTTGTCCAGGCAGTCCGGTGCGCCGACCGGCAGGGAGAGGGGTTCCATAATATTGCAGATATCATCGGGTGAACGTACCCCGCCATTCACCGGATCAGTGCGACAATGGCATCCATGTCAACGTGCTGCTCGTAGATATCGGCAAGATCGTCGTAGGGGTCGCTGCCGGCGGCGGGAACCGGCGTATACGCGAGTCCTTTTTTTGCATACAGGCAGCCGAGGAGGGCATTGACCGCAGAGGGGTTTAAGAAGAGCCCGTGCATGTAAGTCCCGAATACGAGACCGTCCGGGCTGACCCGCCCGTCACCGGCAAATGCCTCGCGATCCTTTCCCTCCCCGGTCGTGCCCATGTGGATCTCGTACCCGGTCACGGTGCCCATTGCCGAGAGGATCGGCGGTACCGGGCACGCCCCGCGGCTGACCTGCGTGGTGTTCTTGGAATAGGAGGAAAACCGGGTAACGCAGTCGAGAAGGCCCAGACCTGCATACGTTCCTGCCGCCGATTCGAAACCGTCGTCAACCAGGCTTGTCCCAAGCATCTGGTATCCCCCGCATATCCCGATCACCGGTATCCCCGTTTCCCGCGCTGCAATGATCCGCCGGTCCATCCCGGCTTTTTTGAGTGCGGCGAGATCGTCGATGGTATTCTTGGTGCCGGGAATGATGACGGCATCGTAACCTTCGAGAGCTGCATCGCAGGGAAGGTACTCGACCGAGGCATACTGTTCGAGGAGTTCGAAATCCGTAAAGTTCGAGATATGGGGCAGCCGGATAACGGCTATCCTGACCGGGAAATTGTTCCTGGCCTTATCGGCTATCGAAAGGGAGTCCTCGCTCGGGAGCGGGAGGGAGAAATACGGGACAACGCCAAGGACCGGAAGGCCCGTGAGCTCCTCGATCTTTGTTATTCCCGAGGCAAAGATAGCCGGATCGCCGCAGAACTTGTTGATGATGATCCCTTTTACAAGAGGCCGCACGGTCTCGGGCAGGAGCTGTATCGTGCCGTAGATCTGGGCAAAGACACCTCCCCGCTCGATATCGGCAACAAGGAGGATCGGAAGCCGGAGACGCTCTGCAAGCAGGGTGTTTGCGATATCGCGGTCATAGAGATTGATCTCCGCCGCACCCCCGGCCCCTTCGACAACAACCTGCCCGTACTCCGCTTCGAGCCTTCTGAATGCAGCGACCGCTTCTTCGAGGAGATGCGGGGTTTCTGTATAATATTCTGCGATCGGGACATCCTTATACGGATGGCCGAACAGCACCACCTGCGAGACGCAGTCTCCCTTGGGCTTGAGGAGGACCGGGTTCATGTCCGTTGCCGGGGCAAGCCGGGCTGCCCAGGCCTGCATTGCCTGTGCCATCCCGATCTCCCCGCCGTCTGCGGTGACAAAGGAGTTGAGGCTCATGTTCTGGGACTTAAACGGCGCTACCCGGAAACCGCGGCGGATCAGGCACCGGCAGAGTGCTGCAACGGTTACGCTCTTTCCCACATGGGACGAGGTCCCGACCACCATGAGCGACATTCTTACAGTCATTAGAATCCCCGCACATAAAACAGATACGTGTCAGAATCGCGTGCAAAACCATCAGTACGGGACGTATATCGCCCGGACAATGCCAAGTAATAAATAACCAGAACTTAAAAATAGCTGTAATGATTGGTGGCATTTGCCCGACGTGTGGACTTCCTAGGGAATTATGTATCTGCGAGGAGGTAGCAAAGGAACAGCAGCGGATCAATGTAAAAGTGAACAAACGCCGGTACGGGAAAGAAGTGACCGTGATAGATGGTCTTGACCCTACCGATATTGATCTCGAAGACTTATCCAAATTCATGAAAGGGAAACTCGCCTGCGGTGGCACGGTAAAAGGCAATTCCATTGAATTGCAGGGCAATCACCGCGAGCGGGTAAAAGAGCTCCTCTCTCTCAAGGGATACAGCACGGAAAATATCTCTTAAAAAATCTTTTTTCGTTTTTCATTCAGCCCTGTGCGCCGGATACTTTCAGGTTTTCGTCCGGTTCGCTGCCCGTACGGTTCAGGCAGTCAGTATCTCTCAAAAAAGGGGTCCTGACCGATCCGGTACCGCACCGAACCGATCAGATGAAGAACCGGAACACAAACCAGGAGATGACGAGCATGATCGCGGAATACTTCAGACCGGCAATAACCCGTCCCTCGCCCATCTGCCCGGCACAGAGGCCCGAGAAGAATCCCTGGATCATTGCTGCGTGACAGAACAACCGTTTGTACGCCGGAAGATCGATCCGGGCCATGAACTTGCTGCTCGCCCCCGTTGCCTGTGCCGCTGCCCCGGCCGTAGCCATCGTACTTAAGAACGTGCTCACGAGGATGGCAATGACAAACATGAACACCGCCCATGAGACAAGGACGATGATTACGTAGATCAGCATATTGTTGCGGCGTTCCTGGGCAAGGTTCACGGTTTCGAAGGTATCGTTTGCCGCTGCACGCAGCACCTCGCTGATATCGCCCCCGGCCTTGCTTGCCTTGGCAATGAGATCGACGCTCCGGTCGGCAAGGGGGGTGCCAAGGTTCCGCCCGAACCGGTACATGGCCTCGACAAACCCGACCCCCCATGACATCTCGTTGTCCAGTTTCCGGATATGGGGGGTGAGGGCGCCATACTCTGCATTGGCTACCAGGTGAACGGCATTCGGGAGGGTCATGCCGGAATCGTTCATTCCTGCAAGATCCCGGAAGAAGTTCGGGAGCGCTTCCTCAAGGTTCTTTTTCCGGCTCTGCTCCCGGAAATCCAGGATCGCTACCGGAACAATCGAGATGAGGATGGCAAGAACGGCAAAGTCATCGATCATCGTCGAGGTAAAGAGGACCCTGATGCCGTACACCTGCACCATGGAGAGAAAGCCCCCGAAAAAGACGATCAGGGACAGGGGAAGACAGACCACGAGGATGTTCTCCGGTTTTTCCGTGAGCACCCGGACCGGGTGTCTAAGGAACCTGCCAAACCCTTCCCGGCTTTTCCGTTCGGCATCCAGCCTGCCGGAGATGGTGGTGAGCTCGTCTTCCTCCGTATCCGCGTTCTTCTTATAGTGGGGATCTTCGGGAAGAGGGGAGCGTTCCTTTTTTTGCCCGAACAATCCTGTGAAGGTATCCTTGATCGCCATATCAGGTCTCCGGGGTCATGGAACTGATCATGATAATGAACATCGACGTGCCAAAGGGGATCATCAGGTAGATGACCACATAGAGAAAGATCGGCTTGGAATCCCCCCCGATGACGGACATAATGGACTGGAGGATGATCAAAAACAGGGTTCCCGCCACCATTGCAGTGACATAGGATTCGGCAATGAGCGCCAGGGTATCGAGGAACATCTTCTGGGACTGCCGGTTCTCCAGCGCGTACTGGTTTGCCTTGGTGCGGAAATATTCCGTAAGGTTTCCTCCGCTCGATATGCTGGCCATGGCACCCTGTAAGAACTCCTTCATCCGGTGGGAAGGGGTGCTTGCGGAGACTATCCTGAGCGCATCGATAAGATCCCTCCCGAAGATATCGATCTCGCGGGCTACATACCGGGCTTCGGCTGCGCTTTCCCCGTAGATCGGGCTGTCGCCCAGCAGGCGGAAGATCTCCGCCGGGGTGATCCCGGCCGTGGACATGGAGGTGATATAGTTGATGGCGTACGGGAGGGTTGCGTCGATATTCCTGCGCCGGTTCCCTGCCACCATGGAAGGATAGGCCAAAAAAACCACGTAGGTCATTCCCCCGAACACAAGGAGGGAAAAGACTACGACAAAGAACGTCCCGAGGATGAGGCCGTACTGGTTGAGGAAGAGCATCACGGACGGCACTTCGCCCTTGTAGTGGATGAGGTTGGGGAGTTTTAAGACCCAGGTAAGGAGGCCAAGACAGATGGCGGAGACCAGTCCTACGATAACGGAACTGACAATGGCAGTCGAAGTATAGACTTCAAACGGGGTCCTGAGCCGGGCAGAGAGCAGATCGTTTCTGAGCTGGGCATAATCTCCCCTCCGGGCCTTCATCCGCATCCCGAGAAGGTTGAAGCAGAACCGTTCGAAACTATTCATACAGCTCCGCTCTCACCCGTTCGATAACTACTTCCGGTTCCCGGTAATACGAGATTAAGATCTTTGCCACATCCTTGTAGTGACGGATCTTCTTGATCCGCATCCACTCAAGGACCTCCTGCCGGCGCTTGAGTTCCTCCCGCATCCGGTTCTCGTTCCAGCCCCGGGCCTCCATGATCTCCTCGAGGATATAGGACTTCCCGGAATAGGCGATCTCGTCTGTTGCCGACTTCCAGCGGAAGACCTCGTTTGTGATCAGTTCGTTTGTCCGGGGATCGATATCGAGGATCTCGACGATCTGCTTGTTCCGGCGGATCCGTTTGCCCCCCATCCGGGCCTGTACCTGGATACAGACGATATCGAGCGCAGAGAGCATGTTCCGCGGGACATCCATGGGGGGGTTCTCGATACGGTGCACGACGCTTGCGACCGAGTCCGCATGGATGGTCGAGTACGTAACATGGCCGGTGCTCATCGCCTGGAAGAGCGTCTGGCACTCCTTGCCGCGGACTTCACCCACGATAATGTATTCGGGGCGCTGACGCATGGCGGCACGCAGGAGCTCGTACATGTTGATCTCCCCGCGTCCCGAGGTATCGAACGAGTCCCGGGTCACGCTCGGGATCCAGTTGGGATGGGGGAGCTTTACTTCCCTCGTATCTTCGAGGCTGACAATCTTTGCCATCGGCGGGATAAAGAGCGAGATCGCGTTTAAGGACGTGGTCTTCCCCGAAGCGGTTCCCCCGGCAAAGATGGCAGATTTCCCGTTCTCGACCGCCAGCCAGATATAGGCGAGGGAGAGCGGGGCAAACGTGTGCCATTCGATGAGATCGGTCGGGGTGATCGGTTCGTCCTTGAACTTACGGATCGTAAAGGTCGAGCCATGGGCGGTGACCTCCTGCCCGAGGGTCATCTGGATACGCGATCCGTCGGTCATGGTAGCATCGAGGATGGGTTCGGCAATGGAGATGTACTTCCCTGCACGCTGGGCAAGTTTTGTGACAAACGAATCGAGTTCCACGGCATTATGGTACATCAGCGTGGTCTTCATGGATTCGTAACTGGAATGGAACGCAAAGATGGGCGTATCCACACCGTCGCACGAGATATCCTCGATATATTTGTCGTGCATGATTGCATCGATCAGGCCGTCGCCCAAAAACTCCTTGTGCATGTTATAGAGGATCTTCTCGCGCTGGACGGGGCTGAGCCTGATGCCGTAGTCAGAGAGGATATCGTCGACGGTTGCCCGGAGCTTGTTCTGTGCCTCTCCTTTTGTGATATCCTTCGTGTTGATATCCAGGGTTTCAAAGAGCCGTTCCTTGAGCTCGGAGAGGAGCTCTTTTTCCGGTTCGGACAGGACCGGCTCGATCACCTGGTAGGTGTATTCATGGGTTGCATGATCGTAGATCACCCGCACGTAGGCATACGGTTCGTTGACCGGGTACATCTCCATCTCTTCGATGCCGGGTCCCGGTTCAAAGCTCAGATCCACAAGCGGCCCGTGGACGGATGCCTTGTACTCTTCGGGAATGGCATGTATAGCGCTAAAAAGGGACGACAGGCCGGATTTTTTCGCCGGTTCCTTTGGAAGGGCGTCAGGGTCCGGTGCAAACTCAGTTTCGAGATCCTTGAAACCCGCCGTAGAGAATTCGCGCTTCCAGATCTCGGCCAGCTCCGGGGGAAGGGAGACGGTTCCGGTCTTTTCAAAGGCGTTGAATCCGCCGTGAAGTTTAATCTCATCGATCTGGAACGTGGCGCCTTTGGGGAGGATAAGACCGGAAATTTCGGTGATCTGATCGACAGATATCACCCGGTCGCCGGCTTCCGGTTCCGCCGTTGAAGAATCGGAACCCTCCTCTTTTACGGAGACCTTTCTCTTCTTAAAAAAGGACGCAGCCCCATGGGTACGGGGGTCTTCATCAAGGATTTCAACGACAGGTTCTGCCGCCGTACCGGTGTCCTCTGGAGGAGGGGGGGTCTTCTCTTCCTTTTGGAGGGGCGCCGGCTGTGGCGCAGCCCCTGATTGCGCGAGAAACTTTCCCAGCACGGCCCGTACATCCCTGCCTTTGAGGTCCTGACCCGGAAGGTGCGGTTCCTCATCCGGGAGATCTTCAAAAAGGGCATCGTCTTCCGAAAGCCCGGTCTCCGTATCTGCCGGGGGAATACCGAAGTGAGTTCCCGACGGGGATGCCGGATTCTCTTTGGGGGGGCTGACTTCGCGGATCTTTTTTAAGAGGGCGCCAATATCGGTCTCTTTTTCTTCATCGTCTGATGTCAACCCGACCATCCTCCCCGTGACAAAACGCGGCACCCCTGCATTTAAAAATCCTATTTATCTCTGACTATATCTATCCTCTGGATTACAACCGTCAGGTCAGTACCGCGGATACGGTTCCCCCGCAGGGTCATACGGCTTCTTCCTATTCGCTCTGGAGGCTCCGGATCGCCACCCGCAAGAGCCCCAGCTGGACATCGGCCCGGGCAATGACACAGAGAGAGAGATCGCCGCAGGGGGCAATGATCACTTTCTTCTCGGCAGTTTCAAGGATCAGCTGTTCGGCCGGGCCGAAGTCCATATCTGCGGCGATCCGCGATCCTGCCCTGATGAAATCTTCTGCAAGTGCGGCGACATGCTCGAAATCCGCCTCGCCTCGCGACAGAACGGGAAATCCTTCATAAAATGCCGAAACTGCAATGACCCCGGGCTGCGAGGCAATCTTTGCAAGCAGCGCTTCGTTAAGGGGGGAGAGGGGGGAGGGCAACTGCCGGGCAGAATCGCTTCCTTTCTCTTCGGGTACGGTAGTCCCCCGCTCATATTCGGGATCTATCAGCAGGCCGCCCTGCGCACATAATGCCCGTGCCTCGGCAAAGTCCCCGGACCCATATGCCCTCAGGATAATGTTCTGCCGGATACCTTCCTCTTCGGTATCAACATCCCCCAGCACGTATTGCGCCGCAGGTTTTCCTTTCCAGGTACCCTGCCGGTTCGTGTAGTACGCAGCGATCAGTTCCCCGGTTCTCGCGAGAAGGAATCCCCGCCCCTTGTCGGAATCGATCTCGATGGCACCGGTAAAAACCTTCAGTTCCTGGATCATCCCTTCTTTGTGGGGAGGGGTAAGAACCCGTCCCCCGGTACCTGCGGGTAACTTCATAATACCGGGGCAGTAAGAAAACGGTTACAGCGCTGCAATGATGCGTTCCTTGTTCTTCTTGAGTTCGTAGCGAATCCGGCCAATATTTGCCGTTGTGTCCGCAACAAGGGCGATCAGTTCGTCCGCGGACAGGGGGGCAAGCAGTATCGGACCTTTCTCCAGTTCGACGAGCATCTGGGAAAGTTCGCCTTTCCCCAGGGTATTTCCCATGGCTTCGGAGGTCCCAAGACCCGTTGACGCCATGGCACCCAGTGCCTCTATGTCCACTTTGCCGGAGACAGCACTTTCAATAACAAACCCGTCCCGTCCCACGACAACGGCAGCGGATACCCCCTCCACTCTCAAAAACTCCTCTAACAACGGTTTGAGCATATCTTCACCACAGATAAATGACTCATTCTTGCTTTTTCTTATTAAACATTGGTTTTATAAACGACAACGCAGGAACGGGCCTGAAAACCCCGGGTTACCCCGAAACGGCAGGTCTCAGGTATCGTTACGCGGTCAATGGGGATCTGTCGCATATCCATAAAGAAAGTATATAGTTGCCCGGGAACATTAGAGGGAATATGCAACTTCCCCGCGGAACATTCCGGGAGATCAAAAAGAACCGGAAAACCGGAGATGTTCTCAGAGAACTGCAACACGACCGGTTTTCCGGGATCTGCTGTATTTCCTGCCATGATGAAGTCTGCACGCTGGTGATACGGGCAGGAGACTGCATCCTTGCCGAATACGGCACAGGCAAAGGGGATGCAGCGCTCGATACTATCCTGCATTCTTTTGGAGATGAGGATGTCGATGCAGCCCTTTCCTCGTTTGACGAGGTACAGATCCGGTTGTCCCTCGAATTCAATACCGCAGAGCAGGTACGGCTCGCCGGGCACCGGGCTTCCCAGGCACGCTCCTCATCACCCGGTAAACACCATACCGTCCTGCCGGAACATCGTCCCGAAAAAGTGCATCAAACACCTGCCGGCCAAAATAAACCATCAGATCCGCAATCAGCGATCCGGACAGCCCGTGCAGGGCAGGGAGATTATGAGGGCAGTTCCAGCCTGCATGCAGGATCGGGGGATGATGAAGACCTCTTCGATTCCATGAATATTGAAGAAGTGACCGGCAAACTCAGGGCAGAATGTAAAACTTTAGTGAAAAACCTGGACCTTGAACACCTGATGGAACGGGATTCAAAGTGACGGGGGATGCCGTATTTCCCTGATTTTTGGTATTGACAACGGTATCCTCTGCCTTGCCGGGGGAATCGTACTTGCCGGAGGAACAGCTGCGGCTCTTCTTTGGATCAGATCCCGGGCTGCAGTGCGAGAAAAAAAACTGTACAACCCACCTGAACCCTCCCATGAAGCGCCCACGGCCCGGCAGATTCAGGCACCGCTACAGGATCCCCCCGGAACTCCGCGAATCGCATCTTCCCCTGCTGCCGGTAACGAGGACCAGAATGTTCTCAAAGGTGCGACCAGTCTTTCCCAGAGCCTGAGTGCACTTGCAACAAAGTACTCTCTCGATGAGGTTACGCTTGCAACAGCAGACGGGCTCCCGATCGCATCTTCCGTCGGGTCCCCGCGGGAAGAGGAGATCGCCCGGTATTGTGGCATCCACCGGGATTCTTCCGGAAGACTACCCGGGGGGATCGGGATGTACGATGTGGAGCACAGGGGATCGTCACTTGTCCTGATAGTAAAAATTCCCAAGAACAGTACTCCTGCCCCGGGACAGGCGCTCGTGCATGAGACAAAAGCTATTTTAAACTGGTGGATGTAACACGGATATGAAAGATACGAATACCATAGTTCATCTACCTTTATATCGGAGCTAATTATCGTCCAGGCTGACAGGTGTTTGATGGTCAGGGTTTACACAATCGCATCCGGGAAAGGCGGTACCGGGAAGACCACCGTTTCTGTCAATCTGGGGACCATGCTTGCCCAGCTAGGGAAAGAGACGTACCTGATGGATGCGGACATCGGTATGGCAAACGTAGGATTGATCCTCGGGCTCCAGGACGCCCCGGTCACCCTGCACGAAGTCCTTGCCGGGAAAAATACCATCGATGAGGGGATCTACAACGGGCCGGCCGGGCTCAAGGTCATCCCGAGCGGGATCTCCCTCCAGGGATTCCAGCAGGCCGATCCGGACAAGATACGCGATGTCCTTTCAGAGATTGTCAAACGGTGCGACTATTTATTAATCGACGCACCTGCGGGCATCAGCAAGGACGGCGTAGTCCCCCTCGCTGTTGCCGACGAGGTGATCCTTGTCGTTAACCCGGAGTTATCTTCAATTGTGGATGCCTTAAAGACCAAGATCCTCACGGAAGTGGTTGGGGGACATGTCCTTGGGACGATTGTCAACCGGGTAGATGCAGAAACAAGCGAAGCGGTCTCCGCGAAAATGGAGAAAGTCCTCGGGGTAAAAGTCATCGGGATCATACCGGAGGACCCCAACGTGAGAAAGGCGGCTGCAGGGCGTTCCCCCATTGTAACCAGGTACCCTGACTCCGCCGCCTCGAAAGCCATAAAGAAGATCGCCTCGGAACTTATCGGGGTAGCGTATAAAGACGATACGCCCCCGGCAAAAGGCCGCGGGGGATTTATCGAACGGTTCTCAAACGCCCTCTTTAAAAAGAAAGCAAAAAACTGATTGTATCGTTTTTTATCAGCAGGAGAACCGGCCGTATACGATGGGCAGAACTCAGATCTTCTCTGCCATCTTGATCTCGGTCGGCGTTTTTTCCCGGATATGGATGGAAACACCGATCATCTCGTTTTTATCGTCCTTTACCGGACGTGCCGTGAGGGAAACGAACCGTTTCTTGTTGGAAAGCGAGACAAGTACCGTATTGAGCTCGTAGTTCACCACGATTTTGTCACGGATAACATCCAGTGCCGGATCATTGATCCGTTCGCCGGTCTGTTTGTTCACCAGGATCATGATATTTTTTAGGGGTTTTACCAGGGCTTCCTTTTCTGGAATATCCAGCAGCCTGCAGGCATAGGGATTCAGGAAAATAATTCTTCCCCGGACATCGGTGATGATCACGGGATCAAGGGCCGCCATGATCTTCTTGATATCCCACAGGGAGGCCTTATCGTAAAAACGCTTGCGCATATTGTGGTTATACAGGGCAATCTCGATATTCGAGACGATCTCGTTTGCGTTGAACGGTTTGATAATGAATCCGTAGGGTTCTGCCACTTTTGCCCGCGAGAGGATCGTATCGTCGCACTGGCCGGTCAAAAAGATTACCGGGATACGGAAGATAGCATAGATGTACCGGGCCGCGGTGATGCCGTCGAGCACTCCTGCAAGGTTAATATCCATGAGGACAAGATCGGGCAGAACCTCCGCCGCCTTCATAATAGCTTCTTCACCGGTGACAACCTTGCCGACAACACCGTATCCCTTCTTCTCCAGGATCACACTGATGAGGTTGGAGATAATCTCATCATCTTCTACGATCAGGATGGTAATTACGCCCGGCATAGTGTTCACAGTGAGAAACTGATAATCCCGGTTTAACAATAGGAAACGGGATTATTTAAATTTAGATTCTTATACTTCCGTGAGATATACATTCGATTAAATTATATTTCAATACAATTGAAAACAGATTTATTTTTTATTTCAGATATATCGGCAGACCTCGTTTTCATCGGGAATTTTTCTGAGGGTCACAAAACACTATCGCGACACCGGTTTTTGTGCCCCGGATTATGCAGATTTGTTGGTGATGGTAAAGACACAGTATTCATCCCCTTTCGAACGGCACCTGACCTCGCGGCACTGGACCCTGATCCCAAACGATCCCTCAATAATCCCGGCAAGGAGCCCGGCGGTACAATAACAGACATTCTTTCCGGTAGTACCAAACGCCTCGGATTCGGCAGTATGCTCGAGCGTGATCGTCTTCTCCTTCTTCTCCTCGTTCCATTCGCTTTTAACAAATCTGAACCAGCCCATCTGGGAATAGAACGTGAATGCCATATCGGAGAGCACGGTGGGCTCGGTAATACCCATCTTCTTGTAGTGCCCGACATTCTCCTTCCCCAGCTCCATATAGGCACGGTAGTTGACGCCCCCCGCCGGCAGTTCGCCCATGGTCTTTGTTAAGGAGTGCATCATGGAAGAAAAGACCAGGCGCGGCATCATAACGACAGGATCGTCAATCAGCTTGATCGTCCCTTCCACCGGACGGTGATCGATAAACTCGGTAATGGCGGAATCTCCTTTGACAACGGCCTGCGCCTTGAACTTCCAGCTGGGATCCACCTGGTCGACCACGAATTCGCAGCAGTCGTCGCCGTTTGCCACGCACCGGCGTTCGAGGCAGTACCAGTTCTTTTCGGTCACCGCCATCATCACGCCCTCGATCCATCCCATATGGACGCCACAGACCGGCATCTTCCAGTCTTTAAGGATCTCGGATTCGAAGGTATGCTTTGTGCGAAGGACGATCCGCTTTTCGCTCTGTTCCACGAGTTCGAACGGGGCACCCCAGCCCTGCTGGTGCTGGAGCTTCAAGACCAGCAGTAAAAATTCCGCCGGGGATAACTCCATCCCGGATTTTTTTAAGAAGGTATAGAGCCCGAGGGATCCCATCCCCACGGACCGGAAGAGCTTGCGCACCGCTTTTACTGCCAGTTTTTTGTTGAGATGGCTCTCGTACATATCGTAGATGGCCTTAATCAGGTAATTGGGGTTGCTTGCGGTCCTTACCCCGAAAACAGAGTATGTTCCTTCGAGCGGATTGAGTTCGATATACGGGGTGATGTCTTTTTCCCCTTTGATAAGCGCCTTAAAATCTTCCGGTCCTACCTTCATGAACGATACATCTGCTATAATATAATTAATGTATTTTGCCCGGAAATTCAGCAGGTTCCCGGCAGAACCTCGCCGTATTTTATGAGATATATTTACAGATCCAGTGTATGAGACGAGGTCGTTTGGGTAAACTCAACGGGAAACTGCGTTACCGACGGCGACCGGTCCTGGATAATGCAGGTATAGTCCCCGTACATCACCCGGAAACCGGCTTCGCCGTTCCCGGTGGTAATATCGCTCCCGACAATTTTACCGTCCTTCCGGAGGGAGACACGGACACCGTTCTGGGGCTGGTTTCCCTTACGGACCTGGATAGTCACGACCCCAATCCCCTCCGGGCGCTTTCCGATCTCGGGGAGGGTACGCGAGATATCCTTCCCGATATGAGACTTTTCAAAGATCCGGCACCCCATAACCAGCGTCCCGATACGGTCCTCACGGACCTCACAGATACCGTATCCCCTGCCCGAACGGATATGGACAACGGCATTGTCCCCGTACAGTACACCATCCGGATCCTGATAGATCGCACCTTCGGGCTCGCCGTTGTGGAAAGCCAAGTAATACCTGCGGTTCTTGTCCTGTGCTGCGGCCAGCGCATTCAGGCGACGGGCTGTCGCAATGGACAGGAGTTCGGAAAAATCATAGGATCCCTGAAACTGCAACCCGTCACTGATCGTTTCCAGAAATTCCGGTACATCCATTTTTGTCATCTCCTATCGTTGGCAAGGGGCAGGAAAGCGGGAGTTTTTCCCGTCAGTATAGTTACCGTACCATTCACATACGCATCAATAAATTTATGGTATCTCCGGCAGGACACCTCCAGGCATCCCCAAAAACCGCCCTCCCCGAACTGGCACAACTTCTTTTCCGTATCGGTAGTACCCGGTAATCGCCATGCATAAGTTATAGGAACTCTAACGTAGCTGCTAGCTATGATATTTTATCCGCTCGTCATCTCCGCTGTTGCGGTTCTTGTCACCCTTGTCTATGCCTCGTACCTGGACATCAGGGACCGCCGCGTACCGTTCAAAACCTGGTACCCGATGCTTGTCGTCGGTATCTCGGCTGCAATGGTCCTTTTCTACCAGCAGACCGGGAACTTCAGCCTGATCGTAGGATATCTTGCCCTGATCGCCAGTTTCTTTTTTGCCGATTATATCGACAACCGCGATCCGGAGGTTCCTTTTAATTTCCTCTACCTGGCAGTAGTGCTTGCCCTGCCCCTGATCTCATGGTTTATTCTGCCGTTTGTGACCGGGACAAAGGCCATAGAGACCCAGCTGATCCCCTGGTATGTACTGTTTGCCGGCCTCATCTCCTACATCTCCTACCGGGAATACAAGAAAAAACCGGTCAGGAAACTCAAAACCAAGCAGGTGAAAAAAGAGGCCGAGGCCAATGTCGAAGATGTCTTAAGCCGCTGGTACTTCGTCCTGATCGTCATCATCCTTGCCATCGCCTCATTCTATATGATTGGCGGAGGGAACTGGGGCGTTACCGGCCTGTACATCGCCATGGCAGCAATATTCTGCGGGGTCTTCTATGTATTCGGGCAGATGCGCCTGTTCGGCGGAGCAGATGCGTGGGCGCTCATCTTTATCGCGTTCTGCCTCCCGACCTTCCCCCTCACCCCCCTGCTGAACACACCGCCGCTCGGGTTCCTCTCGTTCTCGGTGCTGATCAATGCACTCATCCTCAACCTTGTAGCACCGATCGGGATATTCCTCATAAACGTTGCAAAAGGAAACCGTGCGCCGCTCCAGTACATGTTCTTCGGGTTCCCGGTCAAGGGCGAGAAGATCCAGGAATCCTGGGGCTTTGTGATGGAGGACTTTACCGAGAAGAACGGCAATGTAGAGCGGAAGTTCATCGGGTTCTGGGACTCCCTGCGCCGGATGCGGTCTGACGAGGGCCGGATCTACACAAAAGATCTCCGGGAGCACCCGGAGGAGTACGAAAAGGAGCTCGGGACCTACAAAAAGGCCGGCACGGTCTGGATCTCCTATGCAGTCCCGTTCATTGTCCCGATCACGGCCGGCCTGGTAACGGCAATATTCTTCGGGGACTTCCTGCTCGCGATCACGTCCGTTATCGCCGGAGTCCTGTAAATTATGCTTCCCCTGAACTTTGCCGGTGACGGGCTGATCCCGGTGATCGTGCAGGATGTGACAACGCGTGAGGTCCTCATGATGGCATACGCAAACGAGGAGGCCGTACACCTCACACAGTCAACCGGGTATGCCCATTACTACAGCAGGAGCCGGAAAAAACTCTGGAAGAAGGGAGAAGAGAGCGGACATTTCCAGAACGTAAAACAGGTGCTGGTAGACTGCGATGAGGATTGCCTTATCTATGAAGTCGAACAGACCGGGGCCGCCTGCCATACCGGGTACCGGACCTGTTTTTACCGGACACTTGAGGGAGAGACCATCGGGAAAAAGATCTTTGACCCGGAAAAAGTCTATGGGAAGACCGGCCACTGATGCCGGTGCATACCACTAAAAAAATCTGAAAGAGTACCTGCGAGACAACCTGTATGAACGATAGCCTGGACAAGCGGGAGGCAGCCAACCGGTTAAAGGCACAGACCGCACACCTGTCGGTGATCTCCAATACCGGTCTTGTGATCCTGAAATTTGTGGTGGGTTTTGCCATCGGTTCGGTGAGTATCATCTCCGAAGCGATCCACTCTTCCATGGATCTGCTGGCCGCAGTCATCGCCTTTTTCTCCGTGAAAAAATCGGCCGAGCCGCCCGATGCCGGCCACTCGTTCGGGCACGGGAAGTTCGAGGATATCTCCGGCCTTGTCGAGGCGCTGCTCATCTTTGTTGCGGCCATTGTAATCATCATCGAGGCAGGACTCAAACTCTTAAGCGGGACCGAACAGGAATTTTCGCCCACGCTCCTGTATGCCGGTATCGCGGTGATGGGGATCTCGGTCCTTGCCAACTGGTACGTTTCGACACGCCTCATGAAAGTGGCAAAAGAGACGGAGTCTATCGCCCTTGAGTGCGATGCGTGGCACCTGCGGACGGATATTTATACCTCGCTCGGGGTGTTTGCCGGGCTGATCCTTATCCATTTCACCGGCCTGACCATCCTTGACCCGCTCATTGCAATTGCAGTCGGTCTGGTGATCCTGAACGCTGCCTGGAGTCTCCTGAAACGATCGTTTGCCGATCTCATCGATCATTCCATCCCAAAACAGGACGAGGACCGGATTATCGCGATCATCTGCGATCATGCGAGCGAATATGCCGGGTTCCACGGCCTGCGGACCCGCCGGTCCGGCCCGGAGATCTTCATCGAATTCCACCTTGTCGTGCCCGGGGAGGTCTCCGTCACCCAGTCGCACGATCTCGCGGACCATCTCGAATCCGATCTCTGCGTGGAGTACCCCCGGGCAAATGTCACCATCCACATTGAACCCTGTACCCGGGGATGTACCAGGTGCGGTTCATTCTGTACAGTATCTGAAAAGAAGGGCTCCGGAGAAAAATAGGATTGTCGGGGAGCACCCGGCAATCGTTGGAAAAAAAAGGTTCCGGAGTGCCTCAGGGGAGTCCCGAATCAGCCGGATTTTCCCTGCGGGCGTTTTGGCTGTTCCCGGACTTCCTCGACAATATAGTTGATGACATTCTCGGATATATCGCCGGAATATTCGCCGGCCCTGCGGATGCTTTCGACGATATAGCCCAGGGAAATCGCAACAACGGTCTCCTGCTTGAGCGTCATATTGCTGATATCGCCGCAGATCCGTTCCAGCGCGGAGATGGATTCAATGGTCTTGTGAGCCTCGCGGATATCCGCACTGAAAAACGAGCTGATGCTCTTGTTAAAAATGTCCATCGAGAGGCTGCTTGCCTTCTTTATATCCCCGATAACCTTCTTTTCAATATCCGCATCGATGATCGGCTGGGCGTTTTCTGCGATTCGTACCGCGTGGTCCCCGATCCGCTCGATGATCCTGCTGATAAGGTGGTAATACATCGCCATCCCGGCCGAGATCCCCATCTTCCGGGAAAGGGAGGGGTTCTGCAGGATCATATTGGTCTGCCGGGCAATCAGCCAGTTTAACCGATCGGAATCGGTGTCGCGGTTGATCACATCGAGCGCAAGGGCATTGTTGTGCGTTTCGAGCGCCGTGACCGCGTCTACGTGCATGTTCTTTACAATAACAAACATCCGTTTGATCGTATTGTCAAACGGCATCTCCGCCGGGTTAAGGAGATCCTTTATCACGATAGCAGTATCCGTCTCTTCCGCAACTTCCTGCCCGATGGTCATCTGGGTAAAATCCCGGACAACGCTCCGTACAAACGGGGGAAACCGCTGTTTCGACGAAAGCCGGATCACGGTAAAACCGGTAATATATGCGCCGATCAGAATGCGGAAGAGGAATGACGGGTCCGTGATCTGCCCGGTATCGATCTCCTTTACGCGCTGGATCGGTTCATCCGTAGTCTTTTTCGAGACTATCAGCGTGCCATCCGGCTGGACGATAAGTCCCACCGGATCGTTTTTCTTGATCCGCATCTCGGATATCCACTCTTTGGGAAGGGTAACCACATACGAAGAACCCCCCGTCATCTGCACACGACGAATTTCCATCTCCTCATCCACTCCCTGAAACCCTGCGCAATATGATGCTACGATATACCTCTATCTGTCTCTTTATTGCATATATATATGTATATTCTATGTCGAAAAACTGTATATTCGGACGGGGAGATGTCATGATCGAACACCATGAACAGTAAACGGAGTTCGTACGTAATTGTGACTGTGTGCCTTGCGGCACTCCTTCTTGTATCGCTTCTTGCAGCAGGCTGCACGGACAGTGCCAAGTCATCGGCAACTCCCGTGCCCACTACGGCAAATGCAGTAAGTTCCCCGGCAGCAACAACCGTTGCAACAGCAGCAGTAACCGCAGCCGCCACTCCGGCAGCAGCCTCCTCCGGACAGAAACAGACCATTACCATCAGCGGCTCGACAACCGTCCTGCCTATCGTGCAGAAGGCAGCCGACCAGTATATGGCGGCCCACCCTGACGCAGACATCCAGGTCTCCGGTGGCGGCTCGGGCGTCGGCATCCAGGCAATCGGCGCAAAGACCGTGGATATCGGGATGAGCTCCCGCGATGTAACCAAGGACGAGCTCGCCAAGTACCCGGGCTTTAACATCACCACCGTTGCTCACGATGGCATTGCCGTCATTGTCAACCCGCAGAACGAGATCCCGTATATCACGCCGGACCAGGTCAAGAAGATCTACCTTGGCAAGACCACCAAGTGGACCGAGATCACCGGTGCAAATGTCCCCAATACCAACAACGCGATCGTACTTGTCGGCCGTGACAGCGCTTCCGGTACCCGGTCGTACTTCGATGAAACCGTTCTCCTGAAAGCTACTCCCAGCAGCAAGATGCTTGAGAAGAACTCGAACGGCGCCGTTACCCAGACAATCGCCCAGACCCCCGGTGCAGTCGGGTATGTCTCGATCGGGTATATCACACCCGATGTAAAGGCAGTTCCGATCTGGTACAATGCAGACAAGATCATCACCCCGAGTGCAGCAAGCGTCAAAGACAAGTCCTACCCGCTCTCCCGTGACCTCTACATTATCACCAACGGCCAGACCTCCTCACTTACCCAGGACTTCATCCAGTACCTCTTAAGCGCTGACGGCCAGAAGATCGTTGCCAATGAGGGATACGTCCCGCTTACGGCCTGATCTCCCCACCTTACCTTTTATTTTTTTATTACCAGTTACGAGGCGACAGACATGGATCTTTTGACGAAATACAGGACTGCTGCCACGGGCAGCGCTGCCCGGCTCTTCAGGATTAAAGAACAGGCAGTCAGGTCTGTCTTCTTCTGCACAGCCCTCTTTGCCGTTGTAGTTATCTCGTTTATCCTCCTCTTCTTGCTCCGGGACGGGTATCCCATCTTTGAGACCGTGGGAATCCCGGCATTCCTCTTCGGGATGTCATGGACACCGACCGCCATGGAGCCGGCATACGGGATTTTTCCCTTAATTGTCGGCACCATCTTCGTTACCCTCGGTGCCATGATCTTTGCCGTCCCGCTTTCCCTGGGCTGTGCCATCTACATATCGGAGATCGCGTCTCCCCGCATCAAGAGCATCTTAAAACCGGCCACGGAACTTCTCGCAGGCATTCCTTCTGTCGTATACGGCTTTTTCGGCCTGATCGTTCTTACCACGCTCATCCGCGAAGTCTTCGACCTCCCGACCGGGGAAACCTGGCTTGCCGGGTCGATCCTGCTGGGCATCATGGCCCTCCCCACGATCATCAGCGTGTCGGAGGACGCCATCAGTTCCGTTCCTCACGAGTTCCGCGAAGGGTCCCTTGCGGTCGGGGCAACCCGGTGGGAGACTATCAGCCGGGTTATCGTCCCGGCAGCCCTTTCGGGAATCGCAGCCGCGATCATCCTCGGGATCGGACGGGCAATTGGCGAGACCATGGCGGTCCTGATGGTCACCGGGAATGCAGCCATCCTGCCGGACCCCATCTGGAACGTCCTCTCCCCCATCCGCACGCTTACCGGCACGCTCGGTATCGAGATGGGCGAAGTCTCGGTCGGGGGAGACCATTACCATGCCCTTTTCGGCGTTGCCGTGGTCCTTCTCCTCATTACGCTGATAGTAAACCTGAGTGCGGTCCGGATCCTCAACTACCTCAATGAAGGGCGGACTTCCCGAAAATCTGCCGGCAGATCTTTCCTTTCTTTGCAGGCACGTGACAGGCTCCGCACAACACTCTCCTGGGGGCTTGCAGCCGCGGGTGCAGTCTTCCTGTGCATCATAGCACCCCCCTGGATTGCGCTCCCCCTGATTGCAGGAGCTGCACTCTGGTATTTCTACGGACGGCAGCGGATCAGCAGGTACCAGTCGGAAAAGATTGCGATTGGCCTGCTCGTTATGGCATCCGTAATCGTCATCGGGATCCTCGTCTTTATCCTGCAGGACATCGTCGTTAACGGGCTGCCGGCATTGAGCTGGGAATTCCTGACCCAGCCACCCACCGATCTCGGAAGATCGGGCGGGATCTTCCCGGCCATTATCGGGACGCTCTACCTCGTCTGCGGGGCGATCCTGATTGCCCTTCCTCTCGGGGTCGGTGCGGCCATCTACCTGGTCGAGTATACCCGCGAAGGAAAGATCACCCGGCTGATCCGGACCGGGGTCGACCTGCTTAACGGGACGCCCTCGATCGTGTTCGGGCTCTTTGCCTTCTCGTTTATCGTAATCTACCTCAACGTCGGGGTATCGCTCCTTGCCGGGCAGATCACCCTCGCCCTCATGGTCCTCCCGACTATCATCCGGACAACGGAAGAATCCCTCAAAAGCATCCCGCAGTCCCTCCGCGAGGGAAGCCTGGCCCTCGGCGCTACCCGGTGGCAGACCATAAAAAGCGTGGTCCTTCCCCCGGCAATACCGGGGATCGTCACGGGAGCCATCCTTTCCCTCGGGAGAGCCGCCGGGGAAACCGCACCGATCATGTTTACCGCGGTCGTATTCTCGTCCCGCTTCCTCCCGACTTCCGTCTTCCAGCCGGTCATGGCTCTGCCCTACCACCTCTTCATCCTCGCGACAAACATCCCGGGGGCTTCGGTGAACAAGTACGGTACGGCACTGGTCCTGCTCATCTTTGTCGTGGGAATCTACTCGGTTGCCATCCTTGTCAGGAACCATTATGCAAACAAGATACGGGGATAACGCATGTCAGAATCCATCATTTCGGCAAAAAACCTGAACCTCTGGTACAATGAGAAGCATGCTCTCCAGGATATCACCATGGAGATCGAACCGAAAAAGACCACCGCGCTGATCGGTCCTTCGGGCTGCGGGAAATCCACGCTGCTGCGCTGTTTCAACCGGATGAACGATCTGATCAACGAGGTAAAAATCGAAGGCGAGATCTGTCTTGACGGCAGCAATGTCCTCTCCCGGGACACCGATGTCGTAGCCTTAAGAAAACGGGTCGGTATGGTCTTCCAGCGCCCGAACCCGTTCCCCAAGTCCATCTATGAAAACATTGCCTATGGCCCCCGGGTCCACGGGATCAACGACCGCAGGGAACTGGATGCAATTGTGGAAAAAAGCCTGAAACATGCAGCGCTCTGGGACGAGGTCTGCGACCGACTCCATGAATCGGCTCTCGGGCTTTCGGGCGGCCAGCAGCAGCGGCTCTGTATCGCACGGACGCTTGCCGTCGGACCCGAGGTCATCCTCATGGACGAACCCTGCTCGGCGCTCGACCCGATAGCAACGGCAAAGATCGAGAACCTCGTTGAGATGCTCAAGAAGGATTACACGGTAATTATCGTCACTCATAACATGCAGCAGGCCGCCCGGGTGAGCGACTATACCGGGTTCATGTATCTGGGCAAACTCATCGAGTACGACAGTACGACTACCATCTTCGAACACCCCAAAGAAGACCTGACCGAGAATTACATCACCGGCAGGTTCGGGTGAGGGGAAATTATGACGGATAAATTCCATTCGGAACTCAAAGACCTAAAAAAACACGTCTCGGAAATGGCACGGTTTGCCCTCCAGATGCTCAAGGACTCGCAGGAGGCATTTCTCAACCAGGACGAGGCGCTCGCGGCAGCAGTGCTTGTCAGGAAAGACCAGATCCGGGAACAGACGGTCGCTCTTGAGGAGACCTGTTACCAGCTCATCGCACTCAACCAGCCGGTGGCAAAGGATATGCGGATCATTGCCTGCTCGCTCAAGGTGATCTCTGCCTCCGAACGGATCGGCAGGTACGGGAAGTCGACGGCAAAGATCGTAAAGGAGATCGCCGGCAAACCCCATATCGCGAACATGATGAGCCTCCCGCTCATGTCGGAATACGTGATCGCGATGATCGATGACGCACTGACTGCCTATGAGACAGAAAATCTCCGTAAAATCGAAGGTTTTTCGGGACGGGACGATTCCATCGACGCCCTCCGCCATTCCATTTTCCGGGAAGCCATCACCTACATGATGGAGAACCCCAAGACCATCACCCAGGCCACGTATTACATCATCCTTGCACGGTATCTCGAACGCTGTGCCGACCACGCCTGCAAGATTGCCGAGAATGTCCAGTATATGGAGACCGGGGAACGCGTCGAGATCAAGTAATTTTTTTTGTTTGCACGTTCCTTTGAGGTTCATCCGGTCTTTCCCCATCCTTTTTTCCCGTGCTCGGAATTGGCGAATGCATAATTTTTCCGGCCACAAAAATATAGAGAAAATATTTATTGTATATAGTTAATCTCTAATGTATGTGTTCTGAAATACGGACTGTCCCGGGAAAAGATCCTTCTGCAACGATCCCGGATCCCTGCACTACCTGCCCTGCTGACGATCCCACGGTTGAGCGGGACGACCTGCTCACCGATATCAACGGGTGTTCCTATATCGAAGTCAGGATCTGCGATCTGGACCGGTTTTGTTCGAAATAACCGGAGTTTCTTTTTTTTAAAGGGTGTGGCGGGCAGGATACTGCAGGGCTCATTGTTCCGCCGTAACTATTGTGTACGCTATATTCTAAATAAGAAAATATGATATTACGATGACACCCATGTGTGCATACCGATAGTACCATGAGAATCCGCACACGTTCCTTTGTCATCCTCGTCACCGTCCTGGTACTCTTTCTTGCAGTTCTGGGGTTTATCACCCAGTTCCTGATCCTGGGATCGTTCCAGTCCCTCGAAGATCGTGAGATGACGGCAAATGTCCAGCGGGTCGTTGCGAATCTCGACGACCAGAAACAATCGCTCTCCCTGACCTGCCAGGACTGGGCCGGAAGGGACGACATCGCTGCACCGATCGATTCCCGCGATCCCGGGAATACGCAAAAAGTTCAGACCGCGGATCTCGCCCCGGGCTCGGCGGATATTGATTACCTCGTTGCTTATAATGCGGAGGGAAAACTGGTCTTTTTTGAGGACATCAACCACCCCGACAACGAGACACTGCCGGCCTCCGTAACCCTTGACCGGATAATAAAAGAGAGCATCCTCCCGGAGGGGATGCCTCTGGGCGTCTCGGGAAGAGGCGGCATTTCCGACATGGACGGCACGCCGGTCCTGCTCACGGGCTGCATGATCCGCGGAAGCAATACCTCGGAACCGGTAAAGGGAACCCTGGTAGTAGCCCGGAAAATTACCGATGAACGGATCAACCAGCTGGAGAACAACCTGCAGATACCATCGATCACGTTCTCCCGGTACGACGGGAATGCCAGTGCCCTGGTAACCGACGATCACGGGATCACCGACATGAAAAAAGGCAGGATCCTGACCCGGCCTTCTGGCAGAACGGAGATGCAGGGCGTTGCCATGGTCACCGGGATCGAGAACAAGCCGACATTTATTCTCCTGAAGGTGACCACCGACCGCCCGGTCTACCAGCAGGTCCAGGCATCGATCCTGATCGTTGCCTTTGCCATCATCATCCTCGGCACCTTGATCATCCTGTCGGTTCAGTTCCTGTTACAGCGGTTCGCGCTCGATCCGCTGGACAGGCTCAACCGGAACGTAAAAGAGATCGGAACTTCCGGCGAGCTTTCCGGGAGGGTACCGGTCTCTGGTGACGAGGAGGTGGTCTCGCTCGCCCGCTCGCTCAACCGGATGCTCGATGTGATAGAACACCAGCGGGACAAACTGGCAACCGCCCGGCAGGATCTTGCCTCCCGCAACCGCGAACTCGAAGAGCTCAACCGCAAGGCAAACCTGTACCTCGATATCTACCTCGATGTGCTCACGTACGAGATCCTCAACGCCAACATGGGCCTTGCCGGATATGCCGAGTACCTCAAGGATACGGCAAGAGGAAACGAACGGGTCCTGCTCGAACGGATCAGCGAGCTCGCAAGAAAGAGCAGCAGCGTGATCCGCAATGTCGAGACTATCAGCAGGATCTACAAGACACCTCCCGAGGTGGTGCCGGTCAACCTGCTTGCGATTATTAAAAAAGAGGCTGATGCACGCCCGGGCACCCGGATCGTAATCTCCGGGTGCGACACCGACGTAATGGCAAACGATATGCTGGGGGTTGTCTTTGATAACCTCTTCTCCAACAGCCTCAAGTTCGGGGGAAGCGGTGTTGCGATCGCGGTCAGCGCACAAAACACCGGTTCCGGGATGCTCGAAGTATCCGTGGAGGATAACGGGCCCGGGATCGACGATGCCGCAAAACCCCTCGTGTTCGACCGGTTTGTCCGGGGCTCGACAGTACGGAGCAGTTACGGCCTGGGGCTCTCTATCGTGAAGATGCTTATCGAGAGTTACGGGGGAACGGTCCGGGCGGACGATCGCGTTGCCGGCAACCCGGCGCAGGGAGTAGCGATACGGTTTACCCTCCGCCTCGCCCCGGCTGTGCCGGACCGCAGCCCGGAATCCCCGGGCAGTGCCTGAAATTCCCGGAAAATATCTCTATATTTTATAGAGGCACTTGTAGCAACTATACTCTATGTCGATAAAGAATATATTTTCCGGCAACAACAGGTTAGTTGTACAGTCCGGGAATACCCGCATCATGACAGGGGTCCCCGTGAGCACTGACGGTTCCAGACCGTAACCCCCTGTCCCCGGACTGTCCAGCAATCCACATCAGTTCCTGACAATCCGGGCCCCCACGGTTATCGGGGGGCCCGGGTTCACTCCTGAGATCGGGTCTTTCTTTTAAAAAAATGCCAAAAAAGATTATTCTGGTTGCGATCCACGGAAAGCAGGATGCTGCCCGGGGATCATTTGTTGACGATAATCGTGCCCCTGATGGCGGCATTATCCGCGCAATGGTACGTATAGGTGCCGGGGATAGTGAACGAGAACTGGTACCGGTGGTTGGTTACGAGAAGGGGCGAGGTAAACGCATCCGGCATCCCGGGATCGGAGGTAACAATATGGTTGCCGATATCGGTATTAATCCAGGTGACCGTTACCCCCTTGTCGATGACCAGGATCTGGGGGTTGACACTCGCGCTTCCGATAAGGATCGTGGTTTTGGGGGAATATACGGGGGTCGGGGGCGGGGTTTTCGATGACGATGTATCTGTGCAGCCGGCAACAAATACCAGGGCGGCGGCCACTAAAAAAACGCCAAGGATCAGGATGAGAGGGCCGGATCGAACATGCATACCATACAATTTGTCGACAATCATTAAAAATTCGCGGGTAGTGCCAGTATGCCCCATCTCCCGGGTTACGACGGAAAAACCCCTGCATACCGGGATGAAAAGACCATGCCCGGGCCGGGTTTAACTAGATAAAAAGGCAATGGGTAGGTATGTCACTTTTTGTATGGTCTGACGACCTGAGCGTGAAGGTGAACGCAATTGACGACCAGCACAAGAAGCTCATTATGCTGATCAACTCCCTTCACGATGCAATGCGTGCGGGCGAAGGAAAACAGGTCCTGGATAAGACCTTAAACGAACTTGCGGAGTACACGGTCTACCACTTCCAGACCGAGGAGAAGTACATGCAGCAGTTCCATTACCCGACCTATCTCCAGCACAAGGCGCAGCACGATGCCTTTGTGAAGAAAGTTGCCGATTTCCAGAAGGAGTACATGGCAGGGCGGCTCGGTCTGACGCTCGATCTCATGAAGTTCCTGCGGGACTGGGTGGAGAACCACATCAAGTCGACCGACAAGGGATATTCAGCCCTGTTCCTGAAAAACGGGCTGAAATAACAAGATTTTTCTTTTATCGGGAATATCCGGAAAAAACCCGGCATTCTTTCTTTTTTATTCTTCGTTACCCACCGGAGGAATCCATCTGTCCGTTCCCCGGCAGGAATCTGGGAACAAAAAGAGGTGAAATGGATGCGTCCTCATGCTGCAGGCAGCAGGTGGACAATGGTCTGGAGAATCGCGATGATGATGTTAAGGAACAGGGTCCAGTCAAACATTTTCACGCTCACCTCCTTTTTGGTGTATGAATGATACTTCCCCCTGTTTTGGTATAAAACTGGCGATGAGTGAAAAATATTTTTTCGTTAACTTTGGAGAGTGGTTCAGAAGATCATGATGCTTACCATGCATTTTTCTGGGAAAAACGGGCTCCTGGGATCTCTGATCCGGCGCAAACCTATTTCACGATCCGGTATCCATGCATCGTAAAGGAGCCGGACCTGTCCCGGCAGATCAGGACCGGTCTCTTGGGAGTGACAGCGATGTACCATCCTCAGGATCCGGACACAAATAAAAAACGGCCGCCCCAACACGCGACCCTTCCCCATGCAGGTGAAAACTCCAGACCTACGGAGATGTTAGCCTCGTGGCTCCAGCAGATTGTCGACTGTTCACCCATCCCGCAGTTCGTCATCGGCAAAGACCACCGGGTAAAGTTCTGGAACAAGGCACTCGAACGGTATTCCGGCCTCAGGGCCACAGAGATGGCAGGGACTAACCGGCAGTGGCAGGCATTCTATAAGGAGGAGCGCCCCACCCTGGTCGATGTGCTCCTTGAGGGGAAGACCGATGAAATTACCCAGCTGTACGAAGGCAGGTATAACAGGTCGGTCCTCATTGAGGACGCGTGGGAGGCAACAGACTTCTTCCCCCAAATTGGTAAAAACGGCACGTGGCTTCACTTCACGGCAGCGCTGATCCGTGACGATACCGG
This sequence comes from Methanoregula sp. UBA64, assembly GCF_002502735.1. Taxonomy (NCBI): domain Archaea; kingdom Methanobacteriati; phylum Methanobacteriota; class Methanomicrobia; order Methanomicrobiales; family Methanoregulaceae; genus Methanoregula; species Methanoregula sp. UBA64. The sequence goes on from NZ_DAQC01000001.1 coordinate 1,101,973, forward strand.
GGATGTCATGGGGGCAGTGGAAACCCTCGAAGACATTACCGACCTGATGAAAGCCGAAGAACTGATCGCGTATATGACCGAGATGACGATGCGGGTTGCCCACCCGGTCGGGATCATCCGGGAGAACCTGCAGGACATTGCCCGGCTTACCCGGGAGGGAAAACTGGTCCCGGAGGAGATCGGGATACTTCTCGATACCCAGGTGCGTAATGCAGCGCAGATCCAGAAGAACACAGAGGACTTCCAGAAAGCGGTTGTGGAGAAACACCAGGAGATCCCGGAAGCATACCGCAAGTTCCTTTCCGGGTGATCTCGCGTGCCGACGATTGTGAACGCGGACGAGCTTGCACAGAAGCGGATCTTTCTGGTTCTTGCCACCCCCGGCAGCATACGGCAGTGCAATATCGACCTGATCCGCCAGATTACGGAGAGTGGGTTCCACACGATCGTTATCACGACGAACTTTCCGTACAGCATCCTTGTCAGGCTGTATGCGAAGCAGGGGATCGATTCGGGGAAGGTCTCGTTTATCGATGCCGTGACGCATAACTCGGTCGGTTCTGCCAAAAATATCCCGGGGGTAGTCCGGTTCGTCAACCACCCGTCCGATCTCACCGAGATGGGCATTGCGGTGACCGAGGTCTTAAAAGAGCTTTCAGGGAAAAAAGTCTGTATCCTGTATGATTCCATCAGTACGATGCTCATCTATCTCTCGTCGTCCAACATCTCCCGTTTTATCCATTTTGTTACAAACAGGCTCCGGCTCACGGATGTCTCGGGTATTTTCCTTGCGGTGGAGAAGGGGCTCGACCCGATGCTGATGACCCAGCTCACGACCTTTGTGGACACCGTGATCGATACCGGGTGAGTTCCCGGATTTTTTTAAAAAAGCAATTTGAGAGAGGGGATTATTTCCCGATCCCTTCCGGCCCTGATCGTTTTTGTCTGCCGGGCCGCCCGGTACCAGTACCACACGTTTTCCCAACTAGGATAAGGAGGAGGGTCGGCCCGGGCCGGAGGGGGGGGTACCCCCCACCTGCTCCGGCATATGGGGTGGGGGGTGATCCCCTCTTTGAAAAATAATGGGTGGGGGGGTAGGGGCTACCCCCCCTACCCCCTTGTCCGGAAAGCGGCTCCTTTTTTGCACAACCAAAACCTGTGTTTCGCGTGGAATTACGACGAGGGGGAAAACCCGGCACGATCACCATTTTTTTTGAGGAGGGGGGCCAATCCGGGCCGGAGGGGGGGGAGGGTACCCCCCACCTGCACCGGCATATGGGGAGGGGGGTAATCCCCTCTTTGAAAAATAATGTGTGGGGGGGTGGGGGCCACCCCCCCTCCCCCATTTGGCAGATATCCCCCTGCCTTTCACATTTTTTTATGACAAATTGTCGGAACAGTTTCGCGGATAAATAAATTCTAAAAATAAGCCGCATAAATCAAACATATTTTAAAATTTCAGAATCTTCGTTTTCCCCGCCCTTACCCTTATAAACCCCAGCGCCGTATAGTATTCCTATCAACGATCTGATCCATCGTTGAATCCGAATATAAGAGCATACTATATGAGAGGAGCAATATTTTATGATACTGGTACCAGATACGAGCGTCCTTATTGACGGGCGCATAACATCGATGATAAAGGCCGGTGAATACAAAGGAGCAACAATAATCGTCCCTGAAGCGGTCATCGCAGAACTCGAGGCCCAGGCAAACAATGGACGCGAAATAGGGTTCTCGGGCTTAAACGAGCTCCAGTCGCTCTGCAAGATGGCCGAGGAAAAAACGATAGAACTCAAATTCTCCGGTATACGCCCCTCGCTCGAGCAGGTCAAGCTCGCAAGCGGCGGCGAGATCGATTCGATGATCAGGGGGATTGCCATTGAGAACGCTGCACGATTTATCACGAGCGACAACGTGCAGGCAGAAGTGGCACGGGCAAAAGGGCTCGATGTCATTTACCTGAAACCGCAGGTCACGGATTTTGTCCCGCTCGGGATCGACCAGTTCTTCGACGAGCACACCATTGCCGTCTACCTAAAGGAACGCGTCTCCCCGATGGCAAAGAAAGGCACGATAAACGACATGAAACTCGTGAAGATCCGCGACCAGCCAACGAGTGAATACGAGCTGCGGAACCTTGCGCAGGAGATCCTCGAACGGGCAAAACGCGACCCGGACGGATTTATCGAGGTCGAAAAGCGGGGCATCACGGTCGTCCAGATCGGGTCCATGCGCATCGCGATAGCGAGAAGACCCTTCTCTGACGGCATGGAGATCACCGCAGTCCGCCCGATTGTCGACGTAACGCTCGACAACTACGCAAAGTCAGATCTCATCAAAAAGAGGATCGTCTCCGAGAAGCGGGGGCTCATTATCGCCGGTTCGCCCGGCGCCGGCAAGACCACGCTCGCCCAGGGGATCGCAACCTTCCTCTCCGACAGCGGGTATGTGGTAAAGACCATGGAGGCTCCCCGCGAGCTCCAGGTGCCCGACCAGATCACGCAGTACACGATGCTCGACGGCAGCATGGCAAACACTGCCGATGTCCTCCTGCTCGTGCGCCCCGACTTTGTCATCTTCGACGAACTCCGGAAGAACGAGGACTTTTCGGTCTTCTCCGACATGCGCCTCGCCGGCCTCGGCATGGTCGGCGTGATCCACGCCAACAGCGTCCAGGAAGCGCTCCAGCGCTTCTCGGACCGGGTGGACTTCTCAGTCCTCTCCCAGGTGGTCAACACCATCGTGTTCCTGGATAAGGGCGTCATCACCCGGATCTTCGACGTCAGTTTCACCATCAAGGTGCCCGAGGGCATGGCAAGCGAGATGCACATCCGGCCCGTAACCACGGTTACGGATTCCGAAGCTGGCAGCCTCGTGCTCGACATCTTCCGGTACGACGGCCAGACCATCGTCATGCCGGTGATGGAAGGCACGGCTGCCCCGGCAGCCTCCGCACCCACCCTCCGGGTCCCGCAGGTCACCAATGTCGGCCAGCCGGTCTCGCCGGTCAACAAGCCGGGCAGCTCGCTTGCAAACATCCCGGATGCGACCCCGAAAAAGGAGAGCGACGACCGGCCCGGCTGGAAGCTCACCGAAAAGGAGATCCAGCGCGAGATCGGACGCTACACCGACGGCGAAGTGGATGTCCAGATGATCAGCGACACCAAAGCCGTTGTCTACATCGACGACAAGGATGTGCCGGCCGCTATCGGGAAGGGCGGCAAGAACGTCTCGGCAATCGTTAACAAGATCGGCATCGGCATCGACATCAAGCCGCGGACCGACCTTGACCGGCAGCAGGCCCAGCCGCAGAAGCCGGAAGCGGAGTTCTCTGCCGGCACGGGGATCAAGATCCAGACCGACAAGAAACAGCTCGTGATCCTTGCCCCCGAACAGTCCGGCAAGATCGTCGATGTATTTGCCGGGAAAGAGTACCTCTTCACGGCGACCGTGAACGAGACCGGCGAGATCAGCCTTGCAAAGAACTCGAGCATTGCGCAGGAAATGATCCGGCGTTACCAGAACAACGAGAACATCAAGCTGCGGCCGGTATAGGAAAGTTGGAGATTTATACCCTAGCAGTTCCCATAATGTGAGGAGAAGGTGAAGGGATTTTGAGCGAATTCGATCTGGGAAAATTTGAGGAAGAGGCCCACGAACGATGGCTCCATGCGTTCGAGGCCAACCCCTCCAGTAAGGAGAAGTTCTATATCACCGTCGCGTTCCCGTACCCGAGCGGTGCAATGCACGTCGGTCACGGCCGTACCTATATCGTGCCCGATGTGATTGCACGGTTCTGGCGGATGCGGGGCAAACAGGTGCTTTTCCCGATGGCGTTCCACGTCACGGGCGCACCGGTGGTCGGCATCTCAAAGAGGATCGCACGGAAAGACGAGAAGACAATCCGGCTCTACCGCGACCTGTACAAGGTACCGCAGAATGTGCTCGACGGGTTTGTTGACCCGCTTACCATCGTCAAGCATTTTGCCGCCGAATACCAGCGCGTGATGACCTCCTGCGGCCTTTCCATTGACTGGCGCAGGCGCTTTATCACGGTCGATCCGACCTACAGCAAGTTCGTCGAGTGGCAGTGGAAACACCTGTACGAGGCAGGCCACGTGATCAAGGGCGTCCACCCGGTCCGGTACTGCACGGTCGATGACAACCCGGTCGGGGACCACGACCTTCTCGAAGGGGACAAGGCAGAAGTGATCAAGTTCACGCTCGTCATGTTCCACTATGGCGATGCCCTCATCCCCACCGCCACCCTCCGGCCCGAGACGATCCACGGGGTCACGAACCTCTGGGCAAACCCGAACGTCACCTACGTGAAGGCTATCGTTGACGGCAAAGCCTGGATCATCTCGAAAGATGCCGCCGAGAAGCTCGTGCTCCAGGACCACACAGTCGAGATCAGGGAAGAAGTCCCGGGAAAAGACCTCATCGACAAGACCGTGAGCCACCCGCTCTGCGGTACCGTCCCGATCCTCCCCGCCGATTTCGTTGACCCCGACATGGCGACCGGCATGGTCATGAGCGTGCCCGCCCATGCACCGTTCGACTATATTGCCCTCCGCGACCTCCAGCAGCAGGGAAAATACGCCACTATCAGGCCCGTCCCGCTGATCAAGGTCGAAGGCTACGGCGAAGTCCCGGCGCAGGACGCTGTTGAAAAGGCAGGGATCAAACACCAGATGGACAGCCGGATGGATGCCCTCACGCAGGAGATCTACTCTGCCGAGTTCTCGAAGGGGAAACTCTTCCCCCAGTTCGGCGGCAAGCCCGTCCGGGTTGCCCGTGAGGACATGGCGCAGGAGATGCTCGACAAGTACGGCTCGGTCGTTATGTACGAGTTCGACCAGCGTCCCGTCATCTGCCGGTGCGGCAACAAGGTAAAAGTCAAGATCCTCCACGACCAGTGGTTCCTGAAGTACAGCGACCCCGCATGGAAGCAGCAGGTGAGCGACCACTTAAAGGACATGGCACTCGTGCCCCCCGAGGTCCGGGCGGAGTTCGACCGGACGGTCGGCTGGCTTAAGGACTGGGCCTGCACCCGCCGTGTCGGTCTTGGCACGAAATTCCCGTGGGATACCAAGCAGCTCATCGAACCCCTCTCTGACTCGACCGTGTACATGTCGTATTACACGATCGCCCACAAGATCCGCGAGATGGAGCCAAAGCTCCTCACCCCCGAGGTCTTCGATTACATCTTCCTCGGGAAGAAGTCTCCGGACCTCCCCGAGAAGAAGAAGCTCGATGCAATGCGGGAAGAGTTCCTGTACTGGTACCCGTACGACTTCCGGTTCTCGGCAAAGGACCTGATCAGCAACCACCTCACCTTCCAGATCTTCCACCACGTAACGATCTTCCCGAAAGACAAGCTCCCGAAGGGCATGGTCGTCTTCGGCATGGGCCTTTTAAACGGCGCAAAGATGTCCTCCTCGAAGGGGAATGTTTTCCTCCTCGAAGATGCGGTCAGCGAGTTCGGCGCCGATACGGTCCGTATGTTTTTGACCGGCAGCGCCGAGCCGTGGCAGGACTTTGACTGGAGAAACGAGCTCGTCCTCTCCACGAAAAAGCAGATCGAACGGTTCTATGCAACCATCAGGGAGCTCAAAGATGTCAGAGGCGAGCCGCAGGATATCGACAAGTGGCTCGTAAGCCGGCTCCAGGAGCATGTGGCAAAGATGACTGCGGCCCTGGACAACTTCCAGACCCGGCAGGCGCTCCAGGAGGCATCCTTCGGCATCGAGACCGATCTCAAGTGGTACCGCCGCAGGCTGCCCGAGGGGTCGAACGGCAGCAGCGAGCTTGCCACGCTCTGTTCGGTCTGGACCCGGCTCCTTTCACCGTTCATCCCGTTCACCACCGAGCACCTCTGGAAGGAGCTGGGCAATAAGGACATGGTCTCCTTTGCGGAGTGGCCGGTTGCGGACTCGAAGCTGATCAATACGAAGATCGAGCTCTCCGAAGAGCTCCTTGCCCGGACGGTCGAGGATGTCGAGTCGATTAAAAAGCTGATCCAGATCACCCCGAAATCGATCACCATCGTGCTCGCCCCCGCGTGGAAGCATGAGGTATTCCGGACGATTGCACAGTCGACCGACCGGAACACGGTGATAAAAGAGATCATGAAGAACGATGCCATGAAGAAGCGGGGCAAAGAGGCCACCGATGCGGCAAAACAGTGCACCACGCTCATCCACCGCCTGCCCCCGCAGATCGTGGAACAGCTCGCAGAGGAGCCCTTAAACGAGCGTGCGGTCTTTGAGGCTGCGAAAGCCTTCCTCGAACGCGAGTTTGGCATCCCGGTCCACATTGCAGATGCGGAATCGAGCGGCCATGCAAAAGGCGCAACCGCCCTGCCGTTCAAGCCGGCGATCGTGATCGAGTAATTTTTTTTTTTTTTTACTTTTTTTTGCGTACACGTGGAGAACGGGTTCTCACGGAATGTACGATACGGGGAATACAGGCTCGTTACCGGTTCCCGCCATTCACGCTCTCTGCCCGATAACCGTGCGCTGCAAGGATTGCACGGACCCGCTCCACCCATGCGGGATCGCCCGCGGGGCTTGCCGGGCAGGGGAGCGGTTTTACCTCCTCGTCCCAGACCCGGGCGAGCACCGGATCGGCGGTCTGGATATCCGCCCTCCCGACCATCCGGCCCACCGGCACTCCGGTGGCATCGAAAATTACCATGTGGTAACAGCGGAACTCCCGGCAGAGCCGCGGCCGGGTGGCATGGATGGCACAGACGTGCCCCGGTCCTTTCGGGTTCCGGCGCAGGAAGATACAGCCGTCATGCGATCCGGGCCCGCTACAGGAAAAATCCTCATCGATCTCTTCAGCGAATTCCGGCGCAACATGCACCGGGAACACCTCTCCCGAGAGGGTATTTTTGCAGTAATAGTCCCTCTCCGAAAGCTGCCGCTCGATCCCGATATACCGGCCAAGACTCCTGCAGCATTTCCCGCAGTGATCGCAGACAAATTCGGCCATAGGTCAGTACCGTAACGGCCGGAATAAAAAAAACACGTGCGGGGTTATTCCCCTTCCACGCTCTTTGCCCGTTTTACCCGTTCTTTCGTGGAGAAGCCGGTCACTGCGTCGAGAAACTTCCGGAAGCGCTTGTTCGTATCGATGATAACCTCGTCGTTCACCGAGGAATCGGACTCCGTGTCGATGCGAATTGTTTTGCCGCCGGCACCGCAGGTCGCTTCCAGATTTTTTATTGCGCCGTAACGGATCCGGTAGGTGTTCCCGGTCTTTTCGGGTTCGACACCAAAACAGTTTTTCAGCTCCGCAACCAGCCGCTCCTCAAGATCTTTTGTTAATCCGCGCTTGATGGGGTACTCCTGCATACTCTTTTTTTAGGTTGTGCGTGTATGTTAACTTAATGACGGCAGATGCTTCTAACGATCTTAAGATTTTTTCAAAACCCCTCTCCAGTGAGGACACGGCCGTGCTCATGGGGTTTCCCGGGAGCGGACTTGTCGGCACCATCGCCCTCCAGTATATGGTCGACCAGATGGAGTTCGATCTTGTAGGCACCATGACCTCGCGGTACTTCCCGCCGCTTGCCATGATGAACAAGGGGATCATCAACGACCCGGTCCGTATGTATACGAAAAACAATATCGCCGCGATCGTAGCCGATATCCCCATCCACCCGATGATCTGCTATGAGATTTCGAACGGGATCCTCGACTGGCTGGAGCCCTTCAAACCAAAAGAGGTCCTAACCATTGCCGGGATTGTAACAAATGAGCCCGAAAAACGGGTATTCGGAGTCGCAACAACCCCGGAGGCATTAAAGCGGATCGAGGAGCACACCCAGGTCCTCCCCGTCGGAAGCATCTCGGGGATTGCATCGAGCATTCTGACCGGCTGTAAGATCCGGGGCATCCCGGCCTACGGTCTTCTCGGGGAGACGGTGAACGCACCCGACCCGCGCTCGTCGGCGGCAACCATCGAGGTGCTCAACAAGATGTACAACCTCGGCCTCGATGTCAAGCCTCTCCTCGAACAGGCAGAGGAGATCGAGCAGAGCATGCACAAGTTATCCGAAGAAGTCCAGCAGTCTGCGGATGCCACGCCGAAAAAAGATCTGCCGATGTACGGGTGATCTGTCATGAAATGCGCTGCACTCACCAGTATTTCGCCCGATGTGATCCGCGATCTGCGGTCGGGACGGCCCCGGACCATCGAACTCCAGAGCACGCATAACATTGTGACCCTTGCCGATGTGGAACCGGGCCCTGATGTACATATCTTTATGACCTCGATCGATACCGAGGACTTAAGCCCCGGGGATTCCGGGATCTGCGTTTACCTGATATCGTCAGCGATCTCGATGAAACGGATTGTAGAGTTTTCGCAGGGGACTTACTACGAGGAGCGGGAGCGGATGTCCGCACGGATACAGGTAAAATACTGCGCATCCTCCGTGGTAAAAGAGGTCTTCCACGAAGGGATCTGTTCACCGACGCAGGTGGAAGTGCTCAAATCGTCCTGCTACCACGCGGGATAACCGGCATTCTTTTTTTATTTTGTTTTTGGAAAACGGTGTTTTCCGTATAAATCCGGTCCCTATAAAAAAAGTATGGCGGGAGTATCAGACCGTCCTGCGGAGCACAAGTGCTGCAAGGCCGACTGCACCGATGATAACGAGCCCTTCAACCGGGGAAGCTTTCGTTGTGGTCGGTTTGGCCCAGGAGGTAGGAATCTTTACCGTAGTGACCTTTAACGATGTTTTTACCGTTGTCGGTGTCGATGTCGGTACCGTTGTCGCGGTCGCCGTCACTGCCTGGGAGAGATCGGCGACGATGGTGGTATTGCTGCCATACGTCACCTTGACGGACTTTGACCAGGTGGAATACCCGTCCATGGTGAGTTTGACGGTGTGGGAACCGACCGCAAGACCCGGGATAATACAGGGAGATACTCCCTTGTAGGTTGAATCCACATAGACGCTTGCCCCGGCGGGCGTGGAGGAGAGATCGATGGTTCCTACCTTATCGGTCGTAACCACAAAGGACAGCCCGCACTTCTCGGCGCCGGTCGAATCTTTGACGCAGATCTGGTACGTATCCGGACTCACCGTTGACAGATCGAACGTACCGGTAACGGAAGTCGCGGTTATGGTTCCAAGACTCGCCGTGAGGTTGGTGTAGTCCGAATTGAACAGGTACAGGCTGGAGACCGAGGACAGGCCGGTTCCCGCAACGGTAACTCCCACGCTCGACGTATTTGCCTGTGCAGTGGCTGGCGTGACAGATGATAGCGTCATCGTGCTCTGCACGGTAAACGGGGTTGGAGAGGTAGCAAAACTCCCGTCCTGGTTGGTTACGACAACGTCCCAGGTCCCGGCAGCTGCTCCGTACAGGGGAAAATTACAGGTGAGCGTCGTGGTACTGCTCCCCGGAGAAGCGATTGTGGCGGTGATATTGCTCTGCCCGGATTTTCTGAGCACCACCGATCCGAGGCTGGGGGTCAGATTGAAGTTCGATCCGGAGATCACGACATTGGTGAGCGTGCCGCTGTTATAGCCCGAGGAAGGACTGATACTGGTAATTGAGGGGTCTGCGGCAACAGGGGTGGCAAGAGTGACCAGCAGGAGGATCCATGCTAGGCACGCCAAAAAATGTGAGCCTTTCATATACTACTTTGCTTCTTTCAGATTTTATAAAGGATACGGTGAAACTATAAAAATAACCTGTTGGGTTTTCATCTGGCCGCAGGAAGCGAAACCCAGACAAAATATCGGCTCTTCCTGGGAGAGGTAGGCCCGGGAAAATACCGTGATTTCCCCGGACTGACGGTACAATACCGGATAGCGGGGGTATGATATCCGGAAAGGGAGCCATCCGGTTAAAAAAATTATTTTTTCCGGCGGAGAACCACAATCCCCAGACCAATGGCGCCGAGCACGACTGCCCCCTCAACCGGAGAAACCTTTGTGGTTGTTGCCGCTGCGGTTGTTATCTTGGGGTACGTTGTCGGTACCTTTATCGTCGTTACGGGTATCACCGTCTTGATAGTAGTTGGCATCGGGGTCGGCGGATTAGTAATAACGGCTGTTGCCATCGCGGTCAGTTCTGCATCAACCGTTGTCGTGTCACCTGATGTAACCTTTACAATTTTCGACCAGTCCACATACCCGTCTTTTGTAATTTTTACTATATGCGAACCCACCGTGAGACCTGTTGCCGCATAGGGAGTTGTGCCTACAGAAGCCGTATCGATATACACGGTTGCTCCTGAGGGGGATGACGAAATATCAATCTCGCCCACTTCATCGGTGGTGACTTCGAAGGTAACCGACGAGGAACATTTGACCGCTCCCACAGAATCCATGACACATACTTTGTAGGTCTCTTCGGATGCATCCGTCAGATCGAACGTCCCGGTAACCGTTGTTGAACCCGCAGAGATATCTGATGTGGTGATGTTGTCGTAACCGCTCTTATAGAGGTAGACCTCAGTTACATCGGACAGGCTGGTGCCGGTCAGGGTAAATGACGCATCATCGGTATTGGTCTTTGCATACGTTGGAGAGATTGACGACAGGGTCATGTCATCGGAGATCGTAAACCCGTCATAGGTACTCTCCGACCCGTCATCATTGACCACCACAACAGTCCAGGTACCCTTTGTTATTGATGATGAAATTCTACTGCTGGAGAATACCGCCACAATTTTTGTAGTACTCTTGGAGGAAATTGAGGCGGCGGTAATATTATCTTCTCCATCCATCATGAGCCGGACATATTTGTACGAGCTCGAGGTGGGCAGATCAAAACCGGTACCTGTGATAGTCATCGTAACCGAATTGCCACGATAGGCAGATGTCGGGCTGATACCCGAAATCGCCGGATCGGCTGCAACAGGTACTGCAAGTGTGAGCAGCAGAATCATCCCTGCAAGAAATATGAGGAAAATTGAATGTTTCATGGTCGTCATCCCTTATTGTAAGGTTCTACCTCGCAAAAGGGGATATATTGAGTTCATAGGAGGGCGGAATAATTGAACCGGGGAGTATTAATTAACCCTTTACAGGAGCCGGTAAACAAGGCCAATCCAGGCAGATACTACTTCCACGAGTCTTCAGATACTCGTTCCCTCCTAGGGAGGACACAGATTAATTAGCCCGGACCACGAACCTAATAGGCGTCATAAGGGGCTTGTGGCTTAGCCTGGACATAGCGCCGGGCTTCTAACCCGGATGTCGGGGGTTCGAATCCCTCCAAGCCCGTCGTTTTTTATTTCACTTACGTTAACGGGATGAACCTTTTTTTAAAAATCCGCAAAAAGGCCGTTTGAACGGGAGGGTAAAAGAAAAAAGAGAACTTACTGGTCTTCCGCCGGCTGGGCCATGGGTTCTTCCCCGGGCTTCTGGAGGATCTGGACATCGGCAATATTGTGCTGCCTCTGGGCCAGTTTCTTTGCCTTGAAAATATTCTTGCCGTTCTTGCCGATCGCAATACCGCGGTCCTCATCGCTGACATCGACTATCGCCGACCGGGCATCCTCTTCGCCGGAAAATTCAATGCTTGTCACTTTCGCGGGCAAAAAGCAGTTCTTTAAGAACTGTTCGGGGTTGCTGTTGTATTCCACAACCTCGATCTTCTTTCCCATCACTTCGGACGCCTTCTTGATCGAGGCACCCTTCTTCCCGATTGCAAGCCCCATATCGCCGGGGTTTACCACAAAGATCAGCCGCTCGTTCCGATCGTCGACAACACAGTCGCGGCTCCCCGCGCCGGTCAGCGATTCGAACTGGGAGATCAGGCGCATACAGTCTTCAGTCAGTTTGACTTCGACCATATCATGCCGTCCTCTTAAGGGAAAGGATGTCTGACTCGCCGGGGCTTGCAATGGCAAGCGCGCTCACCATGAACGGCTTACCGCATGCCTTGCCGAGTGCAACGCTCGATCCGTCGAACGTGTGGATGAAGATATTTTCATAGCCCGCAAGCTGTGATTTAAAGTTCTCCGGGCAGTTTGCCGCGATGACGACCATCTGGGCCTTGCCCTCTTTTACGCATTTTTCCGTGTTGTTCTGGCCGAGAATAACATTCCCGGTCTTGATTGCTCTTCTTAAGGAAGCATTAAAATCCATCTGCAATTCTCCTAAAATTGTTATAAGATTCCTCGTTTATCCACTTAATTGTCTCGTTGTTTGACGGCCACGAGCCGGACATCCCCGGTGCCGAGCTGGATCGGCTGGCCGACGATGACGTTCTCGGTAACACCGCTTAACTCATCGGTCTCGTTTGCGACCGCGGCGTCAAGCAGGTGGTTGACGGTCACTTCGAATGCTGCACGGGAGAGGACACTCTCCTTCTCCCCGGCAATCCCGTGACGGCCGATCTGCTTGACTTCGCCTTCCATGCACATCATGTCGGCAACGAGCATGAGATGCCGGACATCGACGAGGATACCCTGTTCGTTTAGGGTTGACTGGGCCTCGTGGATGATGGCATTTCGTGCGGCTTCGACACCGAGTACCTGGGCGATCTCACTGATGTTGTTCGTGCGGGTACGGGTCGTATCCACACCGGCAACGTCAAATACATCCTTTAGGTTGGATCCTTCAGTATAAAGTATATACTCCCCGCCCTCTTTCCTCACGACGACCCGCGCGATATCGTCAATACCCTGGACAATGACATTGCGCACATGTTCGGCAAGCTGGAAGAGGTTCTGGTAACTCTCCCGGTCCTTGGGGGTGAAGATGATCACGGCCTTTGCTTCGTCAATATCGTTCTCGAAGTCGCGATAGTGCCGGCGGTCGCGGATCTTCTTTGGCGCGACTTCCATGATCTCCGCAGGAGTGATCTTACGCTTCTCGCACACCTTTGTGTTGAGGTGAACGACGACCTGCATGTTTTCCATATCGGTCGTGATATCACCGAATTCATGGAGCGGTGCCGCTTCGATCTGCCAGCTGACTTCCCGTGCCCGGTCCCTGTCAATCCCGTAATCGGGCTCGAGGTACACGGTCATGGTCGGGGTGCTGGGCTCTTTTCGGGCATCCATGATCTCGATGAGCCGGGGCAGACCCAGTGTCACGTTAATTTCTGCGACACCGGCATAGTGGAAGGTACGCATCGTCATCTGCGTGCCGGGTTCCCCGATGGACTGTGCCGCAATCACACCGACTGCCTCGCAGGCCTCGATGCGGGTCGAGAGGAATTCCTTGTTGACCCGCTCAAGGATCTCCTTGAACTGGGCATCGGTGATCTCTTTCCCGTCAAGGAACGTGCGTAATTGCTCCTTTGTCTTCTGCAGGAGTGCCGCGGCCTCGATCTTCTTTTCGTACTTGTCCGCGATCATGTTATACCTCCTCTTTTAGGACTGCCTCGACGATACCCTTGACATCCACCGGATCCCCGAACGCACTCTTGGTCGGGTCGGTGCTGTCCTCGCCGTACTGGAACTGGATGATCCTGCCGCCGGTTGTCCTGACGGTGCCGTCGTACGCTACCTTGAGGTCCTGAAGCGCGTTAATCATACGCCGCTGGAGGTACCCGCTCTGGGATGTACGGACCGCAGTATCCACAAGCCCTTCACGGCCACCGATTGCGTGGAAGAAGAACTCGGTAGGGTTTAAACCGCCCTTGTAACTGTGCGCAATGAACCCGTGCGCATCAGCACCCCGGTCACCGCGTTTAAAGTGCGGGAGGGTACGGTCATCATACCCACGGACGATACGTTCCCCACGAACGGACTGCTGGCCGATACAACCGGCCATCTGGGTCAGGTTGAGCATCGAACCACGGGCCCCGGAGACCGCCATTACCACGGCGCTGTTCCCGAGACCGAGGTGACGGCCTGCAATCTGACCGGTCTGGTCACGGGCTTTCCCGAGCACCTGCATGATCTGCATCTCGAGGGTTTCCTCGACCGTACGCCCGGGCATCGGTTCGAGCTGGCCGTCTTCATAGATCTTGATCCTGCGGGCGACATCGAGTGCCGCATTATTCAAGACATCGTCAATCTGGCCGTACTCGGTCTTGGAAAGGTCTTCGTCGTCGATACCGAACGAGAACCCGTCGATCATGATACCGCGGATGGAGAGCTTGGTGACCTGGTCGATGAACTCCGCTGCACGCTTCATCCCGTACTGGCGGATGATACGGTTGACAATCTGGCCGTCGAATGCACCGATTGCCTTCTTATCGATGGTACCCGATTCGAGCTTCCCGTCGAAGATCCGGACATAGGCGTCACGGTCGCAGAGTTCTTTTTTACAGGTATCGCAGTTCTGGCAGGAACTGGCCTTAAAGACCATGTTCAGGGCTGCCGGGAGGATCTGGGAGAAGACCTGCTTGTTGCTCCAGTACTCGACACCGTCCTCGGTCTTGCCGGCCGGGGGCATGTGCTCGATCTTTACCGGTTTTAACAGGTACAGGGTCTCTTCCTTGTTGAACCACCGCACCAGGTGGGTCAGCATGAAGATACCGGAGATGTGGTCGTGGATACCGCCGATGATCGGACCGCCGAATCTCGGGGAGAGAATATTCTCCTGCACGGAGCAGAGCATCGAGGCTTCCGCACGGGCTTCCTCGGTCTGGGGGACGTGCAGGTTCATTTCGTCCCCATCGAAGTCGGCGTTGTACGGCGGGCAGACGGCCGGGTTGAGCCGGAAGGTCCGGCCTTCCATGACTTTTACCCGGTGGGACATGATGCTCATCCGGTGCAGCGAGGGCTGCCGGTTAAAGAGCACGACATCGCCGTCGCGGAGCTGGCGTTCAACCGTATAGCCGGGCTCGATCATCTCGGCGACGGTCTCGAGGTTGTCCGCACCGAGGCGGAGACGCCGGTTATCCGGCCGGATCACATAGTTCGCACCGCAGGGCGCGTTGACGTTCGGGCGGACCGGGCCGGTTCTTACAACCTGCCTAAGTTCCTCGATGTTATAGGAGGTTACCCGGACCGGCACGGTCATCTCATTTGCGACCGCGCGGGGGATACCGACTTCGGAGACCGAGAGGTTCGGATCGGGAGAGATAACGGTACGGGACGAGAAGTTCACACGCTTCCCGGAGAGGGAACCACGGAACCGTCCGTCTTTTCCTTTGAGACGCTGGGAGAGCGTCTTTAAGGGCCTGCCGCTCCTGTGGCGGGCCGGGGGACACCCGGCAACTTCGTTATCCAGGTACGTTGTCACGTGGTACTGGAGCAGTTCCCAGAGGTCCTCAATGATCAGCTGAGGCGCTCCTGCGTCCTGGTTCTCCTTGAACCGCTGGTTGATACGGATGATATCCACGAGCTTGTGGGTAAGGTCGTCTTCCGACCGCTGGCCGTTCTCGAGGATAATAGACGGCCGCATCGTGACCGGCGGGACCGGGAGCACCGTGAGGATCGTCCATTCGGGGCGGGCAACCTTCGGGTTGATACCGAGCGGGACAAGATCCTCGTCCGGGATCTTCTCTAATCTCGCGCGGATGTCGGCGGGCGTGAGCTTGTGCTCGACCTTCTTGCCCTCCTCTACCATCACTTCGGAGAAGGTAGTAGGCTTCTCGAAGTTGATCTTGAGCTGCTGTTCGCCGCAGTACGGGCAGACGCGCTCCTTTTTCACATCCTTTTCCGAGATCTGGTCCCCGGTTGAGTCCTCGTCGGTCCCGACGACTTTCTCGATCTCGTCAGGCGAGAGGAGCACCCGGCCGCAGGAACGGCAGGTGACACGGAGAAGTTTCCGGATAAGCCGGGTGTACCCGACATGAATCACCGGCTTTGCAAGCTCGATGTGCCCGAAATGTCCTGGGCAGTCGCTTGCTTTCTGGTCGCAGGTCTTGCACCGCAGGCCCGGGTCGATGACACCGAGGTTGAGGTCCATGAGACCCTGCGGATAGGGGAAACCATCATCATCGTAGGTGTCTGCCCAGATGATCTTCCTGACACTCATCTCCCGGATCTCCTTGGGGGAGAGCAGGCCGAACTCGATTTTTCCGATTCTCTTTGGGCTTGGCATGACTGTTTGGCACCTCCTTATACAACGTCCTCTAACCTGAGGCGGGGTGCAATTCCCATGCTCTTCATCTCATCTAAGAGGAGCTTAAAGGCGTAACTCATCTCGACCGAGTAGATATCGGTCTCGTTACCGCAGGCAAGGCAGCGGGTCATGTTGCGCTTGCGGTCGAGCATTGCAACCATCCCGCACCGGGCGCAGACATATTCCTGCACCTTATCCGATTCATCGAGCAGCCGCTCCTTTAATGCCATGGCGGCGCCGTGGCCGATCATGACATCACGCTCCATCTCACCGAAACGGAGACCTCCTTCACGGGCACGTCCTTCGGTAGGCTGGCGGGTCAGGACCTGCACCGGCCCGCGGGACCGGGCATGCATCTTGGAACTAACCATGTGGTACAGCTTCTGGTAGTAGATCACGCCGATATAGATATCGGCCTTGAATGCCTTGCCGGTATAGCCGTCGTACATCACTTCACGGCCGGTATGGGAGTAGCCGAGTTTCCTGAGCGATGCACGGAGGTCGGCCTCACTCTCGCCACCAAACGCCGTCGCATTAATCCGACGGCCTTCGAGCGACCCGACTTTCCCCCCAATCATCTCAAGCATGTGCCCGATGGTCATACGGCTCGGGATTGCATGCGGGTTAATCACAAGGTCCGGGGAAAGGCCGGCCTCGGTAAAGGGCATATCTTCCTGGGGGACAATCAGGCCGACAACCCCTTTCTGCCCGTGACGGGATGCAAACTTGTCGCCGATCTCCGGGACACGGAGGTCACGGGTCCGCACCTTCACGAGGCGCGAGCTGTTCTCACCTTCGGTGATGATAACCGTATCGACGATACCGTGCTCGTTACTCCGCATGGTGACCGAGGTGTCGCGGCGCTTCTCTTCCGCGATAAGTTCCCCGGTGGGTTCTTCAAGGAACCGGGGCGGGGAGGTCTTCCCGATGAGGACATCCTTTTCTGCAACGATGGTCTCGGGGTTGATCACACCGTCCTCGTCAAGGTTCTTGTACGAGTCTGCACCGTGGGCCCCGCTGACTTCCTCGTTCGGGACCTCGATCCGGTCGATCTGGCCGCCCGGGTACCGGCGTTCTTCGCCTTCGTAGGTCCTGAAGAAATGGGAGCGGCCGAGGCCGCGGTCGATCGAGGCCTTGTTGAAGATGAGCGCATCTTCAATATTGTAGCCTTCGTACGAGAGGATAGCCACGACAAAGTTCTGCCCGGCCGGCCGGTCGTCCGAACCGATCAGCTCGGAGGTCTGGGTGTGGGTGAGCGGTTTTTCCGTATAGTGGAGCATGTGGCCACGGGTATCGGGCCGGAGCTTCATGTTTGCCGAACCAAACCCGAGCGCCTGCTTGACCATCCCTGCGCCCATCGTGACACGGGGACTTGCATTGTGCTCCGGGAACGGGACGTGTGCTGCACCGATACCGAGGATAAGCGACGGGTCGATCTCAAGGTGGGTGTGCTCGGGGGTGATATCCCCGGGGTTCATCGCAATATAGAGATCTTCTTCCTCTTCTGCATCGACAAACTCGATCATGCCGTGTTTGACGAAGTACGAGAAATCGATCTCCTTTTTCGCGAGTTTCCTGATATCGTCTTCGCTGATGAGGGACTTCCCGTCCTTTAAGACGATGAGGGGGCGGCGGGCGCGGCCCCGGTCGGTCAGGATCACTACATCGCCGTTGAACTCCTTATAGGAGACGTTGACTTCAGCGGAGATTGCACCCTGCCGGCGCATCGTGCGGATATTCTCCACCAGGGTCTTTGGATCGTCAACGAGGCCGACCAGTGCCCCGTCGACAAATACGCGTGACTTCTTCATCGGACCTCACCCCGGATCTGTTCCACGTTTAAGGTATGCAGGATGCGCATGATCTCCTCTTCGTCGTTAACACCCTTGCTGATCTCGACCATCTGTGCGAAGTTTTTCACGAGACCACAATTTGGCCCTTCAGGAGTCTCGCTCGGGCAGATCCGGCCCCACTGGGTCGGGTGCAGGTCACGGGCCTCGAAGTGGGGCTGTGAGCGCGAGAGCGGAGAGATCACACGGCGCAGGTGCGAGAGGACGGCCATGTGGTCGACGCGGTCCAGAAGCTGCGAGACACCGGTCCTGCCGCCCACCCAGTTACCGGTGGCAAGCGGGTGGAGGAGGCGCTCGGTGAGCACATCGGCGCGGACTGCGGTTGCAATCGAGAGATCGCGGTGCCGCATACTCGCGCGTTCGAGCTGGTACTTGATATCACGGGTCAGCCGGTTTAAGGAGATACGGAAGAGGTCTTCCATAAGGTCGCCGGCGAGCTTGAGCCGCTTGTTCGAGTAGTGGTCCTTATCGTCGATCCGGCGCTTGTTTAAGACAAGATCAAAACAGGCTTCTGCCATGCGGCCGAGGAAATGCGCCTTTGCCATCCGGACCGAGGCTACTGCCTCTTCGTATCCTTCGTCGCCTTCCTTCAGCGTCGCCGGCAGGGCATAGTTGAGGTGCGGGAGCAGGTAGTTGTCGAGCACGAACTCTGCGCGCTTCTTCTGGTAGTCCCGCGTCTGGTTGGGCGCGAGTTTCTTACCCACGTACATGACGCCGTCCTCGACCGAGTCGCATTCGCTCTCTTCGAGGTTCTGCATCATGAAGGTAAGGATATCCTCATCGGTAGAGACCGCATTCACGACCTCCTGGTCGTTTGTCATGCCGAGCGCACGCATCAGGTCCACAAACTTGAGGTGCCCGGCAACGGACGGGAACGAGACCTCTAACAGGTTCTTCTTGTTCCTCTCGACAACGACAAGCGCACGGTAACCGCGGAACTGCGAGAACACCTTTGCTACATAGATACGTTCGTTGTACCGTTCGGTGAACTCGGTCATGATCTTGTTCGAGGCAAGATCCTCTAAGGTCATGAGCACGCGCTCGGTCCCGTTCACGATAAAGTACGCACCCGGGTCGAATGCATCTTCCCCGTGGGAGACGCGCTCGTCATCGCTCATGCCGTACAGGTTGCAGGCAACCGAACCGACCATGATGGGCAGCTGCCCGATGGTAGTGACGATCGGCTCCTGACGATCCTCGCCGTGTACGAGCGTCAGTCCCAGCTGGATCGGGGCCGCATAGGTAAGGTTCCTGAGACGCGCTTCGCTCGGGTATAACTCGGCCTGCGAACCGTCGGCTTCCCGGACGAGCGGTTTTTTGACCTCGATGCTTCCGAGCTCGACCCAGACCGGTTCGTTGTTCTTGCCCCGGTTTTCGATGTCGGTCTCGATGATCTTCTGTTCGTTGACCACTTTCTGGAGATTTTCCGTCAGGAAATAGTTAAAGGAGTCAAGCTGGTGGCGCGCAACATGCTCCCGTGCAAAGTATGCCCTCGATAATACGCTTCTGTCAATCAGATAGACCGCCCCCCGGCCATTATTTCTTGGGTCTCCTGATAACGAGCCGGTAGGCTTCCGCCCTGCCGGCAGTATGGCTCTTCCTGATAATCCGGATCACGTCATCGACTTTGGCGTCGATGGACTTAACAGCAGGATCGTCGTGATAGATTTTTGGTAACTGTTCGGTTGTAATATGGTAGCGGGAGAGCAGCGCTGATACTTCCTCCTCGCTCATAAGCTGGTGATCCGGCACCATCACATGTGACAGCACAGTTAACTTCGTGCTCAATGAAAAACCCCCTTAACGTTGAAACGATTGCCTCTCAGATGCATCACCGCAAAAAATCCACGATTGGATCGTGGTAACGGGCCCGGAGGGATTTGAACCCCCGACCACCTGGTTAAAAGCCAGGCGCTCTACCGAACTGAGCTACGAACCCCGGTACAAATAAGATGTACAGCATTATAACAATGCCAGAAAACTATATAAACATTACCCCCGATCATGCCATTCATTCCTGCTGCCCCGCAGGAGGTGCGGTTCTGGCAAGGAGTTCCTGAAGCTCCCGGATCCTCCGCTCGGACGAGGCTACCTTCTCCTCAAGGGCCCGTACGGCAGCCATTTCATCAGGCGAAGGAGTGCGCCCGGCCTGATCCCTCCCGACTGCCGATCTGAGGACAACGAGAAGGTTCCGGTCGACTTCGATCGACTTGCGCAAGGCACCATACTCTTTTATGAGAGAAGGATCAACCCCTTTACCTTCAGCCAGGAGTAATTCCTCTTTTATATCGTTTCTCCGCGAGAATATCCGCTGGATCGATTCGATCAGCTGCGCCGGGTTGACCGGTTTTGATACAAAATCGTCGATACTCAGGCTGTGCTCCTTAGCTTCGGCAGGAGTGATCTTCTTTGCCGAAAACATGAGCACCGGGATCTCCCTGGTATCGGGATCCCCCTTGATCTTCTCTAACGTCTCCCACCCGTCCATGGGTTCCATCATGATATCGAGGAGGATCAGATCGGGAATTGCGGATTTTAAGATCCTCAGGCACTCGTCCCCGCCATGGGCCATGATAGGAGAATATCCCTTGCGGGACAGGATGGCGGCAAGCCCGTCGACGATAAACTGACTGTCGTCAACAATTAAAATTGTGGTATCCATGAGGGGGGCTCCCGGGTAGGGCCTGATATAAAGGGGCCGGCATGTGCTGCCCTGCTTATATGATATGCTGCGGAACTATTCAAAGGTATATCCGATCGCACTGATCAACGCCGTATTTTTTTATGCAAGTTTCCCGGCGAGTTCGGTCTTTAGCTGCTGGAGCCGGGCTTCCTGGAACCTGAGATCGGTGTCCATGGTTTTTAAGGCACGGGAGAGATCTTCACTGACCCGGACTTTGGTGTCATTGAAGCTGTAGGTTGTTTCGAGGATCTTCATTAAGCGTTTATTGACGTCGATACCCTTAGAGAGCCGGGCATATTCGCCGACAAGTTCGTCATCGGCCCCGGATTTTGCAGCCTTATCCACATCGGTCCGGATATTCTGCCGGCGGCTGAGTACGTGTTCGATTGCATCGTAAAGCTCGCGGTGGGTGATGGGCTTGAGCACATAGTCCTCGATAAAAGGACCATACTCCTGTGCTTCGGCCGGGGTCAGCTGCTTTGCGGTGAGCATGAGTACCGGCACCTCTTTGGTTGCCGGATTTTCCTTGATCTTCTCCAGGGTTTCCCATCCGTCCATGGGTTCCATCATGATGTCGAGGAGGATCAGATCCGGGGTGACCGTTTTTAGGATCTCCAGGCACTCTTCGCCACCATAAGCAGCCACCGTCCGGTACCCGCCCCGCTCAAGCATCGTCACAAATACATCTACGATAAACGGACTGTCATCGACCACAAGAATCGTGTACATCGTTACATCACCTCCCCGATCTCTGCAGCAACGGCGCAGATACGCGAAGCCACATCATCTTTCTGTGCAGTACCGTTAAGGACTGCTGCGATAAGAAAATGCGCCCCGGCACCCATGACCAGCAGGGACGACCCGGCCGCCTGAATGGTAATGGAAGACGGGTCTTCCATATCCAGAAGGTGCCCGGCAGATTCTGCAGATGCAAAAAGGGTAGCAGAGAGCGCTCCGAACCAGGGTTCGTTTAAATTCCGGTTAAAATATTTTCCCTGGATAATACCGTCCCGTGAAACTAATGCGCAATCCGTCACACCATCAATGACCCGTATCTTTTCAATAAATGCTGCACGTTTATCCGCACACATCTCTCAAGGGCTCCCGGTGTTTCCCTGTCTGCACTCAATCATAATTCAAAATAACACCATATATACATATCCTTTTTTTAATTTTTTTTGAGAATTTACCGGTGAGATCTGCCGGGAATGGCAAAAAATATCAAAATACCGGATTGCGGCAAATGGTTTTTGAGAGTTTTTACGGATGCAGGCGGGATTCCCGGGATCACTCCGACAGGGATTTTTTACCAGAGGAACCTGCCTCAAGCAGGAACCGCAGGAATATACCGGTTACGCCGGCCGGCCTTTCTCACATTCGTTGAAATACCCGGCCTCCGGATCGTAAAGGTGATCCCACGCAATCAATCGTACTTGTAAAACCCCACACGAGCAAACCCGGCTCATCAAGACCAGGAACGTCCATAAGACCGGGCAGCTGTTCCCAGCCAAAAACAAGAAAGGTAGATATGGAATATCTGCGAATAGTAGAGAGCGGGGCCATAGGGTAGCCTGGCCATCCTAGGAGACTGGGGGTCTTCTGACTCGCGTTCAAATCGCGATGGCCCCATTCGTATCGTTGTTTTTTTTGGTGACTTGTGCCGTGAAGATTACGGAAACATGTATCGACTGCCTCATCTCCCGGGTCGGGATGGAGTGCGGCCTTGTCGGGGCGGACCCGGAAACGACCCGCCGGGTCTCGTCAGCCTGCCGCTCGTACCTGGTATCCATCAAGGACCAGCCCCTCACCCACCCGCAGATCGCAAGCCTCGTTCACAACCATGCCTACCAGCTGCTCTCTGCGTCCGATCCATTCCGTGCTCTCAAAAAACAGGGAAATGCAGAAGCCTTATCGGTCTGCAAAGAAGTCAGGCCCACCCTTAAAACGTTCCGGGACTTCGTGCTTGCCTCGGTGATCGGTAATACCTTCGATTACGGTGTCAAGGGCCACACGGTCACGGATAACTTCTCCGCTTTTTTCAAAGATGAATTTGTAAAAGGATTAGCCATCGACGATACCGACCGGATCTTTCCCCTTGCAAAAAAGGTGGTCTACTTAAGCGACAACTGCGGGGAGATCGTCCTTGACCGGGCCCTGATCCAGTACCTCAAACACGGGGGCGCACAGATCACGCTCGCGGTAAAAGCCCTGCCGGCGCTCAACGATGCAACCCTTGAAGATGCGCGGGAACTCGGTCTCGACCGGATCGTGGACTGCCTTACCACCAACAGCACAAAAGCGGAGATCGGTCTTTGTCTGGAAGAAGCCCCGCCGGAACTTACCCGTGCGATCAAAGACTGCACCCTCATTATCGCCAAAGGTATGGCAAATTTTGAATCCCTTTTCGAGCGTGACGATCTCCCCCCCGTTGCATTCCTGATGGCTGCAAAATGCAAACCTGTTGCAGAGATGGTCCAGGTCCCGGTCGGCGCAAAAGTTGCACTCTTAAAAATGTGATCGTCGGGGAAAAAAGCGTTCCATAGGAATTTAACTGCCCGGGCCCATCACTATTTATGGTACTGCTTGAAGGAATGGCACTGGGATGGCTCCTGATTGTCCTTGGGGCCGTCCTGCTCCTGGTCGAAGTCCACAGCCCGGGTTTTTTTGCCACCGTCCCTGCAACCGTGCTGATCATCATCGGCATCCTCCTCCTCCTGGGAATTGATATCTTCAACTCGGGGTGGGGCGTTATCGTCGGCGTTGTTGCAGCCCTCTGCGCCGCCGGGGTCACGGTGTGGATGTACAGCAGGATTAATCCCGAGGGGACCCCGACTACTATCAGCCGGGACTCGCTCATCGGAAAAGAAGGGATGGTCATTGCCGATGTCGACGCGACAACGATCAAAGGCAAGGTCAGGATCGGTACAACGGAATGGAGTGCCCACTCCACCGGCCTGATTATTCCTGTCGGGAGAAAAGTTCGGGTTGTCGATTCCGAGGGCGTCCATATTGTTGTCGAGGGGGTGGACTAAGCCATGGCATTCATCGAAACGTTACTTACCATATTTTTGATCCTTGTCATCGTCATCATCTTTGCAAAAGGTGTCGTGATCATCCAGCCGTACGAGCAGGGTCTCCAGATCCGGCTCGGGAAATATATCGGGCGCATGAACCCGGGGTTCCGCTGGATCGTCCCGTTCGTGAGCGACGTGACAAAACTCGATCTGCGGACGCAGGTCGTGGATGTCCCCAGCCAGGAAGTGATCACCAAAGACAATTCGCCGACAAATGTGGATGCGATTGTCTACGTGCGGGTGATCGATCCCGAGAAAGCCTACTTCGAGGTCTCCAATTACCGGATGGCGACCGTTGCGCTTGCGCAGACCAGCCTCCGTGGCATCATCGGGGACATGGAGCTCGACGAGGTTCTCTACAACCGGGATGTCATCAATACAAAACTCCGGGACATCCTCGACCGTGAGACCGACCAGTGGGGAGTCAAGGTCGAGCGGGTGGAGATAAAGGAAGTGGACCCGGTCGAGGCCGTCAAGAACGCAATGACCGAACAGACCGCAGCAGAGCGGGCACGGCGTGCGGCAATCCTCCGGGCCGATGGGGAGAAGCGTTCCGCGATCCTCAAGGCAGAGGGCCTGCGGCAGAGCATGATCCTCGAAGCGGAAGGAGAACGCCAGAGCAAGGTGCTCCGGGCCGAAGGGGAACGCCTGTCAAGGATCCTCCAGGCGCAGGGCGAGGCTCAGGGCCTGCGCATCCTCTCGGTGGGTGCGGCGCCGCTCGACAAGCGTGCGATCACCGTGCTCTCGCTCGATGCGTTGAAGACCATGGCAAACGGTCAGGCGACCAAGATCATCTTCCCCTTCGAGATCTCCCAGCTGATCCGTCAGGGTGCTAAGTTCCTCGGGGCCGATGAAGAGACTGTCGACGATATTGCGGGCAGGCCGGTCATGGACGAGAGCATCCTTGGCGACATTCCTAAGCGGGAGGCAGTCGATGCAATCCTCAAGGAGATCCAGGACGCAGTTCCCAAGGTCTCCGAGGAGGAGCTCAAGGATACGAGCAAGCGCCGGTTGCCGGTGAATAAAGATGGCGACAGCGAGCCGGTATCACCAGCCAGGGAATAATTCCTTTTTCCCGGATGTGGCTGAGGTCTCGTCCGGTACTTTTTTTCGCGAACAAAAAACAAATTCTAAAATTTTTTAGCCGAAAAAAATACCGATCCGGACGATTCGGTTTTTTTAAGCAATAGTGCCGAGAAAATCACGTC
The DNA here is from genome assembly GCF_002502735.1 of Methanoregula sp. UBA64. Lineage (NCBI taxonomy): Archaea > Methanobacteriati > Methanobacteriota > Methanomicrobia > Methanomicrobiales > Methanoregulaceae > Methanoregula > Methanoregula sp. UBA64. The sequence goes on from NZ_DAQC01000001.1 coordinate 1,126,791, forward strand.
AGAAAAAGAAAAATATTGTCGGTTGTACATCCGATAATCGCCTAATTATCCGAATATCGGTAAGGTAACTTACCCACACTTTTCGGGCAAAAAATCGCAGTACTTTTTTGTTCGAATCTTTTTTAATGATACATCTGCCCGTTATCAGACATTATCTGAACTAATGAACGAATGGGGATGATGATACTACGGCTCATGATCACACACGACGGCAGCGAAAGCTATCGCCAGACACACCCTGCAGTAAAAAATCGGAAAGGTTCTGCCCGGCAGCCGCTCACATATGCAGCAAATACGGCAGCATGATAAGCGAGATCAGGACAACGATCATCACGTAGCTGACCGCCCCGACCACATAGCTCGAATACTTAATGAGCCCGCGCCGGTCGAGGAGCCGGTCGACTCCTTCCTTGAAGATATACCCGCCGTCCAGCGGGACCATCGGGATCGCATTGAAGATCCCCACGTTGATGTTGATCCAAGCGCACCAGAAGAGGATGTGGATCGCATCCCAGAACCCGGCAAACGGCGCCTGGTAATAGGACGTATCGGGCGTATCGAACGCTAAGATGCGCAGGTACTGGGCAGCATCCCCACTCGCAAAGGGCACGATCAGAAACTCAAAGAACCCGACCGGTGAAAGCATCGACCCTACCGCAGACTTGACAGCAGTACCGTCATAGTACTGGACTCCCATGAAACCGCTCGTCTGGTTATTGCCATATTCCTTTGGCCATGCAGCAAGCGTGATCGTATAATCGGCTGCGGTCCCGTCCTTTACCGTGGAGAGCTTCACCGTATCCCCGGGTTTTGTTGTATTGAGGATCGCAGAGACATCCGCCCGGCTCTCCACCGGGATCCCGTTGATCGCGGTTACTACCGACCCCTGCGCCACGCTCGCGTTATCGGCCGGGTAGCCCTTGTAGATCCCGTGGACTGCCGGCTGCGTGGCCGGCACCACCATACCGAACATGAGGATGATCAGCACAAAACAGGTAAACCCCACGACAAGGTTGTTCGTGATCCCGGCGCCGAACATCCGCATCTTGGGCATGCCTTTTTTCTGTTCGAGCTCCTCGTCATCCGGCTCAACAAAGAACCCGATGGGAATAACGGCAAGGAGCACGCCCATGCCCCTGACCTTGATATTTTCCACCCGGCAGAGGATTGCATGCCCGAATTCGTGGATCACAATGGTTAAGAAAAATGCAAACCAGACCGCAAATGTCGAGGGAACATACTCGTTGATCCCGGGGAGCAGAAGAATGTTCTGCGGCTCGTAGATCCCGGTCGGCTCCGGTTTGATCATGAGGGTATACCGGATCGACAAAAAGAGCATAACGGTGATAAAAACGGAGACAATGATAACCGCAATGACACCGACCGTTCCGTAGATCCTGAAAAACGTGCGGAACCGGGTAAACTTATCGAAGAACGCAACCCTGTGGGTCTTGATCGCCATGATCGGGCCGTAAAAAACAATATGGTCGGCCCAGAGGTTTCGCGAATGAATAATATACGCGACAATGGCGTACAGTGCCACCAGGGCAACGAGGATCAGGATCCAGTCCATCCATATCTTTTGGCATGGGGAACCTGATAAAGGAATGGAGGTTTATATACGAGGAGAAAAACGCCGCAACAAAAATTTTAAAAAAATGCCGCAAGGCTGCTCTGGGATTTTTTCCCGAGCAGGGCGCTGACCGTCTTCCAGCTTTTCCGGGCTATAGGCGGGGGAACGCGGTGCTCGTCGATATATGCGGAGAGGTACGCGATGGTAACCGGGTCGGACGGGTACCCGCTCCCGATATCGCCATACTTTTCCTTGAGTTTTTCAATCTCCCGGTCCCGGGTGACTTTCGCGATGATGCTTGCTGCGGATACGATTGGGTAGGTATCATCCGCGTGGTGCTCGGATACGATCTCGCAGGGGGTCGCAAGGTGGCTCTTTACGGTCTCTGCATACCGGAGCGGGTTGACATCGCAGGCATCGACATACGCGGTTTTGGGATGCGCTTTCTCGATCACCTGCGCATGCGCCCGGGCAACGATGGCATTCATCGTCATCTCGCGTCGGATACGGTCAATCTCTTCAGACGGGAGGATGACAACAGCGGTCCTGCACCGCTTTTTTATAAGAGGAAAGAGCCGTTCCCGCTCGGCCGGTGAGAGGGTTTTGGAATCCTTTACCCCGAGGTCGTCAAAGACAGCGGCGGAACGAACAGCCACTCCCGCAACCACCATCGGCCCCAGCACCGATCCTTTTCCCGCTTCGTCGACCCCGCAGATCACGGTACCTAAGGTCTGTTGCGCAAATTATTTCAATGGCGATGATGGTAACCGGTAGTCATGTATATTATCATCGTGGGGCTCGGCGGCATCGGACGCAGCCTTGTCAGGCAGGCGGTCGAACACGGCAACAACGTCGTCGTGATCGACCATGAAGAAGCCCGGTGCAGTGAGATCCTGGAGCACTACGATATCCTTGCGATCACCGGTAATGCCACGGACAAGTCCACGCTTGAGGAGGCCGGCATTGACCGGACCGATGCGTTTGTCGCAACAACGAGCGACGATGCGGTCAACCTGATGACCTGCTGGCTTGCAAAACGGTTCCACGTCCCTACGGTCGTTGCCATCGTCAACCAGTCAGCCCACTCAGAATTCTTTAAGGAAGTCGGGGTCAGGATCAGCGAGAACCCGGACGACCTCGTGGCATCGCGGCTCTACTACTGGACCGAGAACCCGCAGCTCCAGCAGCTCGCCTCGATCCCCGGCGGCAGCATCTTCGAGATCGTGGCAGAAGAGGGCGCACCGATCGTGGGCCACGAGATCCATGAACTCAAAGTGAAAGACTTCGTTTTCATCGCCATCCGGAGAACCGGCGGCGGGCTCATTATCCCGAGCGGGAATGTCCGGATCCAGGCCGGGGATACCTTCACGGTCTTTACCAAGAAAGAGGCCGAGGACGACTGCCTGCGGCTCTTAAACAAACAGTTAAAAAAATCAACGGAGTGAGGCCGCAAGGGCCCCGAGCTCCACGAGCAGCTTCGGGTTGGCCTTCAGCAACTCTTTTATCAGCGAGAGTGTGGAGAACTCTTTTAAGTCCATCTTCGATACGGAGTGGATGATCGTGTTCATCTTCTCGTCGGACTGCTTGATCATGTACTCCTTGATGTGGTAGTTGCGCTCGATGGTCTTGCCCATCGGTGACGCACGCCATGCCTTGTCGTAGGCCATGAGCGCCTTTTTCGAGGTGTCGCCCTTTGCAATGCAGGCTGCTGCGGTCTCGGCGGCGAGCTTGCCGGTAAACATTGAATTGTAAATACCGCCGCCCGTAAGCGGATCCACGACACGGGCCGCATCGCCGGCAAGCATCAGGCCGTCGGCAACCGTGCATTCCAGCGGCCGGCAGACCGAGACGCCGCCGACAATGCTTTCGATGGTCTTGCCATGCGGGAACTTCTGCTTGACGAACTTGTCAAGATAGTCCTTTGCCCGGTGGCCCTTGCCGCTCTTCCGGCCGGAGATCCCGATACCCACATTTGCCGCCCGCCTGCCCTTGGGGAAGATCCAGAGGTAGCCTTCGGGGGCGACCTCGTTTCCGATATAGAAGATCGTTGCATGGGGGTTGATGTCGATATCGGTCATCACGTACTGGACCGAGCTCATGATCTCCCGGACCGGGACGGTCGTATCGATACCCGCCCACTTGGCAAACTTGGACTCGATGCCATCGGCTGCTATTACGACCTCGGCATTGACCTTCTGGACATTGCCGCAGGATTCGAGCTGGGCGCCTTTGACCCGCCCGTTCGACATCAGCGGGGCCGAGGCCCGGGTCTTGACAAAGACATCCGCACCGGCCTCTGCCGCCCGCCAGACCAGTTCCCGGTCAAAGACCTTGCGGTCGAGGATGTACCCTACTTTTCCCCCGGCCATGGAGGATTCGAGCGTCATCTCAAAGCCGTCGGGTGCCACGACAACCGCCCCGGTCATCTCCGCAGAGATCCAGCGCGGGTCAGCGTCGATAAACTCGGCAAGGGCCTCTTTCCCGATTCCCTCCGCACAGCGGACCGGGGCACCGATTGCCGGGCGTTTCTCGACAAGGCAGACGGAGAGCCCTTTTTCTGCCGCGGTCTTTGCAGCGATGGCACCGGCCGGGCCGCCGCCGACGATCAGGATGTCGTATTTACTTTTCATGCACGACCTCCAGCGCTCCCAGCGGACAGACCTTGGCGCAGATACCGCAGCCTGTACAGTTCTCCTCAACCGAAAGGTATGCGTCGATCAGTTCCAGTGCGCCTTCAGGGCAGACTGATACACAGCATCCGCAATACCCGCAGATATCCCGGTGTACATTAAGCATTGATCGAATATGTTGGAGGCCGGTTTCATTAATCTTTACGGCTTGTTCTCGGATTGTCGGGTAACGGCCGGGTAAGTTCACCCGGCATGTTTGGAATCTTTTAAATACAATCGCTAGGAAATCTACTTCCTGCTACTCTAAAGGCATCAGGTACGGCACACACGGGTACACACCGTCCCTCCTCTCGCGTACATACCAGCCTGACGGGTACAATACAAGGTGACCAGATGGCACAAAAGACCACGATACCAAAGGTGACAAAGGACCAGATCAGCCCGATTGGTTCTCTTATAAAAAAGAAGGATCTCTCGATTGTTGATTTCAAATTCAACGACCTGCCGGGACTCTGGCAGCATTTCTCTATCCCGGCAAAAGAACTCGCAAAGGAAACCGACCCCAGCTCCGGCATCTGGGCAGAAGGGATCGGCTTTGACGGTTCGTCCATCCGGGGGTTCCAGAAGATCCAGGAGTCCGACATGGTCCTGTACCTGGACCCGTCGACGGCAGTTGTCGACCCGGTCTGCGAAGTCCCCACGCTCTCCATCGTCTGTAACGTCTTTGACCCGATCAACAAGGTAGCCTACAGCCGCGACCCGCGATACATTGCCCAGAAGGCAGAGGCATACCTCAAGTCCTCCGGCATTGGCGACGAGAGTTTCTGGGGACCGGAATACGAGTTCTTCCTCTTTAACGATGTGAGATACTCCCAGACCGTCAACGAAGGATTCTACTCGGTCGATTCCACCGAGGGTATCTGGAACTCCGGCCGCGACGAGGACCCGAATCTCGGCTACAAGATCCGGCACAAGGAAGGATACTTCCCGGTCCCGCCGCACGACTCGCTCCAGGATGTAAGAAGCCACATCATCAACAAGATGATCGATACGGGCATCCCGGTAGAAGTCCACCACCACGAAGTGGCAACAGCAGGACAAAACGAGATCGATATCCGGTACAACTCGCTTGTCAGGCAGGCCGACAACTGCCTGATGTACAAATACATCGTCAAGAACGTTGCCCTCCAGTTCGGCATGGTTGCAACGTTCATGCCAAAGCCGCTCTTTGGCGACAATGGCTCCGGCATGCACACCCACCAGTCCATCTGGAAGGGCGGCAAAAACCTGTTCTTCGATCCGAAAGGCTACGGTATGATCAGCCAGACCGCAAAGTACTACATCGGCGGTCTCTTAACGCATGCAAATGCGCTCATGGCCTTCTGCGCCCCGTCAACCAACTCGTATAAGCGTCTCGTGCCCGGCTACGAAGCACCGGTCAACCTCGTGTACTCGCTCCGGAACCGCTCGGCGGCAGTCAGGATCCCGATGTACTCCGAGAACCCCAAGTCGAAGCGGATCGAATTCCGTCCGCCCGACCCGACCTGCAACCCGTACCTTTCGTTCTCGGCCCTCCTGATGGCCGGTATCGACGGTATCAAGAAGAAGATCGACCCGGGCAAGCCCTTCGAAGGAAACACCTACGAGCTCGACGGCAAGGCGGCAAAGAAGCTCCCGACCGTTCCCGGCTCGCTCGAACAGTCCATCGATGCACTCGAAAGCGACCACAAGTTCCTGCTCGAAGGCGGCGTCTTCACACCGGATGTCATCGAGGCATGGATCGAGCTCAAGCGTGCAGAGATCGACGCAGTCCGGCTCCGCCCCCACCCGTGGGAGTTCCAGCTCTACTTCGACGTATAATTCAAACTACCCTTTTTTTCGTAACCTTCTCACGGGCAGGAAAATTCCGGGACACTGCTTCGGCGGGATTTTTTAAAAAATAGGTATCCTGCATTCCTTTGGCAATGTTCTTACGGACTCCCCCTAGCGAGACGGGTATGGCCGTGCCACCCGTCGAGCGCGAGGGGGCAGGGGGGCGAGTGCTCGCTATCGGTAAAAGTGGCAAGAAGCACGGTCTCAATACGTTGTTTTCTTTACGATGAATGTACTGGTGTATCCTGCCCAGACCTCACACCAGCGAGAACGTCCCATACTTCCCGCCGCCGCCCGGGTGCAGCACGACCCGGTTCTCCCGCAGTGCGGATACCGCCTCTGCCACCTTCGGGTGGATGGCTCGGATCTCGGCAAGCGGGACATCCGTGATAACCGCGATCTCGTTCCCGAACGCGGTGATAAACGCATCGTAAATCCCCCGACATTTCTTGGTGTTCGGCGACGATGCGCCTTCAACCGTCTGGATGATCTGGGCCAGCGGCAGCACGTGGAGATACGGCGGCCGGGGCCGGGCGGTCCCGCCTTTTGCGAGTTCCTTTGCCCGGTCAAAGACGCCTTTTTTGATCTGCCCGCCATCCGCAGGACACCGCCAGTGATGCCCGATCGCTTCTTCAAGAGAATATTGCGTGTAGCAGCGGGTGCATGCCGTCCGGTTGTACTTTCCCTCTTCCGGGAAGAACCCGGCATTTAATGCAACCTGTCCGGACCGGATCGCGGCAAGCACGCCCTTGGGAGTATTTGCGCGGAGGGTAAACCGGGTAAACTCCCGCCCGAGCTTGTCCGGCGTCGGGCTGTGGGCATCGGAGTTGGTGAGAAACGGGAGATCGTAGAGATCCGGGATGGCGGCTCCGTACGAGCTGTCCGCAGAGAGGCCGAGCTCCACAAAATCCACCGGTTCGCTCCCGTAGCAGGCGGAGATGCTGTCGAAATAGGCATACATTGCCGTCCACGGGGTAAAGGCATGGGCCGGCCCGACAAGGGCACCCACCTCGTGGGCCCGCCGGGCAATCTCCTCCCCACTGAGGTACACATGGGGCCGGCCGCTCGTTACAAAACTCTTTGCTGTTCCTGCCAGCAGCTCGCGGAGCTGGTCGAACTGGGCGGGATCCTCGGCAAGGACAACATGGTGAACCCGGCTCTTGTCCTCGATCTCTGCCTGCGGGACGATGGTGATGCCAGCATCGTTCTCAAAAAACGATTTCCATCCGGCGAGCCAGTCCGGCTGGAGTGCATCGCCGGTGCCAAGCACCTGGATCCCCTTGGTGACACAGCCCCGGATTAGCGCCTCCGGCTGCATAAACCGGGAGACGGCAATGGAATACGGCGAATGGATGTGCAGGTCGGCATTGGCAAGCATGGCTGTCTTTTCAGTTTGGACACTGCACGATAAAAAAGCCGTTGACCCGTGCCGGGCACATGCGGGAGTTTTAAAAAAAAGGTTCAGCCGATATAGCTGAGCTCTTCATCCTGCTGGAGCTTCTCGTTCTCCAGCAGGCCCTGGACCACTTTTTCCATCTCGGCGGCCCGGTCGTTGAGCTGGGTCGGGTCGATCGGCACGGCAATGATCTTCGAGAGCACCGCAAGCACGCCAGCGGCGCTCATCGGGTCGACGATATACCCGCTCGTCTCGCCCATCAGGCAGACCCCGTCGATCCCCCGCATCCCGCTCATGCCAAGGATCAGACCTGCCGCCCCGATGATCCCGCCGCCCGGTTCGTCGCGCTCGAACGTAACGCCGGCAGCCTCGATCTCGGGCTTGAGCTCTGCACGGTTTGCCGCACCGAGCACCCGGGGCGCATTGACCAGGTGGCCGACCCCGAACCCGCCGAGCGTATAGATCCTTTTTACGCCGAGCTCTGTCGCAACGTCCAGGTAGGCATCGGCCATGAGGTAGTGGCCCTCGTTTGAGGTGCTCTGGAAATCGCCCACGAGAAAGACGATATCGTGCGGCTCTGCCCGGTACAGGTAGATCTCGTTTCTCGGGAGCCGGGCGATACCGTTCTCATCGAGGATCACCTGCGGGGGCAGGTAGATCGCATGGATATCGCCGATCTTTTGTGCCCCGAGCATGTGGATCATGTACTCGGCCACGAGTTTTCCCACCTGGCCAATCCCGGGCAGACCTTCGATGAGCACGGGATCGTTAAGATGGTGATCCGCAAACGAGTCCTCGTACCGGATGCTGATATCGTCAATCATGGAGAGGTTCCCCTTTTAGCCATCCGCCGGTACCTGCCGTACCGGTCTTCCACGGAGAACCGGGCCGGGTGGGCCGGTACAGTAGCCGCTCCGCAGGTCGGACAGGACAGCAAAAGAGTATAGGTATGGTCTTTTGGGCAGTAACGGATTCTGCCGCTCATTGACTTTTCCCGGACTTGGGCTTTTTGATCAGTTTGCCCTCGCCGCCGGCCTTTTCAAGGACCGCAATGGCAGCATGGGCAGCCTTTTCAAGGGCCTTTTCCGCTTTCTTGTAATCGGGTGCAGTTACCTTGACCCGGTAATGGGGGGCGCCGAGATATAAGATCTCGATCTCGGCACCGGCGCTCTTTGAATCGTGGGCTTTTTTGAGCGCGGATTTGATGACCGAGACCCCGTCAGGCTGTGCCGACATCATTTCGAGCTGCCCGGTCACTTCCACCTTCGGGATCTTGAGATTTTCATGGGCAATATGCACCAGTGCTTCGCCGGCATTCTTTGAAAGTCCCAGCTTTTTGACCGTGGCCTCACTCTCAAGGACCAGATCCTCAAAGACCGGGTAGAATTCGCCGTACTTGTCGTAGATTACCTGCTCGATCGCAGCGGCAGGTTCCCCGGCTTTCTCCGCAGCAAACCCGATCCACTTCTTTGCCTTGGACTCGTTTTTCCATTCCCGGATCTTTTCGCGGCGCTGGTGCTCGTTAACGTCTTTTAACGAAAGATCGATGTGCCCCCGGTCCCGGTCCACATTGAGGACCTTGCAGACGATCTTCTGGCCCTCGCGGATGTGGTCCCGGATATACTTGATCCAGCCGGTTGCAATTTCGGAGATGGGAATGAGCCCCTGCCTGCCGTTGTATTCGTCAAGGGAGACGAACGCTACGAAATCCTTGACCGTTTCAACGGTGCAGACGACCAGTTCCGATTCTTGGGGCCATTCTCTGTCCGGCATGTCAGCGGCGCTCACTTGAACTCAGAGACGACTTCTGCCTTTAAGGTCGCCTTTCCGCCGGTTGGCGTTGCAAGATCCTTTCCGCAGACAACACACTTGACGGTTGTGCTGGCCTTGGAGAAGATCGTCTGTTCATTGTCGCAGTCCGGGCACTTGACCTTTACAAAGCTGCTCCGGTTTTCACGTGCTTCGCGTACCATTCAACTCACTCCGTCAACTCGAACTTGGCAACCCGGTATCCCTTGCGGAGATGTGCCTTTCCACAGGTTGTGCAACGGTACCTGACGTTGATCTTCTTTGTCGGTTTGTCGCCACCGGGGACTTTTGAGAACTTGCCCATGTTGCCTACTTTACCCCTGCGTGCTTTCTGGCGGTCGATCCAGTGAAGGCCGGTTGTCTTGCTCTTCTTGACCTTCTCCACTTCGTGGATCTGGTGACTCCTGCAGAATGGGCAGTAGGTTTTGAATTTTGCTGGCATCTTCATGATGATTTCACCGAAATACAAATCCGATAATCGAATCCCAGTATTATTTACTAAGGTTCATATTTAAGATATGGGTGCAGCCGGCATCCGGTCCGGACCCCGGCACCCGTATCGTCTCGTTTTTGTGCAATTCTCTCGTGGCGAAGAGTGTAAAGTTTTGGCGTCGGAATCTTAAATAGATTCGGATATACCGCCTTAATTAAAAAACAGGTGCGCCCGGTGCAGGTGCTCGTTTAGGCTACTTGCAGGTCGGGAGCGTGATGGCCGTAACAATCCCCCGGTCGCTTAATACCGCTGCGTTCCGCTCCGGGAGGGTTACGATATCGCCTTTCGCGAGCGCATAGTTCCGCCCGTCGATCCCCATGAAGGTGTCCATGTCCGCACGGACCCTGACGAGCAGGTAATGCGGGGTGAGGGGCGGTTCTTCGGGAGCCGCTGCGGCCACAGCGGGTGCAGGCTCTCCCGCCTCCCCGGCCTCTCCCGATGCCGTCTCGTACGCCGCCTCCCAGTCATCCTCGCTTGCATCGGTTGGGGCAGCGGGAGTAGCAGAGGCCAAAGAAGCCGGCGCTGCAACCGGTGCCGGTACAGGGACGAGCGGTTGCTTCTCGTTTTTCAGGAGCGTCCCCTGGCAGGCCAGAAGGCCGGCTGCGACCTGCTCGAACATGCTCTTCTCGGCCGGAAGCATCCGTTTGACCTCTTCACGGTCATAGTAATTGCCCTCGGCGTGCATGAGGGCGAGGGCAAGGATCTTGCGCGAGCGGATAGAGAAGAGATCGTGCAGGGTCTCTTTCATCGCGATCGTCTCCTCAATGAGCGCCCGGGCCTCGTCCGAGAGCGGGTCCTCGATCGCGTACACCTTCTTTAAGAGTTCCGCGATCTCGCCGTGCGTCCGGTCGAAGAGATCCGGGGATACCTGGAGAAGTTTCCCGGTTTCGCGCTCGGAGAGCAGGATGCTGCGCAGATCGTCAAACCCCATATAAAATGCCCCTTTTTTTCTTGAAACGGAAGGTTATGCAATTTCTGCTATGCCGCGGCAGCAGAGGAAGACCGCCACCGCTTCAGGTACTGTAGTGATCCCCTTTTGGATCTGATAAGTGCTTCCCAGCATCGGCATGGCAAGCGGGAACCGGGCGTCGACTTTTACCTCCCGCTCGGAAAAGACCACGGCATCGGTGAGGGGGTCAAAGCCGGCAAGGTCGCGGAGTTCGAGCTGCTGGACCTGCATCCCGCTCCCGCCGTGGAGGGAGGTCGGCATCCGGATCAGGCGTTTTATATCGGTCGTGACCGGCTCATCGGCAAGCGCTGCCGTGTCGTTGAGGCGTTTTTTGAACTCGCCCTCCTGCTCCTGGAGCGCTGCCCGGATCACCCGGTCCTTGAAGATCGTGGGATCGATCTTTGGTTTTGCAACCTCCGCCTCCATTTCGCTGCAACGTTTCAAAAAACCGGCTGCGGAGTCCTTTCCCACGCCTTCAAGCCCGGTCAGGTACTTCATTGCATCCTCTTCGGAGAGACTCGCGATCCATGCAAGGTACGCACCGAGCGCCTGCCGGAACCGGGCCGGCCACCCGGGCCCGGACGGGTTTGCGCCAAGCAGGATGGCCGGGTCAAGGCCGATCCCGCAGATGTAATCCACCAGTTCCCGCCGTTCCGCGCTCCCCCACCCGCGAAACGCAAGGTCGCGGATATGGACATGGTAGCCCCGGCCTCCTGAAAAGACGAGCTCGATCTGCTTTTTGTCGACCCCGAGTTCGCCGGTCAGCATGTCGAGGAGTTTCTCCGTCTCGGCCTTTACTCTCGCGAGCATCTGGTCGTAGGGACCTTTCACGATATGGTCAGCGTCGAGGTCGAAGATCAGGTCGGCCCCGCACCATCCCTTCTCCGCCATGGTCGGTGCATCCGGCTTCTCGTAATAGGCGGTCGAGTAATAGATATGCGAGGGAACGAGGTTCCGGATATAGTCCGCCATCTCCCCCCGGCCGGGAAACGCGGTGTGCCGGCGCATCCGCATCTCGGTTGCCCCCGGGTTAAAGAGGACAAAGCCCCACTCGCGCTGTTCGAGCGAGGACGGCGCAACAAGCACCGCCTTTTTGTAATACTCGGCAAAGCGCTGCCGCACGAATTCCGTGGTGGCCGGGTTCATGGCATCTCTTTTACCATGTAGGGCCCTTTTCGTTCATATCCCTGTCTCCGGTAATAGGGCCGCACCCCGATCCCGCTCATGATCGCAACGCGCCGGTACCCTGCCGCTTGTGCAATCTCCTCGGCCCGGGCAAGCAGCATCCGGCCGAAACTCCGGTGCTGCCACTCCTCGATCTCCGCGGCATCGCTCCCGACCGGGACCAGGCTGCCGTACACATGGAGCTCGCGGACGAGCGCTGCCTCGTGGAGCTCGGGCCGGAACTCGGAGGACGGGAACCGGAGCCGGGCAAACCCGATGAGCGAGTCCCCGGATACGGCGGATATGAAGTGCTCCTTCCCACCGCAGCACTCGTACGTTGTCACCCGGATCTCGGCCTTCTCGTCCGAGGGCAGGCGCCCGATCTCGCGGCAGCGGATGCAGTGGCAGCGCCGGCCCTGTGCGGTAAGCCGGTTCTGGGCCAGCTGCCGGAAGTTCGAGTGCCGGGACCCGGCCACGATCAGCTTTGCCGGGATATCACGCTGCACCCGGGAGAGACGGGTGTACTCGGGGATAAGGGACTTTGCATAGGCAATGAGATCGATGAGCTCGTTCTCCTCGTACGGGGCATAGCGTTTGAGCTCCCAGAGTTCCTCGATCTCGGAGCCGGGGGTGACGAGCGTCGGGTAGATCTTCAAAAAATCCGGCTTGAACCGGGGATCCGAGAAGATGGTTTCGAACATCTCCTTGTCCTTTGCAATCGTCGAGTGGGGGAGGTTGGGCATCATATGGAACCCGACCTTGATCCCGGCGTCCCGCAAAAGCCGGTTTGCCTCCGCGGTATCCGCTACCGTGCAGCCCCGGCGGTTAAAAGCAAGAATTTCATCGTCCGTGTGCTGGACGCCGAGCTCCACCTTGGTCACCCCAAGGTCGAGCATCCGGTCGATATGCTCTCTTTTGCACCAGTCGGGCCGGGTCTCAAACGTGATCGCAATACACCTGACATCTGCGGTCTCGTTTGCCGCCTCGACGTCGGCAACGGAGGGCGCGGTCGCAGCGGGTGAATCTGCCGGATAGGTATTCATCGCCTCGATGCACCGGGCAACAAACTCGTGCTGGTACATGATGGGCCGGGCGGTCATGGTCCCGCCCATAACGATCAGTTCCACCTTTTCCACCCGGTGGCCCAGCGTCTCGAACTGGCTGAGCCGGGCATGGACCTGCGCGAACGGGTCGTAGTTGTGCTCCCGCGCCCGTTTCGCGGCCGGCTCTTCACCCGTATAACTCTGCGGTGACCCGAACGGGTGGGCCGGCCCGCCCGGGCAGGGAAGGCACTTGCCGTGCGGACAGGGATACGGCGAGGTCATCACGGCGACAGGCGCAACGCCCGAAAGGGTGCGGGTAGGCTTGACGAGAAGGATCCTGCGGAGAACTTCCCGCTCTTCGGGCAGGGCGGCTGCTAAAATCGCCGAGTTCTTCGGGACCGATAAAAGACGGTACTTCCGGCAGACCTCGATCTTGGCACCTACGATACCGCTGTCCCCGGGGGAGAGCGAGAGGATGCGGGAGATGATCTCCCGCAATGCCGGCACCTCATCCATAAAAATTAGTGTTCGACTGCGACCTGCTGTGTGGGGGCTGTTGCAGTCTCAGGAGAATAGTTCACCACATGCACCGGGTGGTGTCCTTCTATATGGGAAACGATCTCTTCGCCCAGTGTGAGAAGAGCATCCTTGTGGGCTTTCTTGTCCTTGTGAATGTGAACGGGAGATATTGCAAGTGCATCGTATCGTTCGGTATCGATCTCCTCGTTAGTCGTACTCTCGTAATACTTCCTGATGTGTACCATCAGCATATGCAGATGAAGCAACTCTTCCTTTTGCACACTATCGCCTTCTCTCTGAAAAAATACTTTTTCTGTGCGACAGATATACCTTACTGGTGAGATTTATAAGAAACATCCTTCACCCGAGGGGTATGCTTGCGGGACTCGCAATTGGGGACGCGTTGGGTGCGCCCTTGGAGGGATCTGCCCGATATGAAGCGTGGCTGACAAACATGCGGCCCGGAGGGCGCCATTCCCGGAATACCGGACAGTATACGGACGATACGCTCCAGGCCCTTGCGGTCGCGGAATCGCTCCTTGCCTGCAAGGGATTTGACGGATCCGACCTTATTCTGCGGCTGCTTGAGGGATACCATGCACGGCCGGAATGGTACGGCCCGACATCCTCCGCATTCTTCGATCTGGTGGCCCGCGGCACCCTACCGCAGCAGGCCGCATGGCTCGTGCATAAGAAGAACGGGGGGAGCCGGAGCAACGGCAGCGTGATGCGGGGGTTCCCGCTCGGGATCTTTTACCCGGCCGACCGGGTGTATGAGGTCAGTATTGCCTGTTCCCGGCTCACGCACTACGATCCGGTTGCCGCTGCCTGTTCCGCGTGGCTCACCGGGATGGCCGCCGATCTCTGCCGGGGCGCATCGCGGAAACAGGCGTTTGTCCGGGCCCGGGCCCGGTGCCGGGATCCCGAGGTCCTCGACCGGCTTGGGAGTTACGGGAGGTATGCACCGGACCCGTCGCTCGATGCCGTGCTCTGTTCCCATGCAGCGCTCTCCTGTTTCATGAACGCAGCGACCTTCGAGAATGCCGTGCTCGCGGCCGTGAATCTCGGCGGCGATGCAGATACCGTGGGGGCCTGCTGCGGGGCGCTAGCCGGGGCATACTGGGGCCTTCCCGCAATTCCGGAGCGGTGGAGCCGGGTGCTCGAAGGATACGACCGCGTGGTCCGGGTGGCCGGGGATCTGTGGGAGGCCCGGGCGGACCGGGCACCGGTAGCATAAATACCAAAAATCTGCTAATTCTGCATCCGACCCCCTGCAGGGCTTTCCCTTCGGGAGGGTCCATGACCCCCTGCCTAAAACACCGGATCGTTCCTGTTTTTACATCGGCAGATGTTCAGATCGAAAGAGCGCCGGCCCTGCAAAATGACCGGTCATGCGTGATCTTTTCAGCACTAATTTTGTATCCGACCCCCTGCATGGGATCTGGAAAAAGGGGATAAAAACCAGCAATTCTCCGGTGAAGATTTTGCCTGAGTTCAGGAAAAACAGGTGCAGGGGGTCGGATGCATATTTAGGATTCGTGCCTGAGGGTACCGGCATCTGCTTTTTTTGGCAACCGTAACCGGTCCTGGCCCGCAGGGAACGCCCGCGATAAAAAAACGAAAAACAAAAAGAGTATTACGCCGGCCGGACTTCGACCAGTTTTAGGGCCCGGCCCTTGCTGCAGATCTCGGATGCGTTCCCGAGCACGTCCCCGACCACGTACTTCTCGCCCTCGACAACGCCGTCGGGCCGGCAGAGGGGATAACTCCGGCAGTCCGTCTTGTTGCACGAGAACTCGATCTTGATCTTCGAATTGACAATCGCCTTGTCGGCGCTGATGAGCATGGAGACCGGCGCTTCGGTCACCTCGACCGCGGTCGCCCCGTTGTAATGGACCGGGCATTCGTGGTGGGTGCTTCTTACCGAGACTACCCGGTAGCGGTGCCCCCGGTTAAGGTTGTGGCAGGCCTTTTTTACCTTGCAGGTCCCGCACTCGGAGGATTCCCCTTCGTAGATGAACTCGGTGCCGGGCTTTGCAAGAACGGTCCCGACGAGCGTCACTTTTGTTTTTATTTCTGCCATACCAAATCCCCTCCACTTCATAACCAGTCCGGCTCACTCGGAATAGAGCATCGAAACAAGGCGTTCTGCCGATTCCTTCGTGATGCCCGTATCAAAGATCGTGAAGCGCTCCGGACGGATAGTCTTTGCCATCAGGAGCGCTTCGACCGCGACCGTGTCGCTTATCCCGAGATCGGCCGGGGTTGTCGGGGCTCCGATGGTCTTGAGCGAGGCACGGATCCCCCGCCAGTCGCCGCCGTGCAGGTACATCGAGATGATGGTGCCGATCCCGCAGCTCTCGCCGTGCAGGGCTTTTCCCGGGGCGATCCTGTCAAGCGCATGGGAGAACTTGTGCTCCCCCCCGCTCGCCGGGCGGGACGAGCCGGCGATACTCATCGCGACCCCGCTCGACACGAGGGCCTTTGTCACGAACCATGCCGACTGCTCCTGGTGCGGCTTGATGAGGTCGGCGTTCTTTACCAGGATCTCGGCGGTCATCTTCGAGAGCGCAATGGCGTACTCGCTCATCGGCTCGCCCTTGATCCGGTGGGCGAGCTCCCAGTCGAGGATCGCGGTATAATTGGAGATCACGTCCGCACACCCGGCCGCGAGGAGCCGGTGGGGGGCGGCTGCAATGATACCGGTATCGGCGATGATCGCAAGCGGCGGGTGGGCTTCTAAAGAGACATTGCCCTCGCTTGTCGGGACCGAGGCCCGGGCCGAGGCGATCCCGTCGTGGGATGCTGCGGTCGGGACTGATACGAACTGCCGGTCGAGGTTATAGGAGACGATCTTTGCGGTATCGATCACCCGGCCGCCCCCGACGCCGACCACGAAATCAACGCCCTGTGCTGCCTGCTCGGCCTCTTTGATGATAGCCGGGCTGATCTCCTCGGAAATGAATACCTGCACTGTACCTGAGCGGGAAAGGTACTCCTGCACGGTCTTTCCCGCCCGGTCCATTGTGCTCTTCCCGGAGATCAGAAGCGATGATGTGCCCAGTTTTAAGTCTTCACAGACCGGGACGATCTGGCCCAGCACATCGTGGCCTATTACCACATCCCGGGGTAACTGCATCCACTTGGACTTGTCAAAGACCTTCTCTTTGAGTACTTTTATTGCATCTGGGCTCATCCGGATTATGAATGATTAGTGATTTCCTATACAAATATTACATCGATCCCGTCAAGTACGGCGAGCCCTATAATATTGTCGAGACGCTCACCTACGCAATCATTCTTATTATCGGCGTGTATTTGTTGTATCGCTGGTTCTCAAATTCAACGTGGTTGGCCGAACGGGGCATAAAACTCGATGCCGCGTTTATCCTCGCCACCCTTCCCTATGTGGTCCTGGGGGGAGTGTTACGAGTCGTGCAGGATGCCGGGATGGTCACCGGCGACTGGCAGTACCTGATCGTCACCCCGCCGATCTACTTCCTGCTCTTCTTCTTTGTCCTTGCCATGATCTTTGTCGGCGGGACGCTCAGGAAAAACGGCATGATCCAGAACTTTTTGTCGTTCTATGCGCTTGCCGGCTGCATGGCAGTTCTCGTGGTCTCGCTCATCCTCCTCTCCTGGGGGATGGTGCACAGCCATGTCGACCTCTTCATCCTTGCGATCATCCCGCTCATGGCCCTCGTTACCGGCGGACTGGTCTGGGCCTGTATGCGCTACGTCCTGAAATGGGAGTACGTGAACGACCCGCTCTACATAGCGCTGATCTTCGGGCAGATGCTCGATGCAAGCGCCACGAGTTACGGCCTCACCTTCCACCCGGCGGTACACTATATCGAGCAGCACGTGGTCGGCTCCAATCTCATCGAGATGACCGGGACAGCCTTTGTGATGTTCCCCTTAAAACTCGTGGTGCTCTTCCCGGCGATCTATATTATGCAGTTATACCGGAAAGAGGCAAACCAGGCGTTCTGGCACCTCGTGCTCCTCGCAATGATCGTGGTCGGGCTCGCACCGGGTATCCGGGACATGGTCCGGATGGTCCTCTATGTCTGATCCCAGCGAGGCACCGACCCTCCCGTCATTTCCTTTTAAAAATGCCCTTGTGGTTACGGCCCTCATTTTTATCGTGGCAATACTTGCCGGCTGGGTGGGGACGGCCCATACGCCGGCTATCGGCGAGCAGCTCATGGCGCTTTTCCAGAAAGAGGTAGCCGGCCAGATCACGATGGGGGATCCCGCCGACATGTGCGCGAAGCTCCTTGCAAACAACCTCGAAGCCTGCATCATGCTCTTTCTGGGCGGGGCATCGTTTGGGATCCTCACCCTCTTTATCCTGGGCGTGAACGGGATCGTGATAGGTTCGGTTACCGAGATCGTCAGCCAGGGCCATTCGGCGGCATTCATTGCCGCAGCCCTGCTGCCCCACGGGATCTTCGAGATCCCGGCGTTCATCATTGCCGGGGCGCTCGGGGTCTGTATGGCGCAGTCGCTTATTGCTGAATGGTACGGTGCGGGCGATACGGGCGAAGATGCCAAACGATATGCCCGGCTCTTCCTCCTGTACGTGCTCCCGCTGATTTGCGTCGCCGCCTTTGTCGAGGCTTTTATTACGCCGGCAGTCATACAATTGGTAGCTTAATACCCGAGGCTGTACATGGAGGAGGACACAGGCGCCCTGCCCAAGAAGCAGGAATTTTCCGAATGGTATAACGAACTTCTGTGGCGTGCGGAGATCATGGATGTCCGCTACCCGGTAAAAGGGCTCTATGTCTGGTTCCCGTACGGGTTTGCGATCCGCCGGTTCGTGTACGACCGCCTGCGGCTGCTGCTCGACCGCGACCATAAGGAGGCCCTCTTCCCGCTGCTCATCCCCGAGCAGGAGTTCATGAAAGAGGCCGAGCACATCAAGGGTTTCGAGGAGGAGGTCTACTGGGTGACCCATGGGGGCACGACACCCCTTGACGTGAAGCTCGCACTGCGGCCCACGAGCGAGACGGCGATCTACCCGATGTTTGCGCTCTGGGTCCGCTCCCATGCCGATCTTCCGTTAAAGATCTACCAGATCGTCAACACTTTCCGGTACGAGACCAAGCAGACCCGACCGATGATCCGGGCCCGCGAGATCACCTCGTTCATGGAGTCCCACACGGTTCACGCTACCTGGGACGATGCACAAGCGCAGGTGGAGTCCGAGATCGCGCTCTCACTGGAGTTCTATAACAGTCTCTGCATCCCGATCATTATCTCGAAGCGCCCCGACTGGGACAAGTTCCCGGGCGCCGACTACACAATCGCGATCGATACGATCATGCCAAACGGCAGGACCCTCCAGATCGGGACCGTGCACCATCTCGGCGACCACTTCTCGAAGACCTTTTCGATCCAGTATGAAGATAAAGACGGAAACCAGCAGATCGCCTACCAGACTTGCTATGGGATTTCGGAGCGCTCAATTGCAGCGCTCATCTCCGTCCACGGGGACGACAAGGGCCTGATCCTTCCCCCGGCGGTCGCCACGCTCCAGGCGGTGATCGTCCCGATTACCATCGGGAAACGCCGCGACGATGTACTGGCAGCCGCGGAAAAACTCAAAAAAGATCTCGAAGCTGCGGGATTCCGGGTGAACCTCGATGCCCGGGACATGCGGCCCGGTGCAAAGTATTACTGGTGGGAACTCCGGGGAGTACCCCTCCGGCTCGAACTGGGGCCAAGAGACCTCGATGCCGGTACAGCGCTCGCGGTCAAGAGAACGGGAGAGAAAACCACCATATGCCTCGCAAATGCGGCCGAAGATACCACCCGGGTCCTTGCCGAGGTTGCCGATGCACTCCGGGCAAAGGCGGAAGACGGTATGAAAACGCACCTGTGCAGTGTTGCCTCGATGGAGCAGCTCAACGGGGCGCTCAACGATGGAAAGGTTGCGGTTGTCCACTGGTGCCAGGACCGGGCCTGCGGGGATAAGATCGAGGAGCAGGCGAACTCGAGCATCCTCGGGACGAACGTGCGTTCACCCTATGTCAGCGAGAGCGACGGCCCGTGCATCATCTGCGGGAAGCCGGGCAAGGCAACGCTCGTTGGCCGGACATACTGACGGGCCCGCCGGAAAACCGTTTCGAGTGGCCAAATCCCCCTTTTTTCCTGCCGATTCCTGTAAACCCCCCCATTAAGAGGCGATGGGCAGGTGTTTTGGATACCGTGTACGTTTCCGGACCCGGGCCAGCGTTACAGTTATGAGTGAATACTACTCCCTATTAACTTAAGAGCGCAAAAACAGAGGTACTATTCAGTATCCTATCCCCGAAGCGATGTCTATGAAACTTCCTGCCTTCATTCTCCTTGCCATTCTTCTCGCAGCCTGCGTAAGCCTGCCGGCTTCTGCCGGCATTACTGCGGCAACCAGCGGGCCGCAGACTATCGTGAAGGCCGATACCGTCACCATCAGCGGGACGGGCGCAGAGAACGGGACGATGGCACTCTGGATCGTTGGCAGGAATTATTTTAACCTCCTCACCGCCACGCCCGATAAACAGGGCAATTATGTTTTCACGGTAAAACCCGAAGAGACCAGCCGGTTCTCCAGCGGCGAGTACGCGCTCATCATCCAGGACCCGGGGGCGGACAAGGCACTGGGGATCGCGCCCCTGCTCTGGAGCGACGGGATCCGCATCGCCGACCAGGGGAAAGTGATCGCAAATATCGGCGATAAATCATCATTCAGGGCGGATGTAACCCCGGTTGCCGCCACCATCCTCAACAGTTCTTCCCTCTCGGGTACCGACGATATTTTTACTCCCCGGTACTTCTATGTGGAAGAGCCTTCCGTGAGGTTTACCCGGGCCGGCGATAACGCAAAACTGCCGGACCAGGCCACCGGTGAAGCCATTCTTATTACCGGCACTACCAATATGGGAGCAGAAAACGTTCTCACGGTAGAGATCCGGAACGCAACGGACCGGTCGCTCGTTACTTCACGGAGCATCCCGGTCGTGAAAGGCACCAATACCAACCAGTGGACCTATTCGCTTGACGCACCCGGCATGCCGGCCGGAGAATATGTCGTAACGGTAGGACAGCAGAAATATTCCACGATAGGGAGATCGTCCGCCCTGCTTTCCATTCTCGAATACCGGCTTGCCGGAACTCCTGATGTTCCCCTCCTGCCGGCGATACCGGCAACCGGGGATCTCTACAGTCTTATCCTTCCCCTCATCATCAGCTTCGCGGCACTGGTGATTATCGGGATTATCATGATCGTATCCCTGCGAAAATAAGAGGCAGGATACAATCGGAGACTCTTTTTATTCCATTCCGTGGGATTATGGAGTGCCAGGAAAGAAAAAATCCGGTCTGGATCCTGAATTTAAGATAAAATAAAAAGGAAAAAAGATTCAGCACCGGTCGCAGAGGTACTGGATCTGGACCGCTGTGTGACGCATATCGCCGCAGATCTGCTTCTTCCCGCCGAAGACAAAATGGCGGTGGCATTTGGCGCAGCGCTTGGGCCGGATCCGGTCCAGCACTCCCATCGGCATTTCAAGGGAAAACTCGGTCTTGGTCCATTCCTCGGCAGGTTTGTCCGCATTCTGCTCGTAGCTTGTGACAAACTCCATGATCTGGGAGGGCGGGACACCGAGATCGACGAATTTTTTGAACACGAAATAATTGAAGATCAGCCACGAGAGGTCGGACCGGTCGAGGATCCCCTCGTACTCGCCCACCTCTTCGTCAAACTCCTCAAGCGAGCACCCGCACAGCGGGCATTTCCCGCCGACAAGCTCGTCAAGGAAGACCTCTTCCTGACAGCCGGGGCAGGTTGTGTGCGGTGCGTGCATCCGTGATGACATGGGTATCTCCGTATTCGGGTTTATCGGGTATTTTTTTTGCTGCATATGGTGCAGGACCGTCAGTAAATGACGGTAATTTTTCTCATCTGCTCTGGATTATCTATGAGCCGGGTGGGCAGATATAGGTATCATCCGTGCATACCATGCCCGATAATACGTTTGTGGTTTAGGGGTATTCCCGGTGCCGGTTTTCAGCTGGCTTCGGGCTCGGGGGGCTCCATGACGAGCGTGCCGAAGATCACTTTCTCCAGTACCTGGGCTACGTACCGGATATGCATTGCCTTTTCCATGTCCTCGTTCCGGTGGACATCGGCATAGAGCTGGAGCCGCAGGAGGGCGAACCGGAACCGGTCAAGAGTCTCGTCGTCCAGTTTCATGGCATCCCGGTAGATCGGTTCGAGGAGGTCGGGGAATGCCTGCGGCTGTTCGAGGCAGGCGATCACCGGTTCATAGAGGGGAAGGGGTTCGGATTTCCCGCACAGGATCCGCTGGTAGTCCATGTCGCCTAGCCCTCAACAACCTTGACAAGGGATTCCATAACCTTGTCGACGCTCGCCCAGGTAGGGCTGTCCCCGCGCCGGATGATAAAGGGCCGTCCCTCGTCGCCGGCTTTACGCATCTCTATATCGATCGGGATGGCACCAAGGAAGGGGACCGAGAACTCCTCGGCGATCTTCTTGCCGCCGCCCTTGCCGAAGAGATCGATCTCTTCACCGCAGTGGGGGCAGATCATACCGCTCATGTTCTCGATGATACCGATCACCGGCAGTCCCAGTTTCTCGACGAACTTGATCGCTTTTTTCGAATCGAGGGTGGCGACATCCTGCGGCGTGGTAACGATCACGGCGCCCCGGACATTGGGGGCGAGCTGGGCGATCGTGAGGGCTTCGTCACCGGTTCCCGGCGGAAGATCCACGACAAGATAATCGAGGGAACCCCATTCGACATCGGTAAGGAACTGGTTGATCGCCGCCATCTTCATGGGCCCGCGCCAGATGATCGGGGTGCTCGTATCCGGGAGTAAAAATGCCATGGAGATGACCGCAAGGGATCCCGTGACCTTGACCGGGACAATCTTGTTTCCCATCGTCGCGAGTTTCTGGTCCTCTAACCCGAGCATTTTCGGGATATTGGGACCGTGCATGTCGAGGTCAAGCAGGCCGACATTGTACCCGTGGCTCGAAAGCGCATAGGCAAGGTTGACCGAGACCGTGGACTTGCCGACACCGCCCTTGCCCGAGAGGACAAGGATGACGTGTTTTACATCGATTGCTGCTTTCGGAGGAAGGCCCGGTTTTGCATCGGAACAGTTCCCGGCCGATGCGCAGCCGGAACATTCGTGAGAGCAGGATTCCTTGGTGGGTGTTTGCGGGATTTTTCCTTCAGGTTTCTTTGCCATGGTAGTACCTCCTGGATCTTTTTTTACCCGATTGTGCGGTAATCTTTGGGTCTTAGTAGGTTTTTCCTGCGAGACAATAAAGATGTGGAGATGGCGGCACACGATGACCGGGGGACTGGTTCCCCGGGTCGAAAGGTCATGTCTGGAAGAATTGGCCGTTCTCCGGCCCGGCCTCGTATACACAACCGCAAGGAGGCAGGTATTTTTATCCGCAAAAACCCAGATCCATCCGATGAAACCGCTCGTAGTCTCCTTAGGTTTCCTGGAATTTCCCCTGGATTATACCGCTGACGGGGGCAACCGCTCGCCCCGGATCACCTTAAAGGATCTGGAGGCCGGTGCCGTGTCTGTTGCGATCATGGTGTTTAACCCGTTTATCAAGTCCTGCTGTTCGTTTACCCCGTGGATCATCTGGAACCTGCCTCCGGCGCCGGTGATCCCGGAGGGTATCCCGAAGGATGGCAGGGTCACCCTGCCGATATCCGCAGTCCAGGGCATCACGGACTATGGGATCACCGGGTACACCGGCCCGCAACCGCCTCCCGGAGAGACGCATCGTTACCAGTTCAGGGTTTACGTTCTCGATATCCTGCTCGATCTTCCCCCGGGATCCGACAAGCACAGCCTGGTGGCGGCAATGGATGGCCACATGATCCAGTACGGCGAGACCGTCGCGATCTGTACCCGCTGATTCTTTCCCGATACACGCTGGCATACCACGGTTTTGCGAGGGGCATTGCACCGGTCGGGTTCCCGGCAATGATCGTGCCGGCGGCTGGTTTTTTCCCCGGCCCTCCGGTATCGCGGCAGCATTAAAGCCATCGTGCTCGTACTAAAGAGGTGAGATATGGATACGGTCAGGAACCCCGCAGGTACTCACTTGCCACGCGAAGATCGGATACACCGGTATACAGAGGAGCGCGAGGCACTCTTCTCCCCCCATGCAACCCGGAGCACCCGGGCAGTGCGCAGGAAAAACCGGAAGCCGGAAGATATCCGTACACCCTTTTCCCGGGACGCGGACCGCATCATCCATACCCGGGCCTACTCCCGCTATATCGACAAGACCCAGGTATTTTACCTGGTGGAAAACGATCACATTACCCACCGGGTGATCCATGTCCAGCTGGTCTCGAAGATCGCCCGCACCATCGGGCGCTCGCTCCGGCTCAACGAAGACCTCATCGAGGCGATAGCGCTTGGCCACGATATCGGCCATATCCCGTACGGCCATTTTGGGGAGAGCTGCCTCTCCACCTTATGCGAAGAGCACGGGATCGGGAAGTTTACCCACAATGTCCAGAGCATCCGGTTTCTGGACCGGATCGAGGACCAGGACCTGACCATGCAGGTTCTGGACGGGATCCTCTGCCATAACGGCGAGAGCGACGATGTCAGGATCTCCCCGGTTCCCTGTCCGGACTGGGCAGCCTTCGACCAAAAAGTTGCCGGATATGCCGCAAAATGCCGTATGGATCCGCCGATGACGCTCGAAGGCTGCGTGGTGAAATTTGCCGATACCATCGCCTATATCGGCCGCGATCTCCAGGATGCAGAAGAGGTCGGCCTGATCGCCGGTCCTGACGAGATCCCGGAAGAATGCCGGGAGATCCTCGGGTCGGACAACCGTGTCATCGTCGACACCCTCATCCACAATCTTATCGATCATTCGGATTCCGAAAACAAGGCATATATCTCATACAGCCGGGATGTCGAACGGGCGCTCGTAGCACTCCGGGCATTTTCCCGAAAGCAGATCTATAATAACCCGAAACTTACCGCCGAACGGGAAAAGATCCAGGGGATGTACCGGACGCTCTTTTGCCGGTACCTCGACGATATCGAAGCTGATCGCCGTACCTCCCGGATATTCCCCGAGTTTATCGAATCGCCGTGGGTCAACCGGGAGTATGTAACATCGACCGCACCGGCCGGCCTTGTCCGGGACTATATCGCCGGGATGACCGACCGCTACTTCCTCAGGCGTTTCGAGGAGTGCGTGCTGCCCCACAAAACCGAAGGCTCGTTCCGGTGAAGGGATCAGTCGTACTTTCCCTTTGGCCGTTCCCACCCGGTAAAACCGCAGTAGATACAGCCATCGCCGCCACAGGCCGGGCAGTACTTCTTTGGCGCCCGTACAAGAACCGTACCGGTTTTGTTGCAATAGGTGCAGCCTGCCCCCTCGCAGTGCCTGCATTGCGCCGGTTCCCAGGATATGGTTTCGTCAGTCATTATTCCATCCCCGGTTAATCGTCCTCGTCAAGATACCGGGACAATGCATCCAGTAACTCGTCTGCGGTCTGGTACCGGTCTGCGGGGTTCTTTGCAAGGCATTTGAGGATAATCTTCTCGACCGCCTCAGCCTCGGGATTGTACTCGGTGGGCGGGATCGGTTCTTCCCGCACGATGGCATTCCCCACCTCGACAATACTTTCGCCGCCGAACGGTATCGACCCGGTCACCAGTTCGTAAAAGAGTGCCCCCAGTTGGTAGATGTCCGTCCGCACATCCGTCCTCCCGAATTCCGCAGGCGAGACCTGCTCGGGGGCCGCATAGGAGAGGGAAAACCCGGCAACGCTTGACTTCGCCATGGTGGTTGCGATGACCTTGCTCATCCCCCAGTCGGTGATCTTGGGGACAAATTCCCCGGTCATGAGGATATTGTGGGGCTTGATGTCCCGGTGGATGATCCCGTGGGCATGGGCGTAGGTAAGACCGTCGGCAATCCCGTGAACGATATGTACTGCTTTCCAGACCGGGAGGGGTTTTGTCACTTCCTCAAGCGACCCCGGTACATATTCCATCTCGACATAGGGGATGGGGAGGATGTTTACCTCGAGCACTTCTACGATATTGGGGTGACGGAGCGTCTGCCACGCAGCGATCTCGTTTAAGAAACATTTTCCGGTCACCTCATCGAAACTGATGGGGAGCTTGACGGCAACCAGGCGGTTGTCCGATTTGCGGTGGGCGGCAAAGACATTCGCCACGCCGCCGCGCCCGATATGCCGGATATCCATGTATTTTCCCTCCAGTTCGGGGGGGAAATAGGCCTTGGATGCTGCCGAAGGGGAACTGTT
Source organism: Methanoregula sp. UBA64 (assembly GCF_002502735.1). Classification (NCBI taxonomy): domain Archaea; kingdom Methanobacteriati; phylum Methanobacteriota; class Methanomicrobia; order Methanomicrobiales; family Methanoregulaceae; genus Methanoregula; species Methanoregula sp. UBA64. Next base: position 1,152,583 of record NZ_DAQC01000001.1, read on the forward strand.
CTCTTCGGCAGGGAGGCTTTCGGTCTCCGGGACAAGGACGGTCTGTTCGGCCTCGTTTTCCCGCGGAATGACGGGCATTACCGGCTCTGCGGCAGGCCCGGTGTCTTTTTTCAGGTCAACGGGGCGTTCAACGCTCTTCTCTGTCGGGGGTTTTTTAAGGGAAAACCGGGGCCGGCGTTTATTCGGTGACGATAAAACCAGGAAAGCCACGACTCCGATAACCGCGAGGACCGCAAGGATGGCAAAAGCATACCAGACACGGTTTTCACCCTGTTCGGGCGCAGCGGCCACCGGGCCGGCTGTCTGGGCAGGGGAGGCAGTCACAGGGGGAGTACCATGCTGGGAGAGTATTGTCACGGTCCGGGCAGGAGCCGGGGTTGTTACGGAGGGAATTACAGAGGAAGGAGTGACCTGCGTATAATATTCGGCCGGATCCATGAGCGGGAAGGCATCCGCTTCGTTCTTTGCCCCGCCCGCACCATGCGTCATCCCCTGGCCGACCGTATACTGCGTATCGCCGATCCCGTCAGAATTCTGATCGGCGCCATGGTAGTCGCTCCAGTAATTCCCCATCCGGCTTACCGATGTCTTTCCCAGGTAGACATAGGACTGGCCCGATACCGTATCCCAGATGGCCCCGGACCCCTTGGATATCACGTTCTCCGTATTGGAAAAGGTATTGAGGACAATGGTATTTCCCCCGGAGCGTTCATCGACGGAGATCCCGACCGCATTCTTCATCACCCGGTTTTTTGTGATCACGTTTCCCTGCGCATTTTTCAGCGATATCCCGGCCTGGCGGCTGTCGGAGATTGAATTCCCCAAAACCTGGTTGTTTGCGGCCGATACGAGCTCGACACCGATGGCATTTCCCACGAGGGTATTTTCCGCAACCGTATTCCCGTTCGATGCAATACGGATCCCACCGGCCTCGCTGTTCCTGACAGAAAAACCCCGAACGGTACAACCGTCTGCGGCGATCTCGATCGCAGCTCCCCTGCTACCCGGATCGATCACCGGTACTCCGGCACCGGTATCGACACCGACAAGGGTAATTTTTTTGGTAATCTTTACCGTCTCAGGGTAGGTGCCGCTCCAGACCGTGACCGTATCGAGCGGGGACGCCCAGCTTACCGCATCCTGGATACTGGTAAAACTCGCTCCCGATGGGGCGACCGTATATTCTGCCCCCTGTACAGGAGCCCCGGCAAGAAAGAGCAACAGCAGCAGGGTACAACAGAACAGCTGAAACGGGCGGCCAAAAAAACAACGGGTAATCATGGGGCAGGTTCCGGTATTCAGGATCACGGGGCATTATCCTATTTATATCTGTATAATGGAACGGGTTATACTCCCCCTTACCAAAAGAGGAGTTCTTCAGTGGCCCGGGGGAATGATCAGCAGCAGCCGGGCGCTCCCGGCCCCTTTTGCAAGTTCCAGAAGATCGCCGTCGTGGACGGGTGTCGGCACATTCTTTTCCACCCGTGCGTTATTGAGGACCGTTCCACCGGTACTACCGCAGTCTTCATAGATCCATCCCCCTTTTTTGAGGATAAATTTTCCGTGGGGCCGGCTGATCCGGGTTACGGCCGTATACGAAGCAGACAACTCGACATCGGAGTCCCCGGTTGCATCGGCAGGCCGTTCAGGATCGATCCTCCCGACCCGGAGGCTGTCGGTCCTGAAAAGGTAAATCTTCCCGTCGTCACGACCGCCAAGGACAATAGCCGCAGGAACGTTCCCGAGCACTTCCTGCGAAAGGGTGTTTTTGACCTCTGCGAGCCGCCGGGAGATCTCCCCTCCGATGATCTGGACCCGGGTGTTGGAGAATAACCCGAGATTGCGGATAATGGATTCAAGTCCGCCCGGCACAAGGGAATACTGCCAGACCGGGTGGATGCCTTTTGAGGTGGGGGATCCAAGTCCCGCCTCTTTTTTTATCACCCCGATACTCATGAGCTTGTCGAGATGTTTCTTGGTGTTTTCATAGCTCGTCTCGATCTCGTTTGCGATCGCCCGGGCATCGCGGGGCTTTTTCTCTAAGAACTTGACAATCCTGAGCCGTGCGCTGCTGGAGAGTACATCCAGATATTCCGAGAGCTCGTCGAACGATTCCGCAGTATCCTCAACAACGATCGTAGGAGACTTGTCTGCCGGGTCCATAGGCATTCAGTACTGTTTAGTCGTTGTGTCTTACTATAACCCTATCCACGCATGTTCCGCAGGGGTACGGGATACAACCCGTCCGGGAATGGATGTAACCGGGGGGTTCAATATACCAACCTGCATCATCGGCCCAATATATGTGCTCCTGCATAAAACATAGCAATCAGGTGATACCCACAAAGCGGCGTGTCACCGACCCACAAAAAAGAACAAAAACCGGAGATGCACGCATGGATACCGGAAAGATCATGATGGGAACCGCACTGCTCCTGATTACGATCGGCCTTCTGGCACATCCTGCGGGCGCTGCAGATACCGGTACCGTGATACCGGGTATACCGGCAACAGGTACCGCAGATGCTACAACCCTTCACGGGCACTGCCTTTTGGGCAGTCTCCCGTCCACCGGTTCCTCCGGCATTGCCACGCACCCGTACGAACGATTGAACCGGTCTCCTGTACCCTGACCCGTACCGTAATCTGCATCATTGGATGGTGAGCACAAGATCGAAAACGGTGCAGGAGATCTTTACCAGCCACATCCCCGCTTAAAAAAAGCAGGGAAAATACCTCGCGCATAAAAAAACAATCCCAGTCCTCCAGGCTTCATACCGGCACATCGTGCCCCATACATTCACTTTTTTTTTAAAAGAGAGCAAAAAAAATCCCCGTACATTGTTACCAGAATATACCCGCAGGAACACGAGCCGGGTATCCCTGGCAAACCATGATCGAGATTAAAAAAAAAGAGCTGAATAAAAAAAAGGGAAGATTACTGCTTCTTATGTTCCTGCCGGAAAACCATGAGTGCGCCGATAATTCCCACTCCCGCAATTGCTGCAATGCCAAAACCCGGGGATTTTTTTGCCGGGGTAGGAATGGAGGTCAGCGGGATAATGGTAGTAGGTTTTGTGGTCGGCTTCAGGGAAAAGGTCGGCTGTGTCGTGGGCGGTGAGGTAACCGGGGTCGTAGTCACGGATGCCGAAGTCGTTGTGGCAAGCTGGATATTGTCGATCCAGCCGGTGGCAAACTTATTGGTCGAACCGTCGCCGTAATCCCCGACAGAACCAATATAGATCCGGTTCATGTTTTTCAGGGGTTCTTTCGTGGAGAGGAAATAACTCCAGAGCTGTGTTCCGGTAAGCTTGTTCGTTACGGTCATGGTCAGTATTTCAGCATCGTCGTCATACGCTACCCGAACGTGGTACGGTGTGTTGACAGCGTATTTAACCGTCGGCCCGCCGTACGAAGACGTATCGCTGGTTGTTTCCATGAGCTTCGCGCTCGGGGTGATGAGCCGGAGGGTCATGATCTGCCCGTATTTTGCATTGCTAAACGCGGTAATCACATTCGGGCCTTTTCCAACATCCATCTCGGTTCCCGAAAAGCCCAGGCGGAAGGTCGAACCTTCATCCACCGATTCCAGCGTGACATCGTAATCGAGGGTAAACGATCCCTTCTCATAATCGATAGCTGGGGAATAGGCATAATTCCCGGTCCCGGGTGCGATGCTGAAATGGTACATCTCTTTTGACGAATCCCAGTAATCGACAGACGGGTTGTTCGTTGTCCAGCGGGGATTTGTCGCAAAGTTGGTCTGGTACAGGGTTTTCTGGGCGCTGGTGTCGGCCAGGACCGGGCTGACCGTGAGGAACACCAGCAGCGTAAGAATCGATACGATGATGATTTTTGCAGCGTTCATAAAAGACTCTCCATTCGTTCCGTACAGGGATACTTTGTGATCTCACCCTGATGTTTATCGTCAGGTACTGCCCTGTCCTGATGATATATACATATATATGCGGCACCGTCGTTTTTATAAATATCCTTGCCCCGGCAAAAGCCTGCCCGGCATACTTTGACCCGGGGCCTGCCGAGCACTATATTTATCACCGAAATAGGGCAATATCATAGAGCAGAAAAGATTCTCGCGATAGTAGTCTAGCGGCAGGACAGGAGCTTCCCAAGCTTCTAACCCGGGTTCGATCCCCGGCTATCGCATCAGTTGTATGGACACGGAAACTGAACGCTGTGCGCTGCGGATCATTGCGGAGAACACGAGGGGCGTACTGCGGGATATAGCATCCGTGCTCGCAGATCATGGGGCAAACATCCTCATGGTCAACCAAGAGATCTTTGAGACCGGGCAGTATGCCGGGATGGGGGAAGTCTATCTCGAATACGAAGCAGGCCCCGCCGACCGCGAACAGCTCATCCGCGATCTCGACGCCCTGCCTCTCGTTAAAGAGGTAAAATCCTTCCAGCCTTTCGACAATATCTTCGGATCGCGGGTCATTATCATCGGCGGCGGGGCACAGGTGGCGCAGGTGGCGCTCGGGGCAGTGAACGAAGCCGACCGGCATAATATCCGGGGCGAACGGATCTCGGTAGATACCATCCCCCTTGTCGGGGAACGGACCCTTGCGCAGGCAGTTGACGCAGTTTCGCGCCTCCAGCGGGTGTCCATTCTCGTCCTTGCCGGATCGATCATGGGCGGCGATATCACAAAGGCGGTGGACCGGGTGCGGGAGGCGGGAATCCCGGTCATCGCGCTCAACATGGCAGGAACCGTCCCGGAGCATGCAGATCTTGTTGTCACTGACCCGATCCAGGCCGGTGTTTTTGCGGTCATGCACGTGAGCAGCAAGGCAGTATTCGATATCTCCCGGGTCCGGGGAAGGAAATTTTAATGGATATCATCGAGCGGGCCGTCACGGTCCTTTCCCACGATGGCCTTGTTATCTACCCCACCGATACGCTGTACGGCCTTGGCGCCGATGCGTTCTCCATCGAAGCCATCGAGAAGGTCTACGATGCAAAAAAGCGGAATCTTGCAAAACCGATCTCGATCGCCGTTTCCGATATCGAGATGCTTGCCGCAGTCTCCCGCATCGACACATCCATGCAGGAGTTCATCGAACGGTTCCTGCCCGGGCCGGTTACCGTAGTCGTCCCGGCAAAAAAGATTATTCCTGATATTCTCACCGGGGGGACCCGGACGATCGGCATCCGTATCCCGGCTCACGGGATTGCCCGGCAGGTCATAGAAAAATTTGATGCCCCGATAACGGCTACGAGCGCAAACCTGTCCGGGGGAAAAGACCCGCAGACCCCGGATGAGTGTACGGTGCCCCACGATCTTCTCATCGATGGGGGAAGGCTTCCGGGCACGCCAAGCACGGTCGTCGATCTCGTGACACGGACAATCGTCCGCCGCGGGGCAAAGGCAGAAGAGATCGAAGTGTTTTTGAAACATACGGTCTGATGGAGAAAATCATGCTGCCGGTCCGTCTCCGTGATTTTATCGAAGATCCTGACGGCTGGCTCTACGCGGTCTCGACATACGACAACACCGAAAAAATCGGGTGCGTGCTTCGGTATGTGCCGGAAGAGAACGGCGAGCGGGTCAGCCCGGCAGGCCGGCGGTACCGGAAATACGATTTCGAAGAGGCCTATGCAAAAATTGCCAGGGAAAAACCGGCCTATGCCGGCCTTGTCCAGCGGATCCCCCGAGGCGATGTGCGCCGGGTGCTCAAACCAGACGAGGAGATCGAGCGAATCGCTGTGGCATCTCCCCGGGTAAAAAAACTGCTCGATCTTTTATCCCTGCCCCGGGGAACGGTCGGTTGTACCGGCTCCCTCCTCTGCGGACTTGCCAACGAAAGTTCGGATATCGATATGGTAGTCTACGGAAGGCACTGGTTTGGCGCGCAGGACCTTGTGAAAAAAGGGATCCAATCCGGAAAGATTGAGGGGATGTCCCCAGCACTCTGGCGCAAAGTCTACGACAAGAGAAAACCCGAGATCTCCTACGATGCCTTCGTGATTCACGAGCAGCGGAAATGGAACCGTGGCCAGATCGATGGGACCTACTTCGATATCCTGTATACCCGGTCGTACGACACCCTTGCCGGTGCACCTTCGGGGAAAGGTGAGGTGCTCGGGAGAACAACGATCGAAGCAACGGTCACTGATGCCTCGCTTGCGTTCGATAACCCGGCGGTCTATCTGGTAGACCACGATGAAATCACGAAAGTGCTCTCGTTCACCCATACCTACAGCGGGCAGGCACTTCGCGGTGAGATTATAGAGGCCTGCGGGGTCGTGGAACAGCACGGCCCGGAGCGCTGGCTGATTGTCGGGACAACCCGCGAGGCGCGGGGCGAGTATATTATTTCCAAGACCCTGATAGAACAGTAAATTCTTTTTTCAGGTCATCATATTGCACGATCCTGTCCACGAATGCCGACATCTGGGAGAAGATCAGAGGGTCAATACCATTTTCAACGCACAAAAAGATGCCCGAAACATCCGAGAGTTTGAGTTTGTTGACCACGAAATGAAGAAATTTGGACGCAGTTGCCGTGGGAATATGGATCAGGAGCATGCTGACGGAATCGAAGATGATGCATTTTTTTTGCGCCGGGATCTCCTTGAGCAGCTCTGTGATAGCGATCCCCAGGCCGGTCAGATCTGACGGTTGGTTGACATACCGTATATGGGGATCCGAAATCGCGGTACCACCTGAGTAATGGGTGACCGCATCGACAACGTAATACTGATCCCGGGAGATACCCTCCTTTGCGTAGGATTTAGTGAGGACTTGGCCGGGCCGGTTGATGGAAACGATTAGGGGGGTACAACCTTCAGACAGGCTTTTTTTGACGACCATTATGTTCATGGAGTTAATATCCTGTGGGTTTGAGAGCAGGAGATAAAGCCGCGTATCGGTCGTGAGATCCAGTCCGCCGTTGTTCGTCATTGTTTTACTTCCCTACAATGAACTCGCGGAACCCATCGGGAATCTCTTTTTGCCCCTCGGCGGCCTGCCGGGCAAGATCCTTTAATGTCGCAGACATGGTATTGAGGTTTGCAACCTGCACCTGGATCTGCATCCGGATCTCTTCAGCATTGTAGTCCCCGGATCCAATCTCCGGCTCAATCGAGAGCAGATTCTGGCAGGTCAGTTCGAGAGGTTTCTGGACGCGGAGGACGGATTCATTGAGATACGCGAGCAGGGCAACCATCCGCTCCTCGGCCTTTTTCTGGTCCCTGATATCGACAAAACTCTCGATAAGGTAGGTTCGGGTCTTTACGGTCGCCAGCGCCACGGTCTTAAGGACAGGGATTCTTTCGCCGCTGGCTGAAACCAGGACACGTTCTGTGCTATGGAAGAGGTTGTGCTGATCGGTGATCGGGCATTCCCCGCAATGGGCCAGGCAGACAAAATCATGACAGGTCTTCCCGATAATCTGGTCTTTAGATAAACCTATGAGGTGTTCTGCATCATCATTTATATCCACAATTGCATGGGTCTCGGCATCGATAATCATAATGCCGGTCTGAATCCGGTCAAAGATCTCCCGGAATATATCGTTGCGCGAGATTCCTTCTTCCCAGGTCGGACTCTTGTCTGCCATTGCACTAGCCTGATCTTACATCAAACGGCGGCAGAGTATTTACATCTTGTCGTTTTCTTCGTCGGGATCAGGGATACGGCGGTCGGTATTTTCCCCTGCGGGATCCTTTTCTTCGGACATGCGTGCGGTCCGCTCTGCAACAGGCTGCCTCCAGCATTCAACGGTTTCCTCATACCATTCCGGAAGGGACTCTTCTGCACGGACAAAGTGCAGTTTTTGCAAAATATGCTGCATGATGGGCCGAGGCATCACAACCCTGACATCATACCCTTGTGCAATCCAGCGCCGGATCAGGGTCTGGGTATTTCCCTCGTTTTTATACCGGGAGATGATGAAATGGAGGTAGATCCGGTGATTTCCTTTAATTTCGAGCCAGCCGGAATAGAGCGATTCCACAAAACCAAGGGCATCGCCATCCGGAGTACCGGATTCGATACGATATGCAGTCATCCCTGTCACATCCGTACTTCTTTAGTACGGTTGCCGGACGCTCCCTAAAAAGTGAGGGTCCGGGCAGGGTGAAAGTGTTTTCTCCCCATGCACGGAAAATACGATACAATGCTTTTTCTGTTCCCCCTTCACAGATAGATGATAATAGACAACCGGGGTACGGGCATACGATAGAACCCGCTCCCCTGAGGGATACCAAAGGCAGCAGGCAGTTGGTGAAGTCATGAGCGGGGATCAGTCCGTGTACAGAAAAGATAGGGCCGTATCGGAAGTGATCGGTTCCATCCTCTTAATCAGTGTCGTCGTGATAGGTGTCGCGGTAGTCGGTGTCCTGCTGATGTCCCACCCGACCCCCCATAACCTCCCCGCGCTCAGTGCAGTCATCGCGGAGGATACTGCACAGAAAACCATCTCTATCTATCACGATGGCGGGGATTCGGTTTCCCATGAAGATATCCAGATACTTGTAGACGGCGTGCCCCAGGCGTTTTCCAGCAGCGGATCCACGGGGTGGTCCACATGGTCCATGGGGCAATCTCTGACATATACCTATACAGGTGCATCACCGGGTCTTGTCCAGATCGTATATACCGGGGGCAGTGGATCTTCGGTACTCGTATCATCCGACTTTGGACCGCTGTCAACGACTGCAACTACTGCCGTTACAACAGCCACAACCACCACACCGGTGACAACAACGACGACACCTCCAATTATACCGGTTGCCGCAAATTTCACCGTTTCACCTGCGAGCGGATATCTGCCTCTGTCCGTGCAGTTCACCGATCAGTCAACAGGTCCGGTTACCAGCTGGTCGTGGAGTTTCGGAGACGGCAACACCTCCACTCTCCAGAACCCGCAGTATACCTATCCGGGTGCAGGGAACTATACCGTCTCTCTTACCGTAACAAATGTTACCACGGGTGCATCCAGCACCGTATCAAAGACGAACGTCGTCCAGGTACTGTCCTTTGCCCAATACATCACCAATGAGAGTGTCTTTGTCTATGGCAGCAAGTTGTATTTCCAGGGGAATCAGGTCATTGGCCCCGGGGCAACGGTTGTCCTTACCGGAACTTCCATTACCACCGGGGACTTTAACGGCGGTGCCTTAGTGGCGGTCAGTAATATCTATGTCGACGGGGATGCTAACCTGGATGGCGGGAGTGCAAGCTGGGGTTCTTCAACCAGTCCCGGCGTCATCTGTGTCAATGGTGATCTGGAATTAATGACAGGGGGACGGGACATCTACGGTAATGTATATGTGAACGGTAATTTCAATGCAAAAGATACCAAAATTCATGGAAATGTGTATGTTAACGGCGATGTTACGCTGGGGTGGACACCCACGCTCGACACCAATTCGTATATCTATTATACCGGAACCCTGACGGTTCCCTCAAACTACTACACGTCCATTACGTCCAAATGTATCAAAAACTCCACTGTGCCGGGATTCACTATGCCATCCCTCCCGATGCCCTCGGTTAAATCAGATACCTGGTATACAGCCCATGGATATACCTCCGGGGGAACTCTGGCAAGCAATGCAAAAATAGTTGCAGACAGTTATTCCTCCACGGGATGGGTACCCACTGCAACCAGTGTGACCATTGTTGCACGCAATGGGGATATCACGCTGACCGGCCTGGGAGGGAGCGGGGTTACCGGCGTATTATTTGCTCCAAAAGGGAAAGTGCAGTTTGAGGGTGCGTACTTCCAGGGTGTTGTCATCGCCCGCGACGGGTTCTATGTTACCAGCGGAGGCACTACGGTGACGTTCAAGAACCTCAAGGATTATTACGCCAGTTCGGACGACTACCCGTTCTGATGGACGGGCTGTAGTATTTTTGACCGGATAATCCAGACCCTAATAACTTTATAAACCAAGTCATAAACGGATATTCTGATGATAAAAAGAGGACCTGCGATAACCTGCCATGAACGAGCACTTTCCGAAGTGATCGGATTTGTGCTGATCCTCGGGATCATTACCGCAGCTTTCTCCCTGTACCTCGTGTACGGCGTGCCGGCACAGGGCCGGGAGAGCGAGATCCTCCATATGAATGATATAAAAGACCAGTTTGTCTCTTACAAACTCAGCCTGGATTCGCTTTTTAACAACAACAAAGTAGGGACATCGGTGAGTAACGCGTTCACGCTGGGTACCAGCGGGGGATTCACCCAGGGGTCAAATAGTATCATCCCTATATTAAGCCCGGTCAGTTCGAGCGGGGTTATTGCAATCAATCAGCGAACGCCCACGCCAGAGACACTGGAGATCTCTTCGTATTCCCTGATTGTCGATCCGAATGTTCATAATACCTCACAATTAGCTCTCAGTACGCCTACTACAATCACTGCCGTACCCCAACACATCTATATCAACATCTCGAATGTTCAGCAGTCTGTTCTCAATCCCTCTACCTACTATGGCTTACAGGTTGATGGAACGGGTTGGACGGCGACGGTAAACCTCAGTCCCCGAATGGTGCCTTCCCAGGTATATAGTGTAACAACACAAAGCTCTGCCTGTCCACCGGGAACACAAACCAGTACATCCACATCAGGGACCGCGATTACGTACTATTGCCTTAATTCGGTCACCGGGACACTGTACAATGGGTCCGATATATCCATATCCGTGTTCAAAAACGGCAAGTCCACCCTCCAGAGCATTCCCGTGTATAGAGCGATCACTCCGGGAAGTTACTCTGTGGATATCATGGATCCTGCGTATGGAATTCAGCCAATAATACAGGTTCCAGACACACTCACCTTAAAAAACACACTTCCCAACAGCACTGCCGCGATCCTGGGGTCAAGCCTGATTGTAAATGGTTTCACTCAGAAAAACTACAACATGTCCTCACTTCCTCTGGGCTCTCTGGAATACCGGGCGAAAAACAATTACTGGATTCCCCAGAATTATTACTACCAGATGGGCGGGATCTTCCTTGAACAAAGTGATGGGAATATCACATGGAAACTTCCCCCGGAGATCTCGTTCTCGAACGATCCCACCCATAATCTTGTCATCGTAAATATCAACGCGCTCGCTCTCGACAACAGTTCATCAGGAATAGTGGGCGGCAATAGTCCCGTCCAGGTTAAGACAACGCTAAATTCCATTACGCCGCTCCCCTTTGCATTGGTTGCGCAGGGTACCGGCAACACGAAATGGATTCGGATTGATGTCACTACCACGGACGTTAAGGCGCAAGAGATGTGGCAGACGTATTTTAATTATACCGCAATGGCCGCAGGAATTCCCAACACGCAGGTAGGGACCTCATCTACAGGAAGTTTTATTATCATAAATGGCCCTGATGCAAATCCTGACGGGGCCTATGATATCAACGTCATCGCATCGACTGCCACGTACATGCCTTCCATCCACGGTGTCGGGGGATCTCTTCAGTGACGGAGCAGGCACGTGAAAGCGGCGTATCCGGCACACTTGGTTCTGTGTTCCTGATAATCGTGGTTGTTGCCGGCATGGGGGTTCTGATGGTCGCGGTCATCTCCCAGCCGCACCCCCAGAACGTCCCGGCCATGACCGCCGAAGTAATTAAAACCGCAAATTCCCTCTCGCTCCGCCATGACGGGGGAAACACGCTGACCCGGGGGGACTTTAAAATCCTTGTCGACGGACAGGACAAAACGGCGGCATTCGGAGATCCGGCAACCTGGTCAATCGGGCAGACACTCCAGTATACCGGGTACAACTCCACGAATCCCGCGAAAACCATCCAGATTGTGTATACCGGGGGCGGTTCGGCACAGGTAATCGAACAGCTCATGGTATAGACCCCTCACCCGACCGCAGTGACCACTACCCCAGCGATGCAGGGTAGTTAAAATTCCCGGGGAATATTTTCCGGTCCCGTGTCTCGCAAAAACAGGACGTTTTTTATCTTCTCACACCGGCACCGTGATCGTGGAATCCCGGGTTACGAAAATGTTGTATGCCTCGTGGTCGGGATTGTACCTCACCTGGACATTGCCAAATACCAGCAGATCCCCGTACCCTGCCGATAAAACGGTCTCGTTTTCGGGCCCGGCATGGAACCGGGGGAGCACCGCAAAGACCGGCTTCTCCGCAGACCCGTCGCAGATCCTGAATACGTGCGTCTTTGCATCCCCCAGGTCCCCGGACATTTTCGCGGCGATCACCGTGATCTTCTTACCGGTATTCAGGTGAACTTTCGAGAGCCGGATCGCTCTGGTATCCCGGGAGACATGGCACGCCTGCCGGGTCTTCCCGTCCTTACGCAGCATAACATAACTGTACTTGATATCCGTGTTCACGTACCGGAACGGTTCATCACACGCTACAAGCGCCTGCATGATCCGTGTCGGCTGTATCGGCGGGGCTGTAGTAAAGCTCCAGCACCGATCCGGCGTGCAGTTGGTGCCCCAGACAAAGCTGCAGGGCGCATAGATCGTAAGCCCTTTCTTTTTGAGCGCAAGGGAAAGAACCCGCAGGCCGGTCGAGGTGACCTCTTCGGCAGGTTCCACAATGAGGATCGTGCCGTCCGGGGCGAGGTGCCGGGCATATCCCATGACAACTTCGGCCCGTTTCTCAACCGAAAGTCCGGCAAGCTCGTTGAGCACATTGGAAAAGACGATGAGATCGGCCTTTGGGGGGAGCGAGGGATTGTCGGTATCGGCAATGTCTGCCCCGATGGGCGGGTGCAGGATCACGCGGGAACCCGCGACCGCAAAATGCTGTGCAAGGAACCCGAATGCTTCGATATGCTCCTTTGAGCGTTCGACCGACCAGACCTCTGCTTTCGCAGAATCGAGGTGCTGCCAGAAGTCCGCGATAGCAAGGGGGACGACACCCGGCCCGGATCCAAGGTCGAGAGCAGTCATCTCCTCTTTCAGGAGACCGTCGCGGGCAAGCTGTGCGAGCAGGTGCCGGGTCTGCATGAAGTAGACCGGGAAATGGTAGGCAAGGTAGCCAAGCACGGAGTACCCTTTCGTGTACTGGAGCGAACGCCGTTCGGTCGGTTTCCAGTAATCGTCTTTTTGTGCGACAATGGCATGCCGCAGGCGTTCGAGGACAACCGGGTCGTTTATGTCCTTCCCGGTCTTTTTTGCGATGTACCCGGCAACTGCCGCATCAAGGGCCGGCGGAAAACTGCGACATGCGAGGTAGTCGCGGACCCGGTCTTCTTCGGCTGCAGTCAGGACACAGGGGAGGGCCGGCACAATGCGCCGGACTTCGTAGTCACCGCCGGTCTTTGTTATCCCAAGACCGAGCGCGTCGAGCTGGGGAAGGAGTGCTGCATAGATCTGATCGACCGTGGCAGGTTCGTCCAGGTAGGTGGCAATCTCGGAGAGCAGGAACGCCGGTCGTGCGGATGCAACGTATTTTACCGTGGAGACCAGCTGCTTTTTGTCCATATCGTGCCGGAATCTTTGTACCGGGCGTTCATACATCTTTTGATGAGCCGGGTACTTTTATGGTCCGTAAAAAAACCGTCCTCTTCATGAACCGGGAGGACAACATACGTGGTACCTGAGGATATTATGTTCGATCACTGCCCCGGGGCGGCCAATATTCAGACGCCGACGCTCACCATAAAAAAGTGCCCGCAGTGCGGGGAGGAGGTCGAGGTGTTCTCAAACGATATCTCGGTCAAATGCAGCAGGTGCGGGTTTGTGATCTACAATGACATAGCCTCGTGCGTGCAGTGGTGCAAACATGCCCGCGAATGCGTTGGCGATGAGATATACCGCAAACTTACGGAAAAAAGCAGAACCGACGGGAAAACCTGAAAATTCACGGGGCCGAAATTATTTCCCGCAGCCGTGCCGGTGTTCCCCGGGCACCCAGCGTCCGCCGTCTTTCGTGAGTTCCTTTTTCCAGATCGGCACCCCTGCCTTTATGGTCTCGATGATGTACCGCGACCCCTCGTAGGCATCCTCACGGTGCCCTGCACTCACCACGATGACAAGGATGTTTTCGCCGACCGAAAGCCTCCCGATCCGGTGGACGATATCGACCGAGAGGAGATGCCAGGTCTTTGTGGCATGGGCCGCGATCTTCTCCAGTTCGGGGACGGCAACTTCCTCATAGGCTTCCAGTTCCATCTCCATGATATCGTCGTCGCGGACGATCCCGTCAAAGACCACGATCGCACCGGTACCGTGCCGCTTTGCGCCTTCAATCAGGTTCCCGATATCCACATCGGCAGTCTGGATAGCGATCATATAAGTGCCCCTTATCCCCCGGCCACCGGGGGGAAGACGGCAATCTCGTCGCCATCGGCAACCATGACCGTCCCGGCTTCCGCAGTCTCGATGCGCCTGCCGTTCTGCATCAGGATAACGAACTCGCGAAACGCACCCTTCTCATCGAAGATCGCATCGTAGCCCTCGGTATTTTTCGTTGCTATCTCTTTTACCTGGTCGAGGAGGCTCGTTTTTCCGCGTACCTCGACAAGGATATCGGTCCCGAGCAGCTCGCGGAACCGGGCAAAAAACCGGATCTTCGCCGTCATCACTTCTTCCTTCCGTTTAGACTGTGTTCCTTCTTTTCAGGTATCTTTTCCGCTCTGTCGCTCCCGCATGCCGGGCATTTCGGGTTTCCTGTCACCGCAATCTCTTCGGTCCGGGAGCTCATGCCGTCCCAGATCAGGAGACGGTTTGCCAGGAGGTCCCCGGTACCGAGAAGATACCGGATCACCTCGTTTGCCTGGAGGGTACCGATAACGCCCGGGGTTGCGCCGATCACCGGGAATACTTCTTTTGGGGGGGCGCAGGGGAAGATACAGCGCAGGCACGCGGTTTTCCCGGGGATGATTGTTGTTGCCTGCCCGTAAAAGCCCCGTATGGCCCCGTGGAACAGCGGGATCTTCTTTTCCAGCGCAATATCGTTCAAGAGATACCGGGTCGGGTAGTTGTCCATGGCATCGACAATGCCATCGGCGTTGCCGACGAGCCGGGCCGCGTTGGTCTCATCGATCGTGGTGTCGATGACATTCACGCGGATATCGGGGTTGAGCGCAGTCAGTTTCTCTTCAGCGGAGGCCACTTTCTTCTTCCCGATATCGGCCTGGCCGTGCAGGATCTGGCGGTTGAGGTTGCTTAAGTCGACCACATCCTTGTCCACTACAGTGAGGGTCCCTACCCCGGCCACCGCAAGGTAGATCGAGACCGGGGACCCAAGGCCGCCTACCCCGGCAACAAAGATATGGGCTTTTTTGAGGCGCTCCTGCCCTTCGTCCCCAAAGAGCATGGTCTGGCGCCTGTACCGTTCGTGTTCGCGGAGAGAGAGCATCCTTTTCACCTGCCATTACCCGACCGGATACGGGAATACCCCGTTTAGAGCGAACATCCGCCTTCTTCCTCATGCTCGTGGGAGTGAGGGTTGGTTTCCTGCCAGGGTTCAAGGCCGTGTTTTACCCGGTAATCGTTGATGGCCTTGTGGATCCCTTCCTCGGCAAGCACCGAGCAGTGCATCTTTATGGGCGGCAGGCCGTCAAGGGCCTCGGCAACCGCCTTGTTCGAGAGCTGCCAGGCATCTTCGAGCGTCTTTCCCCTGACAAGCTCGGTCGCCATGCTGCTCGATGCTATGGCCGCCCCGCAACCAAAGGTCTTGAACTTCGCGCCGGTGACGATGTTGTTCTCGATCTTCAAAAAGATCTTCATGATATCGCCGCAGACCGGGTTCCCTACTTCCCCGACACCGTCCGGGTTCTCGATCTCGCCGACGTTACGGGGGTTCTTGAAATGGTCCATTACGGTTTCGCTGTACATTATTTTCCTCCCTGTTTTGCAGACTGCTGGTACAGGGGAGACATGTCCCGCAGGCGCGATACAACTTTCGGTAACACTTCGAGCACGACATCGACATCGGCGTCCGTATTAGCATCGCCGAGCGTCAGCCGGAGCGAGCCGTGCGAGATCTCGACGGGAAGACCGGTTGCGAGCAGGACATGGGAGGGTTCGAGCGACCCGGAGGTGCAGGCGCTGCCGGTCGATGCGCAGATACCCTCGTCGTCCAGCCACAGGAGCATGGACTCGCCTTCGATGAACTCGAAGCTGATGTTGATGTTCCCCGTCAGGCGTTCGGCCGGGTGGCCGTTCAACCGGGAATACGGGATCGTTTCGAGGATCCCCTTCATGAGCCGGTCCCGCAGTGCCAGGATCCTTGCGTTATGGCCGGGGATATCGGCGGTGGCAAGTTCGATTGCCTTCCCGCAGCCAACGATCCCGGCAATGTTCTCGGTCCCGGCCCGCTTTTTGCGCTCCTGGCCCCCGCCATGGATCAGGTTCTCGATCCGGACGCCTTTTTTGATATAGAGCGCCCCGACGCCCTTCGGACCGTAGAACTTGTGGGCGGAGAGGGAGAGCAGGTCGATCCCCTCTGCCTTCACATCGATCGGGACGTTCCCGATCGCCTGGACCGCATCGGTGTGGAAGTACACATTGTGCTTCTTTGCCACCGCGGCGAGTTCCCGGATCGGCTCGATGGTGCCGATCTCGTTGTTGGCGTACATGATCGAGACGAGGATCGTCTTGTCGGTGATCGCCTTTTCGAGTTCGGCCGGGTCAACGCGGCCGTACTTGTCCACGGGGAGATAGGTAACCGCAAATCCCTCTTTTTCCAGGAACTGGCAGGTGTGGAGGACCGCATGGTGCTCGATCTTTGTCGTAATGATATGGTTGCCCCGCTTTCGGTTGGCAAATGCCACGCCCTTGATCGCCCAGTTGTCCGACTCGCTTCCTCCCGCGGTAAAATAGATCTCGTCGGGATCGGCACCGAGTGCTTTTGCCACCTGTGACCGGGCGGTATCGATGGCGGTCTTCGATTCGCGTGCAATCCCGTAGATGGACGAGGGGTTGCCAAAGTGCCGGGTGAAATACGGGATCATTGCATCGACAACCTCTCCTTTTGCCGGGGTTGTTGCCGAATGATCCATGTAGATGATGCGCTTGTCTCCCATGCTCTCTTCCCTTGCTGTTTGAATATGTGCGTGGTTCGTCTGATTATTCTTTTGTTGCCCCGGGTGCTGCCGGGCCCCGGGCACTACCCGGGAATGGCAGCCGGTCCGCCCGGGGGGAAATTTCCGTTTATGCGCCCGGTTTTCGTGTCCGGGAACCTGCCGGGCAATGTTTATTATGCAGCGGGATCAAATTCACAATTGTGAATGCAATGAATTATGTAACAATTGTGATAACTTAAAGGTTGTGATATAATGGAAGCCCCCTGCCAGAAGATCGTATGGGATGTCCTGCCGGCGATCCGTGCAGCCATCGCGGTAGAGCTGGTCAGGTGCGGGGTCTCGCAGGTGGAGGCGGCACGGATGCTGGAGATCGCTCCGTCCGCGGTCTCCCAGTACCTCTCCGGAAAACGCGGGTACCGCATAGAATTCGAGAACGAGGTAAAGAGATCCATAGAACAGCTTGCCCGGGATTTACAGGACGGCAAAACCGTGAACCTCGTTCAGCGCACCTGCGACATCTGCCACCAGCTCAGGGAAGGCGAGGAATACCAGTGCGGCGGGAGCAGTTCCGCAAACAACCGCTGCGGCAGCTGATCGCAATACTTTTTTTCATACCCGCAAACTCTTTGGATTTACTCTTATGGACGCTCCCGCTCTTCGCAAACGCACGCTTGAAAAAATTGCAGCCCGCGGATCGATGCTCGTCGCATTCTCCGGCGGCGTTGACAGCAGCCTGCTCGCCGTGCTTGCAAAGGAGGCGCTCGGCGACCGGTCGCACTGTGTCCTTCTCGACAGCCCGGTCGTGCCCCGCGAGGCCATAAAAGAGGCAGAAGCGATTGCCCGGGACTATGGCCTTACCCTCGAGATCCTGCCGGTGGCGGTGATGGAGGACGGGCGCTTTACCAAAAACCCCGCCGAACGCTGCTACTGGTGTAAAAAGAACTCGGCGGCAGCCCTCAGAAAACGGGCAGGGGAACTGGGGCTTGCCTGCATTGCCGACGGGATCAATGTTTCGGATACCGGGGAACACCGGCCCGGACTCGTTGCAAGCACCGAAGAGGGAATCGTCCACCCGTTTTTGGAGGCCGGGGTCACCAAGGAAGGTATCCGAGAGATAGCTAAAGCCGCCGGGTACTCCTTCTGGGACAAGCCCTCGGCGGCGTGCCTCTCCTCCCGTATCCCCTATGGGGAGGAGATCACCACAAAAAAACTGGGCATGATCGAGAAGGCCGAGGAGTACCTGCACAAAAAAGGGCTCCGTCAGGTCAGGGTGCGGGCACATTCCACGATTGCACGCATCGAAGTGCCTAAAGAGGAGATGCACCAAGTACTGGATATGCATGACGAGATCGCCGGCACCCTTCGCGGGTTCGGGTTCTCGTACGTAACACTCGATCTCGGGGGATACCGGAGCGGGAGCATGGACGAGGTGCTCGATCCCTCCGCCAGAAATATTCCAAAAAAACCGGAAACGAGGAGCCCGACATGACCGTGCCGATGTACAAGAATATGCCGTGTATCAGGATCGACGGCGAGTCCATGACTGCGGGAAAACACGAGGTTATCGACGAGGTGCCCGAGGCGCTTTTCGTGAACGGCAGGCACGCGATGACCGCGATGATGAGCCCGGTGGAACTCGAGGACTTCGTGACCGGCTACCTCTATACCGAGCAGATCATCAAGGGCGTGGACGAGATCGAGTCCATCCGGATCGAGAAGAACCGGATCAGCGTGATCACGAAGAACCTTTTCAAGGTTCTCGGCCCCAAAAAGACGATCCTCTCCGGGTGCGGGGGGGCGACATCGTATATCGATACCGAGAAGCTCCCGAAGATCGCCTCCGGTGCGGCCTTTCCTCCCGACCTGATCCGGGCCATGATCAAGACCGTGCTCGAATCCGAACTGCACCAGATGACCGGGGGCATCCATATCGTGGGCCTTGCCTCAGAGGACGGGCTCATTGCAAAATCAGAGGATATCGGCCGGCACAATGCGCTCGACCGGGTGATCGGTTACGGGCTCCGGCACAAGATCGATTTCTCAAAGACGTTCGTGCTCTGCTCCGGGCGGATCTCGTCGGAGATGGTAAGGAAATGCCTGATCGCAAACATCCCGCTCGTGGTCTCCCGCGGGGCAACGACAACGCTCGCGGTCACCCTGGCACAGGCAAACGGGGCCTGCATTGTCGGGTTTGTCCGCAGCGCAAAGATGATGGTGTACACGCATCCCGAACGGGTGCAGGGCGCGCCGTCACTCCAAAAGTGAGTGCCGGAGCCGGCAGACCTGGCAGAGGTCGCCGGAACAGGGATCGCCGCACTCCCGGCAGCGGTGCAGCGGTTCCATGACCGGGGCCCCGGCACAGCAGCGTTCTATGGTCTTTTTTGCGGCCACAAGGTTCTCCATCGTCCCCGGATGACGGTACTCGTAGTCCGAGAGGAGGGTACGGACCCCGGCCCGCAGGGCATATTTCGTGTACGGGCATTCGGGGAGCACGGTAAAGAACCCCTGCACGAAGAGGTATGCGGCAATCTCTTTCTCGGAGATCGTGGCAAGGGGCTTGATTCTCGGGAGGAAATCCGCGGACGTGCCGGTGCCCGTGGTGCGGAGGAGCCGGGGCAGGTCGCCCCGGAACGCGTTCATCAGGACCGACTGGGCTTCGTCGTCGAGGTTATGCCCGGTGGCGATCGCGGTTGCGCCGGCCGTCCGTGCAGCATCGGCAAGCGCTTTTTTCCGGAGGATCCCGCAGATGGTGCAGGCCTGCTCCTCCCGGCCGGCAAGCAGCGTGTCGAGGTCGCTCCCGATGAGATCCTCGAAAGAGACCAGCCGGTGCTCCACGCCGAGCCGGGCGGTCAGGGACGCTGCGGCCTGTATGGTATCGGCACGGTACCCGGCAATCCCCTCGTCAACTGTGATTGCAACAAGGCTTGCGCCCGGCAATAAGGGAAGGAGCCGCGAGAGGATCACAAGAAGCGCGGTGCTGTCCTTCCCGCCGCTTAAGCCCACCGCGATCCGGTCGCCGGGCCGGATCTGCCCGGTCTCTGCTACCGCTGCCCGGACCCGTTCCTCCACGTCCCGGACAAGGTGCGTGCCGCAGAGGTGGCGGCGCGTTACCGGCTGGAAGATCGCCGCCGGTTCCCCGCAGAGATCGCAGCGGGGCATATCGTCCTGTCCGGCACCCGGTCCCGTGCTCTCATCCCCCGTGCGCGATCCGGATGATCCGGACCTCGTCGTCCCTGCCGAGGAGGGCCTGTTCGGGAACGAGCACGCCGTTTTTAGCCACGATAACCTCCAGCGGGTGTATCCCGAGCTCGTTCAGGAGATCGCGGACCGTGACAGGGGCCTGCTCAAGTACACGCACTTCCTGATCCGGCAGAATGACTTTCATTATCGCTTCTGATCTTGGCATGCCGGGGGCATAAACATCCCGGTGCCGGTCCGGCCACGGGCGCGGGTATTTCATACCTTATGACACATAATTACGATACAAATTCTAAAAAGGATCGTGGCACGAACATGCAGGACATCACCCGGATGCAGGACGAGATCCGGCAGCAGAAAGAGCAGAAGAACGCGATCATCCTTGCGCACAACTACCAGCGCCCCGAGGTGCAGGACATTGCGGACGTGATCGGCGATTCGCTCGAGCTCGCCCGGGCTGCGGCAAAGATGGACGGCGAGGTTATCGTATTCTGCGGGGTCGATTTCATGGCCGAGACCGCGGCGATCCTCTCCCCGGAAAAGACCGTGCTCCTTCCTGCACCGGATGCCTGCTGTCCCATGGCGGAGATGGTGAGCGCAGAAGAGCTCCGGTTCGCCCGCAAAAAGCACCCGGAGGCGGCAGTTGTCTGTTACGTGAACACGACCGCGGAGGTCAAGGCGGAGAGCGATATCTGCTGCACCTCGGCAAACGCCATCGACGTGGTCAATTCGGTTGCCGAAGATACCGTGATCTTTGTGCCGGACAAGAACCTCGGGCAGTATGCAGCCCGGTTCACGAAAAAGACCGTCCTTCCCTGGGAGGGCTTCTGCCTTGTCCACGAGCGGTACACGCCTGCCGATGTGGCGGCGGCAAAGCAGGCGCACCCGGGGGCAGAAGTCCTCGTCCACCCGGAGTGCCGGCCGGAAGTGATCGACCTTGCCGATCACGTGGCAAGCACCTCGGGGATCCTAAAGCAGGTCAAATCGTCGCCAAACGAGGAGTTCATTATCGGGACCGAGAACGGCATGCTCCACCGGCTCGGAAAGGAGTGCCCGGGCAAACGCTGTTACCCGCTGTCGGAAAAGGCGATCTGCGTGAATATGAAAAAGACCGATCTCGCCAAAGTCCGCGATGCCCTTACGTCCATGAAGCCCCGGGTCACGGTGCCGGAAGAGGTTGCTGCCCGGGCGCGGACGGCAATCGAACGGATGCTCGCGCTGTGAGCGGGAATATCTCTCCCATTTATTCACTGTAATGCCGGTACGGTCTTTGCCCACTCACCGACCTGTTTTCTCACGTCATCGTCCTTGTACCCGGAGATCGTGACCCGGTCCCGGGCAATGCTCAAAAACCAGAGCGTGCCGTCCGGGTCATGGCACTGGAGGGTTGCGGAGAACAGATCGGCATCGGGGGTGTGTTTTGCCTTCCCGCCGTGGGCCAGTGCATTGGCGGTGTTTGAGACAACGGCGGCGATCCCGTCCTCGTACCCCTCCAGCGTGTGGTAAACGTCGGACTCCGATCCTACCTGGACGCGGTTCTTGTCGAGGTACACGAACTTCGCGGTGTACATCTCACGGATCTTCTCGACGGGCGGGTGGTTTTTGCGCCCGGTCATATACGATGTGCACCCGAACGGGTTTTTCAGGACAATGTCCCGGACGAACGCAGCAAACGCCCCGATATCGGGGAAGGGGGTTTTGGGGTACAGGACGGCACTTTTTGGCCCGGTCTTTTCTCTGAATACAGCCATAGCGATCAGCACGTTTTTTGGCGCTGCGGGGATATTTGCGATCCCCTCTGCCTTGTATGATAACAGATGAACGGGCGTGTTCGATACATAGTTTCCGGTCGTTTTTTTAGAGGCCCCCGGCCCGGCTCACCCCGGAGAACGGCATTTTTTGCCGGGTAAAATGAGGGGGGTCATGCTGAAAATGATGTGACCCCCCCTGTTTTTTAAGGGTTTTCCGGTCCGGTTTTTGGCATGTCAATCCGGTTCTTGGCCGGCCAAGGTTTGCCCCACATGCAAATTTTACGGCAGAAAACCGGGCGAGATCCTGCGGACCCGGGATGCCGGGATCGCGAGATTTTTGTGGCGCGGGCCGGGCTCCTAAAAATGGTATGACCCCCCTCCCCCCTTTTGCAGATTTTGGGGTTTTTCTGATAGGACTTTCCGAAGTAAAAATGGGGAAATCGGGGGCTCAAAAAAGGCTCGTGCGATAAGGGGGGGTCATGCTGATTTTGGTGTGACCCCCCTTACCCGGGTACGCGATGGGATCATTTTCAGGACGCTCTTTTAGGGCCATAAGCCCTCGCGCAGGTATTCCCTTATTTTCACCCCGGCACCGGCATCCCCGTTGCCTCCATCTCCCGCTCTATCTCCAAAATCACCGCAAGCTGCGCCTTTGTCGACGGCCCTTTTGGCACCGCCTTACACCCCGTCGCCCTGCTCGTGGACTCCTCAAAGGTCCCGATCTCCCGTGCAAGGGCGATTACATCGGCCTTGTCAAACCCGATCAGCGGGCGGTACACGGGAATCGTTGCCGCATCGGAGAGGACCACGAGGTTGTCGAGCGTCTGGCTTGCCACCTGCCCGAGCGACTCGCCGCTCACGATCCCCTTTGCCCCGGTCTCCTCGGCAACCTTCTCCGCAATCCGGTACATCCGGCGCTTGCAGAAGATACAGGTGTACTTCTCGTGGTGGCTCCTGACGAGTTCCTTCTTTGCCGCAGCAAGGTAGGAATCGTGGATCACCCGGAGCTGTATATCCGGCTGGTACTGGCGCAGCACCTCCACCACCCGTTCTGCCCGGGCAAGCACGGTCTCGTCAAGGAAGGTGTCGAGCGCAACAAAGACCGGGACGATCTTACAGCCCCGCTTCATCATCATATAGGCCGCTACGGGCGAATCGATCCCGCCCGAGACAAGCGCGACAAGGGTTCCCTCGACCCCGAGCGGCAGGCCGCCGGCGCCTTTTGTCACGATATCGTACAAGTAGCACTCGTCCTGCCGGATCTCGACATGGATCTCCACGTCGGGCGTGGCAAGGTTCACTTTCAGGTGCGGGAATGCCGCCCTCACCACGTCGCCAAGCTCGATAGCCTTGTCGTTCGAGGAGAAGTCGTGTTTTCCCACCCGCTTTATCTTCAGGGCAAAGGTCTTTGCCAGAGGAAGGCCGTGGGATCTGCCGTATTCGATCACGGCGGATTCAAGCGGGCAATCGCGGGGCACGTGCTCGACCTTCGAGAACGAGACGATCCCGAAAACGTGCCGGAGCTTCTCCGGATCGACCTCCCCGGTCAGCCAGATCCGGCCGCGTTCGCTTTTGATCTTTAACGAGGGCATCGCCTGCCGGATGTTGTTCATCAGCGTCTGCTCCCAGCGCCGGCGCACCGGGTCTGATTTCAAGAAGATCTCCGCGTACCGGACCAGCCACTGTGTTGTCATGAAAAGGTCATCCCGTTATTGCCGCACGCATGCGGGGTTGTTCGTTGCGATATCCCCGTCAAGGTGTATTCCCGGCGAGCCCCGGGCATGTGCCGGCACAGGGGTTTTTCCCGGGACAGGCATGCTCCGCGTCCGCCTCCTTAAAGGGGTGGTGGCAGTACGGGCAGGTGAAGTCGCACTCCGTTCCCTCATACGGGCAGATGGTCATCGAGAGATCGGCGAGCGGGTGGCCTTTCCCCCGGATCTCGAACTGCTTGTACCACCCGAACGGGGCACGTTTTACCTCGATTCTGCTCGCCGCAAGACCTGCTTCGAGCCCGTTGAGGATGGCAAGCGCCACATCGGGGGAACCGAGCGTGCTCGTCAGGTGGGCGTACGGGTAGATGAGGGCACGGACGGCGCCGAGTTTTTGTAACCGCACAAGAACGCTCTCGGTTGCGCTCGCAATCACGCGGCAGGGGTTCTTCTCGTCGAGTTTTTCCACGCAGCAGAAGAGAACAACGCATTCCTCCATACTGTCCTCGCGGACTGCGATCTCCTCGGCGAGCTTTGTCTTCTTTGTGGCCCGGTACCACATCCGGTCAGCGTGGATGGAGAGGATCCTCATGGGGACTGCCGCCCCACCAGCGTGCTGATCGACTCGCTCGTGACAAGGCCGGTCACGCGGTTTTCGCCGTCCACAACGGGAAGTGCGGAGATCGCGTGCTCTTCCATCTTGCGGGCCGCAGCATCGACCGTCTCGTCCCCGGTCACGGTCACCACGTCCCGGCTCATGATCTCGTCGAGCCAGAGGAAGTTCGAGGCCACCGCCTTTGCAATGTCCCACGAGGTAACGATCCCGGCAAGCTTTCCCTGTGCGGAGAGGACCGGCAGGTGGTTGACCCCGTAGCGGACCATCCTCCGCGCCGCTACCGCAATCGTGGTCCCTTCCTCGATGCACTGGACATCCCGGATCATCACGTCCCGGACCAGGGTGTGCGACAAAAACCGGGTGATGAGATACGAGAGCTGCCCGGATTCGAGGAGGAACGCATCGTGGCCGAAGTTGGAACGGATCTCCGAGTACTGCACCTCGCGCCCGTTTGCCGCAAGGGCCGCAGCGATCTCCTCCGACTGGTACGGGGGATAGAGCCAGTCCGACGATACCGAGACCACGAGGTACGATGCCTGTGCCGGGGCAAGGCCGGCGGCAAGCGATCCCCCGGTGGTGAGGTCGAAGTAATCGAGGGCTTTGGTGATGTACAGGTAGGAGTTCGCGTCGAACCTTTTGGTGAACGTGTCGCCCTGGTGGTGGAGGTAGCTCTCCACGGCAAACTCGGTAGAGAAGTCAAAGCCGACCTTCTCCTTTCCCTGCAGGGCCCGCCCGAACTTCGCGTGCATCGATTCGTCGGAGAGGTAGGTGATGTGGCCTACCATCCGGGCGAGCGCCAGGCCGTGGGCCGGCGGCTTCTTCCCGTAATAGTCCCCGTTGTTCCAGTCCGGGTCCGAGAGGATCGCCTTTCGTCCCACCTCGTTGAACGCTATCTGCTGGGGAGTCGAGTAGCCGGTTGCCGCGATCACGATCGCCTTTTTGACCGCAGCGGGATACGAGACGGTCCACTGGAGCGCCTGCATGCCGCCCATCGAGCCGCCGGCAACCGCATAGAGTGTGGTAATGCCGAGCGATTCGAGAAGGAGTTTCTGGGCATGGACCATGTCGGGGATGGTGATCACGGGAAACGCAGCGCCGTAGGGCTTGTTGGTTGTGGGGTTAACAGAAGAAGGGCCGGTCGAGCCCTTACATCCGCCGACGACATTGCTGCATATCACATAATACCGGTCCGTGTCAAATGCCCGGCCCGGCCCGATCACCGCATCCCACCAGCCGGGTTTTGCATCCCCTTCGTGGGTTCCTGCGGCATGGGCATCGCCCGAGAGGGCGTGGCAGATGAGGATCGCGTTGCTCTTCTCCCGGTTGAGCTTCCCGTAGGTCTCGTACGCTACGGTGATGCCGGGAAGGACCGCTCCGCTCTCGAGGGTGAACGGACCGGGGAGGTCCGCATGTTCCGTTGTTACAATCCCCGGGGAGCTGCCGTGCATGAGTGTCGCCTTATACGTTGTCGAGGGCCTGCCTGAGGTCGTCGACGAGATCTTCGATATCTTCGGTCCCGATCGAGAGCCGGACAAAGTCCCGGGTGACCCCGGTCTTTGCCTGCTCTTCGGGGGTGAGCTGCTGGTGGGTGGTGCTTGCCGGGTGGATCACGAGGCTTTTGGAATCCCCGATGTTTGCGAGGTTGCTGAAGAGCTTGAGCGAGTCGATGAACTTCCTGCTCGCCGCTTCCCCTCCTTTGATCCCGACACCGACGAGCGGCCCGAAACCCCCTTTGAGGTACTTCTTTGTCTGCGCATGGTACGGGTTATCCGGGAGGCCCGGGTAGTTGACCCAGGCAACCTTCGGGTGGCTTTTGAGGTACTGTGCCACCGCGAGCGCGTTCTCCGAGTGCCGGGGCACCCGGAGGTGGAGGGTCTCAAGGCCGATCAGAAACAGCCATGCATTGAACGGGCTTAAGACCGCGCCGGTATCCCTCATGAGCGAGACCCGGATCTTAAAGACAAACGCAACGTTCCCGAGACCCGGGAAGTTCCCGAACGCATCCCAGTACACGAGACCGTGGTAGCCCGGGTCGGGCTCGGTAAACTCGGGGAACCTGCCGTTGTTCCAGGCAAACTTCCCGGAGTCAACGATAACGCCCCCGAGCGAGTTGCCGTGGCCGCCGATGTACTTGGTTGCCGAGTGGACAACGATATCGACGCCGTAGTCGATGGGCCGGACAAGACCGACGCCGGTGGTGTTGTCGACAATGAACGGGATGCCGTTTTCGTGGGCGATCTTCGCAATCGCCTCGAAGTCAGGGGTGTCGAGTTTCGGGTTCCCGACGGTCTCGGCATAGATGGCCCGGGTCTTCTCGTTGATGGCTTTTCGGAACTCTTCGGGCTTCTGCGAGTCCACGAAGACCACATGGCGCCCGAACTTGGGGAGCGTGTAGTGGAAGAACTCGTACGTGCCGCCGTACAGGTTGTCTGCCGATACGATCTCGTCCCCGGGCCGGGTGATGTTGAGGATCGCGTACGTGATCGCGGCAGCGCCCGAGGCCGTGGCAATGGCCCCGGTCCCTCCTTCGATGGCCGCGATGCGCTTCTCGAACACATCGGTTGTCGGGTTCATGAGCCGGGTGTAGATGTTCCCGAGTTCCTTTAAGCCAAAGAGGTTCTCGGCGTGCTCGGTATTCTTAAAGACGTACGATGTGGTCTGGTAGAGCGGGACGGTGCGGGACCCGGTGGTCGGGTCCGGTACCTGTCCGGCGTGGAGGGCGGTCGTGCCCAGCCTGAACTGCTTCTCGGTCATGGATCTTCCTCGGTTGCGTCCTGATAGTGTGGGGGGTTTTCTTTAGTTTCCGGCGGCGTTCTTCTCCACCGGGATCTCGTATTTTTCTGCGATTTCGGTAAACGAGTCCGCAAGATAGCGGATCTTCTCCCACGAGAGGCCGTAGGTGTTGAGTTTCCAGGTGCGGGTTGCACCGGCAAACTCGCCCACGATCCCGCGTTTCGTGAGTTCGTCGGAGAGGTAGAACCCCCGGCGCTTGTGGGTCTGTGCCACGACATCGAAACTCCCGGTCGTGTCGACCTTCGTGAGCGAGTGCTTCCGCGGGTACTCGGAGAGTACCTTGGTGCCGTTGATCCGGAGCAGGGCGTCGATGAAGTAGTTGGACTTCTTGACCTCCTCGTCCCAGTGGAGCACCCGTTCCTTTACCTGCGGGAACGATGCCATCATGGAGAGCAGGGTCCCGCCCATCAGCGTGCACCCGAGCATCTCCACCTCCTTTATCCCGAACTTTCGTTTCGTGAGATCGCCGACCATTCCCGTGGTCCGGAGGGCCTTTGGCGCAAAGTCGTCGTTTATCGCAAGGACTCCTGACGGCGCCACCGAAGCCATGCTCTTGTGGCCCGAACCGACCACGAAGTCCGCCCCGATCTTCTTCCCGTCGACCGGCTGGACCCCGACCGTGTAGGCTCCGTTATACATGAAGGGGATGCCGTACTGGTGGGCGACTTTTCCTATCCCGGTAATCTCGTGCTCGTTTGCATACTGGTAATCGAAATGGTCGATCATCACAAGCACCGGGAGCTTCCCCGTTTCCGCTTTCACGTCCTCGATTTTTTGTGCGGTCGCCTCGGCGGTCACGATATGCTGATCGGTTATCGGGATCTCTTTTACCACCCCGCCGGCGTTTTCCACCGCAAGGAACTCGGTGTAATGGGCGAGCGCCGAGACGATGACCGTGTCGCCCTTGTCCACGAGCGTGTTGGTCACGGCCTGGAACCCGCGCCGGGCGCCGGGCACGACCCGGGCCTGGTCCATGTTGAGCCATTGTGCGAGATCGGCGTGGAAATCGGCGATCCCGGGCCGGCTGATCTTGTCGAGCCGGAACGGTTTGCGGCAGAAGTCGCAGGTGGAATACCCGTCGCCGTACGAGATGAGTGCCTTTCTCGCCTCGGTGGTCAGCCGTCCTGCTGCCTGGATGGGCTGGATGTTGATGAACTCCTCCTCACGGGAACGGACATCCAGCGTGCCGGCTATCTTTGTCACTTTGGGAGTCCCGGTGCCTGCCTCAAGATCGGCAATGATGCCCTTGAGGTCCTGGATCTTCTGCCGGAATGCAGCCTCCTGTTCGGCCGAGAGGCCGGTGGGGAGGGCGTCCCGGAAGATCCCCCGGATCTCCTCGAGTTCAAAGAGTGCCTCGAATGTTTTCTGCGTTCTGATACTCATGGTTTCACCAGAGAGCCAGGACCCGGAATCGAACCGGGATATACTGATCTGCAGTCAGCCGCGTAGCCTTTCCGCCATCCTGGCCTGGGAGGAGTTCACGATTGTGAATCCTACCATATTAGATAACAATCGTGAATATTTATAGATTTTCCAACCGGCAGGATTTACCTGATCCCGGTTTACGACGGCATATACCATTTTCCCCGGCTTTTTAGTATGATGATGGGAGATATTATGTGCGCATATTAAATGCCTGCCAGTAATGAAGATACTGGTATTTCCGGGTAATATAATTATTGCCGGAATACCGGGGCGGGCCCGCGGCATCCAAAAAAGAGAGATGAGAGAGAGACTGCACGGGAAAAACGAGAGGAAGAGAGCGGTATCAGACAAGCGGTTCCGGCTGCTGTTCGTTCAGTGCCGGGAGCCGGGTGGTCTTAAAGAGTACCGGGGCATCGCTCTGCCGGATCTTTTCCACGATCAGATCCTTACCGTTCTTTGTCATGGCAAAGACCGGGACGGATACACCCGCCTGGAGGAGGGCCTTTTTCCCGGCAATCTCCCGGACCGGGCCGGAGGCGCAGGCAGTGACAATATCGGCCGAGGACACCAGCATCTCTGCTTCGCTGCCGCTGAGTCCGGTTGTATGGACTGCAAATATCAGCACATCCGGGTATTGTTCACGGATCTTCTTTGCCTCCTTTGGGAGGGCGACGGTGACCGCGATTCTGGTAAAGCCCCGGTGGCAGGCCTCTGCCACACCGGCGGCCTGGTCGAGGGATGCACCGGTTTTATCGGGAACGATCCCCCCGTTCTCCTCGATCCTGCGAATGACCTCCGGGTAGGGCACGGTTTTAACGAGGCCCGACATCCTTCCCCCGATTCCCTGGACAAGTACCGGGTTCGTTGCCACAAGGGTTCCTGCGCCATCCGAGGCAAGGACAACCGCGTCGAGAATGCCGGCAGAAAGTCCGAAACTGAGGATCTCCGAGGCGCCAAACCCGACAAACGGCCGGGCATCGGTCACCTGGCGCCGGGGAGTACACATGCCCCAGGTTCTGATCCGGTTCTCGATGTTTGCCTTTACCGACGCTTTGTCCAGGACAGAGACGGGATATGCCATCTTCTGTGCAAGCGGGCACGAGGCAATTCTTGCGTCCCCTACTTCCACCACGGTACCGTTGCGGATAACCACCCGGCACCTGCCGATGGCTTCCAGGATGTGTTCGTCATCTGCCATAGAGCATCCTCCCGTACCAGTAATGGGAACGGGTTGTATCTTATCCCTATCTTTGGGGGGTAAAAACGGGGCGGGCCGGGAAAGACCGACCGGAGATGAGGTGACGTGCCCGTCGTACAGGATCTCTTCAGGGGATCATGAGCGGTGCCGGCAGAAGGCAGGGAAAAACGGTCCCGGGAAACAAAGGAACCATGAGAAACCGGGAAAAAGAGCCAGGACCCGGAATTGAACCGGGATATACTGATCTGCAGTCAGCCGCGTAGCCTTTCCGCCATCCTGGCCTGCGTCGTTCTTCACAATTGTGATTTGACATACTAATCTAGGCCGGGGTATTATTTAAGGGCCGGTTTTCCGGCAAGAGTTGCCTGATCCTGATCTGGTCGGCAGGACTGGCGGAGGGTACCGTACAGGGGAGGTAATTGTGAAAAGAACAAGGAAAATGAGGGGGTGTCAGGAAGCCGGGACCGGTTCCTGTTCTGCGGGAGCAAGCCGGTACAGGCTCTGGCGTGCATCCGCAACAGAGAGATACTCGGCAAGCACGTTCTCCGCCTTTAACCGGGAGAGCGCATAGCGCACGGTGCGTTCCGGGAGATAAGACTCACGGATGATCTCCTTCTGGGTCATCTGGCGGTTTGCCCTGATGATGGTATACACCAGTTTTGCCGATGGCGGCAGGTGCCCGAGTCTCTGTACCTGTTCATGGATGCCGGTATTCACAGCAAAGACGATCACTCATGGTTGACCACACCACAGGTATGTTCACAATTGTTAATATTCTTAGCCCTGCGGGGGGCAGCCCGGCTCCCCCTCCCGCTTCACCCCGTCTGCCGCGGGTTCAGTGCTGCCATGAACCGGTCCCGGATCTGTGCGGGGGACAAGGAAATGTTTGGCACATCGCTGTTCCCGGGCAGGATCCGGACGTGGACGAACGAGGGTCCGTCCGCGGGTCGTGCAGCAAGCGCTGCTTCAAGTTCCCGTGGTTCGTGCACGGTCATTGCGTGCGTAAACCCGGCACCGAGCGCCATGAGCGCAAGATCTGCCCGGTCCTGTCCCGGGCGGGGCTGGTTGCCGGTGCTGCCAAAGACGCCGTTGTCGAGGCAGGCGATCGTGAGGTTCCCCGGGGCAGCGGCCGCAATCACCGGGAGGACCGCCGAACCGAGCAGGCTCCCGTCCCCGTCGATCACGATCACGCGCTTATCGGGCCGGGCCATGGCGATCCCAAGCCCGATCGCCGATGCCTGCGTGTAGCTGCCCAGCATGTAGAAGTTCTCCGGCCGGTCCCGGGCAGCGCAGAGTTCCTTTGAGGGGACGCCGATGTTTGCGACAAGGACTTCGTCACCTGTAACTCCCGCAATGGTGCGGATCGCATCGTACCGCGTCATCGAAGGCGTCCGCCAGTTTCGCGTATAGCAGACAGAGAACGGGCGCACAGGCAAACCCTCCCCGGGCGCGCTGCCGGCAGCCTCCGCGATACAACCGGGTTTTACGAGGATCACATGGGGCGCATGGTCGCGGTATGCTGCTGCCACCGCCCCGCCGATCTCCGGTGCAGCATCCGGCCCGGAGACCACCGTACAGGCAATACCCGCTGCGGCAAGGATCTTCGGGAGCGGGCGGTTGAACGGGATCTGGGCCGGGATCTTCTCCCCTTCGCACCCCCGCCAGCTCGCGAGGATCGGGAGCGGCAGGCCAAAGGTCACGGAAAGGGAGAGGAGGGAGTTTAGCATGTTCCCGAGCCCCGAACTCTGGATCGCCACCAGCGGCCGGGCACCGGCAAGGTACGCTCCTGCCGAAATCCCCACCCCGTCCTCTTCCCGGGTCAGGCCGACATGCCGGAACTCGCCCGGGAGCCGGTAGAAGAGGCCCTTTGCCTTGTCGCAGGGAATGGAACAGACAAGGTCGATCCCCTGCTTCTTTAGTTCGCCGATGATCTGGTCTTCATCCATAGTGTACCACCCAGTTTTTTAGTCCGGCAACGAGTCCGTCCACGGGATCCCCGGCCCGGACCGTTGCCGCCGGTTCGAGCGGGTACTGCGGAAAGTCCTCCCGGATCCGCTCGTACCCCCCGCCCGTGATATTGAGCAGGATCGTATCGTCTCTTCCGATCGTTTTTGCCTCGGCGGCCTGCATGAGCGCCGCCGCAGCAACCGCGGCCGCCGGGTCGGGATCGATCCCCTCCGCATCCCGGATGAGCTTCTCCGCTGCCCTTCCCGAGGTATTGGATACTGCATACATCTCCCCGTTTGTTGCGCAAAGAGCATCATAGAGCCCGCCCGCGATGGCATAGGGGGGTTTGCGGTTGGTCAGCACCGGCGACATGACCTCCTGCACGGCATGGGACGCATCCGGCATATCGGTCACCTGGTCGAGGTTACGGCGGCGCTGCTGCCATGCAGAAACCATCGGGGTAAAGGGCTCGTTCTGGGCGCAGTGGAGCCGGGGCAGGACCGCACCGAATCTCCCGTCGCTTTTAAGCCGCAGGGCAGCCTCCCAGGCCGCTATTGCTCCCGTGCCGCTCCCGACCGCCTGGAAATAGTGGTCCGGCATATGCCCGATCGTGACTGCCGCGTCGAGCATCACGGTCCCCATACCGTCGCGCCGGGCTACATTCTTTGCCCCGCCTTCGGGCACGCACCCGGGAACGGCAGCAAGGGTGGTGCTGACCGCAATGGCATCCGTATAATCTCCTTTGACGGCAACGAGGAAGATATCGTGTGCCGGCGTTGTCGTCCAGAGCCGGGGGATCGCGGTTTCGGGAACGGCAATGACGACCGGCCGGCGGTACTGCGCAGAGATCCCGGCAAAGGCCCGGCCGGTGTTTCCCGCCGAGGCGATCACCGGGATCTGCCCGCCACATTCCTTAAGCCGCTGCATGGTTACGAGGGCTTCGAGTTCCTTGAACGATCCGGTGGCAAGTGCCGCACCGCGTTCGGGCCAGTACCCCGAGAACGACAGGTACAGGCGGGAGAGGCCGAGCTCGCGGGCAAGGCCGCTGCTTTTGTACGTGATCGCTCCCCCTGACGGAAGCAGCGGCCGGCTGACCGGGAGCCAGCAGAGGTACCGGAAGATCCCGGTGTACGGGGCGAGGCGCAGCCTGCGCCGGGAGTACTCGGTGCGCAGCAGGGAGTCGTGGCCGCCCGGGCAGGACTGGGCCGAACTATCGGGGATCGTCTCTCCTCCCCCGACGCACCGCAGCCGGTACCTTGGTATCGCGCAGGGCCCGTTACAGGATGCGGATATCTTCAACTCTGACGTGGATGCCATCATGTTTCTTCAACACCATATTCACGAGCGCCGTGTGCGCAAGGTCCATCATGCAGTAGCCGGGCAGGAACCGCTGCCGGATCCCGAAGGTCGGCGGGCGCAGCACGGTCTCTGCTATGCCTTCAAAGGCATGGACATGGTAGGCCTGTACGTCGAACGCCTTCTCCTTTCGTGCCGCGAGCGGGCCGACCGTGTGGCATTCGAGCACGCCGGTCACCGGGTTCGCGGAGAGGACGCGGAGCGCGTGATAGACCGGGCAGCCCGGCCCGGCTGGACGGCCGGTCACGAGCGCGCCCGGCTGAATATCCCATTTCTCCACGAGGTCGGCCCGGAACGGCACGATGAACTTGCGGGCCGAGGGTTCCCCGGGGAATGCCCGGATGATAAAATCGTAATTTGCGCCGGTAACATCGGTCCCGGAGTAGCGGACCGTATCCGGGCACACGCCCTGCCCGGCGGCGTAAAACGGGCAGTCGCTCTCGGACTTTTTCCCGGCAGTTACCGCCCCGGTAAACTCCCTGCAGGTAGGAATACCGCACGAGCCGCAGTCCTTGCCGGGAGGCGTCCATGCCATACGGGGTTAGTCCCCCCGGTAGAGGTTGTCGGCCTCGTCAAGCGGCCGGATCACACCGAAGTGGTGCTGCCACCCGATCTCTTTTTTGCCGATACAGATGGTGCAGACCCCGAGCGGCGGCGTGCCCCGCAGCGTGATGGTCTCCGCATCGGCGATACCGGGATACCTGCCGATCGCCTGGAGCAGGTAGCGGAGCCCGGTCCCCTGCACGGCATTGGTCTCGATGATATCGATCTGCGGGACCACGCTCCGTATGCATTCCCGGAACACCTCCTTTTCCGCCTGCGAGACAAGATCGGTCTTGGTAACGACCGCAGCATCGGCAAGGGCGATCAACGGCGCCATCTTGAGCGGCGCATTGCTCCCGGAGACGGCGGGAAGCACGGCAATACCGAACGCCTGGGTGGTGTACGGGGTGCACCGGAGGCAGAGCCCGGCGCTCTCGACGATGAGCATCCCGGCGTTAAGGTTCTCTGCCCACGCAATCGCGTCTTTTAACACCATGATGCCCATGTGGTCGGGGCAGAGGTCGCCCGAGTAGACCTTCCGTACCGGGATACCGAACTCCCCGTGGAGTTCCTCGTCCTCGAACGCTTTTACCACATCGATCTTGAGGTACGCCGGCTCGTCCGTTTTTAAGAATTTTTTTATGATCTGGCGGATGACTGCCGTCTTACCGGCACTGGGCGGGCCGGCTACCATGACAAGTTTCACGCAGGCACCCCGGGCTTTTTCTGGTGTACCGGGGCCTTTTCGGGATCGCCGATCAGCTCCCCGCCCCGGATCCTCTCGCGGAGGTCCCAGAGGAATGCATCCATCCCGGAGACGGTGCCGACGATATCGCGTTCCCGGTTCCCCGGTTCGAGCACCCCGGAAACCGCCCCGTTCTTCATCACGATCCGCCGGTCGGTAATAAGCGCGAGATAGGGGTCGTGGGTAACAAAGATCACGGCCTTTTTGTAATCCTTCAGGCAGGCAATGACCCGCTCCTTGTTGATGCCGGCGTTCTCCACTTCGTCGAGGAGCAGGATGGGCGTCCGTCCGATCAGGATCGCATCGGCAATCAGGAGCGACCGGGTCTGGCCGCCCGAGAGTCCGGTCATCCGCAGGGAGCCGGCAATCTTCTCGCCGGTAAACTCGTTTGCGAGCGCTATGGTGCGGGCGATCAAATCCTGAGAACCCGTGTCCCGCGCCTGCATATGGAGGGCGAGGAACCGGTCTACCGTGAGGTCGGCAATGACCCGGGTGCTCTGGGTGATGAGCGCAATGGGCTTCTTTGCCGGGTCCCGCACGAGTTCTTCCGAAGGCTCGGCGCCGTTGACAAGGATCCGCCGTCCCGTTGCGGTGTCCTCCTGCGCGAGAACCTCGATATCGTTGATGAACGCGGATTTGCCGGAGCCGGTCGGCCCCACGATCGAGATGGTGTCGCCGGGCCGGATCACGATCCGGTCGAATCCCTCCTTTTTGCCGTCGCGGCTGGTCCCGGGGAGGAGGGTTAGTTCGTACGGTTGTGAGCAGTCCATGACAGGATCATGGGCAGGGTCGTTCAAATATATTTCCTAAAGTGCAAAAATTTTTTCCTTATAGTAATAGTTATAATCCAAAAATGACTACATTAGGGTTAATATGTTCTCAAAACGGATATTCGAGACGGATTTTACCGTGGCGCTCAACGAGGAGCTGGAGCGCAGGAACATGTCGGTAAAAGACCTCGCCGACCAGACGGGAATTCCGGCATCCACGCTTTATAAGGTGACGCTCGGGGAGCGGGACCCCCGGCTCTCGACCGTAAAAAAGATCGTCGCGGTTCTCGAACCGGAGCGCCACCGGTTCATCGCGGTGATCGCTGCAAAGTTCCTGCTCGATTCCTTTGCAACCCGGGAGGTCGAATTTTCAGGACAGAAATTTGCCATTAAAGGATACTCCGCCCATTCCCTCGACGAATGCATTGTCGCAGCTGCCCGGGCGGAAAAAGACGGGGCCTCGGGGATCATCTGCGCGCCGATCCTCGCCTCGATCGTGGAGAAGATCGTGGACGTGCCGGTCGGGATGCTCCGGCCCGAACTCTCCTGCGTGGACGAGGCGATCGGCGCGGTGCTCAAGAAGATCGGGTGAACGGCAATGGAGGGCGACACGATCCGGATCGGCCACCTCTCGACCATGTACCATACCGCGTTCCTGCTCCGGGGCTCGGACCTGCTCGCGGACCAGGGCATTGCTGCAACGTGGACACTCTTTCCCTCGGGGCCGGACATCATCAGCGCAATGCAGGCAGGTACGCTCGACCTCGGGTACATCGGCCTTCCCCCGGTCATCATCGGAATCGACCGGGGCCTGGAACTCGCCTGCATTGCCGGGGGCCACGTGGAAGGGACCGTGATAGTTGCCGGGCGCAGTACGCCCGCCCTCGCCGAATGTGGCAGCATGCAGGAGTTCCTCGCACAGTTTGCAAAAAAAACCATCGGCACGCCCCCGAAAGGATCGATCCACGACGTGATCGTCCGCGAACTGCTCCGGGACTACGGGAGAACGGATGTTGCGGTAAAGAACTACCCGTGGGCGGACTTCCTTTCGGATGCTCTCGGGACCGGCGAGATCGCGGCTGCGGCCGGGACGCCGGCGCTCGCGGCCACCGCACACCGGTACGGGAATGCCCGGCTCGCGGTGCCTCCCGACCGGCTCTGGCCGTTTAACCCGAGCTACGGGATCGTTGTCATGCGGGAGATGCTCAAGAAAGCAGACCTGCTCACCCGGTTTTTAACCGCCCACGAGACAGCCTGCGAATGGATCCGGCACGACCCGGCTGCCTGCGCGGATGTCGTTGCCCGGACAACGGGAATGGTCGATCCGGCGTTTGTCCTTGAAACCTACCGGATCTCGCCGAAGTACTGCGCGGCACTGCCCCCGGAGTACATCGCGTCCGCCATGAAATTTGTACAGACGCTCCACACCCTCGGCTACATCTCGCGGCCGGTCGGCGAGGGCGAAATATTCGAGCGGTCGCTGATAGAAGAGGTCCATAAAGATCCGCACCATTACTCCGCCGGGATCGCGGATACCCGGTAGTGTCTCTTACACGACCCCCGCGTAAGTGCGATCCAAAGAACGGGATTAGTTCAGGACCCGGTATGCCCCGCGGGGGACCCGTATCGAGAACCGGGCACCGGAACGGTACTCCCCGGTCTCTGCGATCGTGATCCGGGTGATGGCAAGGATCTCCCGGGTCAAAAACAGGCCAAGGCCGGTGTTCTTCCCGATACCCCGGGAAAATATCTTCGCCTTCTCTTCTTCGGGAACCCCGATACCGTTGTCCTCGAACGAGAGGACGAGATCGGGGCCGTCCATCTCCCCGTACAATCGTATTTTCGTAACGTTCTCGCCGTACCGGAACGCATTGTCGAAGAGGTTGTAAAAGACCTTTTCGAGCATCGGGTCCGCATAGATCTCGAGGTCTTCGGTCTCGCAGGAAAACTCGATCGTATTGATAAACTGGGCATATGCCTGTGCGGCAGTGGTTTTCACGTTCTGCCAGACCGGCGCCTTGACCCCGAGATCGTCGTACCCCCGGGTAAACTCGATATGGCTTTTTACCGCAAGCAGCAGCTTTTCCTGTTTGTCGATGAGTTCCTCTGCCGCCGGGTCGGAATGCCGGTCCCGTAAGATCGCATTATACCCTAAAAGCGCGGTCAGCGAATTGAGGACATCGTGACGCGTCACCCCGATGATGAGATTGAGCTTGAGGTTTGCGATCCTGAGGGCATCGTCGACCCGCCGGACCCCGGTCAGGTCCCGTACCGAGACGATCATGACCTGGCGGCCGCCAAGGGTACAATACGCAATCGTGAGATCGGCCGGAAAGATCGTGCCGTCCCTGCGCCGGTGGTAGCGCAGCGGGATGCGGGGAACCTGCCGGGCAAGGGTCTCGCGGGTCTTCTCGGGCTCGGCGGACAGGTGGATGCAGTCCATGTTGTTCATCTGCTCGCAGGTGTACCCGTACAGCTCCCGGGCCGCCTCGTTCGAATCGACGATCTGCCGGGTCCGGGTATCGATCAGGACAAGGGGATTGTTCTTGGCTTCGAAGATGCCGCGGTACTTCTCTTCGCTCTCCTTTAACGCCTCCGCGGTTGCCTCAAGGGCAAGCTCGGCCTCCTTTCTCCGGGTGGTATCCTGGACGATCCCGATGACCCCGGTGATATGACCTTCGTGATCGAACAGGGGGGATGCAATGCACCGGATCCAGATATTCTTCTTTTTTGCGGAGAGCTCGATGAGAATATCACCCGAATCGAACGTCTCCCCGGCAAGCACACGCTTGAGATCGCCGGGAAACCGGGTATCCTTAAATTCGGGGAACCGTTCTTCGAGACGTTTTCCCACGACATCTGCCCCGGGGATCCCGGTCAGCTCTTCCATATACAGGTTCCAGAGCGTGAACCGGAGGTCGGTATCGTACGCGGTGATCCCTTCCCGGACATCGCTGATCACGCACCGCAGGTAGGCCTCCGAGGCCCGGATCTGCCGTTCCGACTCCGCGAGGCGCCGTTCGCCCATGGCGAGCTCGTTATAGTTCTGGCGCAGTTCCTCCTCGGTAGCAGTCAGCTGCTCGAAGGCTGCGTGGATCTCCTCGTGCTTCTTTTTGAGCTCCTCTTCGGCACGCTTGCGCTCGGTGATCGTGCGGGTGGTGACGATAAGGCCGCCGATACCCTCGACGCCGTACTTGTTGGTAAAGACGGATTCAACCCAGAGATACTCCCCGTTAACATTTCTCATCCGGTACTCTGCGAAAATGGAGGAATCCGGGACTTCACTCACTTTTTGGTAACAGGACACAACGCGTTCCCGATCGTTGGGATGAATGTACGTCAGGGAATCGGTTGCATGCCGGTACACCGGCTCACCTTTTGGAAAACCCAGGGCCCGGTATACCGATGGCGAATTATAGACTGCCCTGCCCTTTTTATCAAAGATCTGGATGGCATCCGAGATGTTCTCAAAGAGGGACCGTAACCGGATCTCGCTCACCCGGGCTTTCTGCTCGGCATGGTTTCTCCGGACAATCTGGGCGATCTTGTGCCCGAGCTCGGCAAACTGCGCCTGGGGATTGCCGCCTTTCTGGATGTAGGAGTCGGCGCCGCTGTTGATCGCCTCGACTACTACTTCTTCTCGGCCCCGTCCGGTAAAAACAATAAACGGGATCGTGTTGCCGGACGCCCGGATCTCTTTGAGGAGCTTTATCCCATCCATCTCCGGCATCTGGTAATCGGAGAGGACGACATCGTACCGGCCGTTTTTCAGCCGCTCGAGTGCTTCGCGGGCGGATCCGACGGGCTCTACAGAAAAATCTCCCGTCTGTTCCAGGTACAGCCGGGTAATTTCAAGTAAAGCTGGTTCATCGTCAACATAGAGGACACGGATCACGGTACGTCCACTCTTGGTAATGACGGGTTGTCGTGCCCGTTATTTATAGGATTTCCCCGGTAGTGGTACCGGGAGGGATCGAAGGGGGTTACCCGCCGTTGCCGGACTGCCTCGGTAAGGATCCGGGCTCTTCCGCCTGCACCGGCTGCAGGATCCCGCGGATGTGCCCGGGTGAGTGCAAAAAAAATCGCAGTTAACGCCATATTTATCCAAATCTCCCCCAAATGGGGAGTAATCAGATGGTGAACCAAACATGAGAAAACCCCTTTTGATCCTGATGTGTACATGCTGTATGCTCTTTGCCGCAGGCCTTGCCGCCGGCTGTGTGGGATCGGCCCCGACGGGTCATGAATCCCCGGCAGCGACAGCCGTTCCCTCCGTCCCCGTGACTCCTAATACCACGGTTATGACGCCGGTTCTGGCAACCCCGACAGCTTCTGCCGCCACAACTTCAGCAGGTACCGCCACGGTCTTTGTCAACAGCTCCGCTGACGACAGTATCCTGGTGCTCCCCGCCACAAACCATGTCCTGGTCCGGCTCTCCGAGAACCCGACCACCGGGTATGTATGGAATGCAACGGCATCGAGAAAACTCTCCGTTATCCAGGATACCTACACTGCACCGACAGGAGATCTCATGGGTGCGAGCGGCACCCACGAGTGGATCCTGGCCCCGCAGGGCGTGGATACCTATACCTTCACGGCAGTCCAGCTGCGCCCCTGGGAAGGGGCCACGGCAACCGACAAGACCTTTACGCTGGTGATTGTGGCAACACCCGAATAACCGGGGGTCACTCCCGCAGCCCTCTTTTTCA
The DNA here is from genome assembly GCF_002502735.1 of Methanoregula sp. UBA64. Lineage (NCBI taxonomy): Archaea > Methanobacteriati > Methanobacteriota > Methanomicrobia > Methanomicrobiales > Methanoregulaceae > Methanoregula > Methanoregula sp. UBA64. Next base: position 1,192,340 of record NZ_DAQC01000001.1, read on the forward strand.
CAAGGTATTTTTGCACAGGATTCCCCCGCACAGGTGCAGACCGTAAAAACCGTACGTGACGGGGCCGCACGTAAAAAAGGATGTTAGTGGTTCTTCCTTGCCATAAGGACGAGCGCCCCGCAGATCCCGGCAAGGGCCAGGACTGCCGGGATGCCTGCCCGGGTTGTGACCGTAGTGTTTCCCGATACGGGGGTCAGTGTCCCGGCTACCGGGGTATAACTCCCGCCCACGACATTCACGGTTGAGATCCAGTCCTGGTACCCGCTCTCGCGCAGCATCAGGGTGTGTCCCCCCGCGGCAATGTTTGCAAGGACTGCCGGGGTTATCCCCATGTAGGTATTGTCCAGGTAGATGGCCGCACCGGCGGGGGAAGAGGTCACGCTGATCTGGCCGGTGGTGTCCGGTGTTGTAACGACAGTGGGCACCATGGCTGCGGCAACCGTGGTCACTACCCCTGCCTGGACGACTGCGGTCTGAGTATAGGACTGGTAATCCGGCATCGTGAGCTGGACCGTATATGTCCCCGGGGTGAGCTGGGTGATACTGAGGGGCGCACCCGCATAGGTGGTTCCCTGGTAGTTGCCATTTAAAAAGACCGCTGCTCCCGAGGGTGTCGACTGTACCTGGATATCGCCGTAGGTAACCGTGGACGGGTAGGGGGTCATCCCCGGTGCAAGCGTGGTGGTTGCCCCCGGACTGATGGTGAACTGCTGCGTGGCATCGTAATACCCGGCCTTTTTGAGGACGAGTGTGTAGGTGCCGGGCGCAAGCGCGATGGTCTGCCGGCCGTTCCCGTAATACATGCCGTCAATGTAGATATCGGCATCGAAGGGGGTGATATCGAGGTATCCGACCGCCGAGGGTTCCGGGTCGAGGCTCGCCGAGACATACGTTGTGGTACCGCTGCTGCCGGCACCGACAGTATCTCTCCACATCCGGTACCCGTCTTTATAGACGGAAATGGTGTGGTAGGTAGAGTCCTCGACGGCAAACGTTATGGGGGTGTCGTCACAGCTGGACCCGTCGAGACACGCCCATGCACCCGAGGGATCGGAACTGACCGTGAACCATGCCCAGCCGGCAGAAACCGGGGTGACAACCAGGCACAGGAGGATCGCGATCATCCCCACGAGCAGCAGGGAGGGATTTTTTTCGTTAAATTTAACCATAGGGGGTATTTGGAGGAGCATATAAAAAAGGTTGCGAATCTATACCCCGCTCTCTTACCTGAAAACGTATCTGGGAACGAAGAAGAAACGCCAACCACCTGTACGAATTTGGTTCGATACACTACGTGCCATATGAGAGGGTAGCTCCATCATTAAGGAAAGGACACTCATCACAACCGATAAGAAAGATCAGGAGCGTACACACACCCACGTACCTGACAAGAGTTGTTTTATGAATACGTGCAGCTGGATGGATCCGCGCCTTGAGAAACGGAGCTCGGAGACCGAAGGATCCGGGATCTTTGCCACGGGGGATATCAGAAAAGACGAGCGCGTGGCGATATTCGGGGGAAAGGTCATGCTGATCGACGAGATGTACCAGATCCCCCCCGGGCTTATGCGATATACCATGCAGATCGAGGAGCGTTTTATCCTCGGTCCTGCCTGCGATCATGCCGAGGACACGGATTTCTTCAACCACAGCTGCGAGCCCAACTGCGGTTTTTCGGGCCAGGTCTTTTTAGTGGCCATGCGGGATATCGTGGCCGGGGAAGAGATCACCTTCGATTATGCCATGACCGTGTCGGAATCGGTGGGGAGCGACATGGTCTTTTCCATGGACTGTGCCTGCGGGTCTCCCCGGTGCAGGGGAACGATTACGGAACAGGACTGGATGCTGCCCGAACTCCAGGAACGGTACCGGGGCTATTTTTCCCCGTATATCCAGAAGAAGATCGGGGAGCTTGACGGGAAGAGGGCCCGGGCTGGCGGGGATACCGTTGTGCCCTGCGATAAGAAAGCCGGGGTCCTGCTCCGGTGATCTTCCCCGGTTCCTGAAATTTTTGTGGACTCACCGCGTGCCGGTACCTGCGATACTCCGCCGTACCTGCTCCCGCTGCCTGCCCGGGAAAAGACCGGGTTTTCCGGCAGGGGCCGTACTTCCGGGCCTGCGATCCCGGGGATCCGGTAACCACACGGGAACCGGAGCCCGTGACCAGCCCCGGCCCCTTGCCGGGACAGAAATGTTGGTAATCCCTTACGCCCAATCCCTGACGTACTGATGACGGAGAGTACCATACCGGGAACGCCCGGCGGGGCAGGGGGATTCCTGCACCGGATGGCAGGCCCGGTCTCCTCTGCCATTCTCTTTGCCCTTGTTTCAGCGGTCTCCTTCACGATTGCCTTTTTTATCACAGGCTATGTGCCCGAGGATACCGATACGCGGATGATCGGCGCGATGTGGGCGATGATCTCTGCGATTGTCGTGATGCAGGACACCCGGTCCGCAACGATCAGCACCGCATGGCTGCGGATCCTGGGCTCGCTTATCGGGGCCGTATTCTCGGCGTTCTATCTTCTCGTCTTCCCGTTCTCCATTGTCGGCATGGGCATCCTGATCGGTGTCGTTGTCCTTGTCTGCGAGCTCCTCCACCTGCCCGGCCATCTCCGGCTTGCCGGCCTTACCGCAGGTATCGTGATGGTGATCTCGGTGGTAAACCCCGACATTCCCCCGTTTGTGAACGCAGCCACCCGGTTTTTTGAGGTGATCATCGGGAGTTCGGTGGCAATTGCAGCGGCATGGGTCTGGCAGTACGTTCTGGGGAAAGACTGAACCGGCAGTAGCCGGGCATTCTGTCTTTTTGGTACCTCCGGGGGTCATTAGTGCAGAAATTCCTGCATTCAAAGACATCCTTTTCCTGCACCCGGTAAAAATCCGGTGCAGGTGTGGTATACCGTGTCGAGATCCCCTCTGCTCCCGTTTATTTTTGAAATTAAGACGTTCGTGATGTTGCGGGGGGCCTTCCGGAGATTATCCCGTTCCTCGATCCGGGCATCAATACCGCTACCCAGGGGATATCACCGGTTCTTACCGATTTCCTTGCAGCAGGCAGGGATCTCGATACCACGGCAGTGTACCTTGTCGTCGTCATCCTGCTCTACCTGGGGTTTCACCCGAAGTACGGGGTCAGGCTCGCAGCACTCTTCGGGATTGCCGGCGGCCTTAACGAAGCCCTGAAGCTCTTTTTTCACCTCCCCCGCCCGTACTGGGTCTCTGCGGCGGTGAAAGCCTATTACTCTGTTCCCTCGTTTGGGTTTCCCTCGGGAGGTGCGATGTGCAGCGTGGTGGTCTACGGGTACGTTGCAGCCGCGGTCAGGAAGTACTGGGTTGTCATGGTATGCGCTGTTCTGCTCGCCTGGGCCGTGCTTGCCCGTATTTTTGCCGGGGTCCACTTCCTGCTCGATGTGATCGGGGGCCTTTTCTTCGGGGTGCTCCTCCTGCTTGCGTTCCACGTTCTTGCCCCAAAAGCCGAAGGTTTTGCCGCAGGGCTCAGGAAACCTGCCCGGGTCCTCTGCATCTTCCTTGTCGCGGCACTGCCGCTGCTTTTTGTCGTCCCGGCATACCTCTCCCTTGCCGGCTGGCTGATGCCCCCGGAGTGGGCTGCAATGGCAGCAAACCAGACCGGCGCGCTTATCGATCCGGTTCGGATCCGGTATACGTGGGATGCATGCAGCCTGATTCTCGGGTGCCTGCTCGGGTACGAGTTCCTGACGGGACGGGGCGGGTGGACTCCGCCAAAACGGGTTCTTTTACGGGGCATGATTGCACTTTTCGGGGCGGCATCCTCCCTTGCCCTGATCGTATGGATTACGGAGGTCCTGTCTATGCCCGGGACGGCACTTCCGTACCCGGTTGCACCGTTTGTCTCCATCGCCTGTGCCGGTTTCTGGTTTAGTGCCTGCGTACCGCTTGCCGCCCGAAAACTGGGCTTCGGGAGTAAAGACCCGGGGAGTATGTGAGAACGCCCGGGAGCGGTTCGCCCGGCCCCCGCATCCCCATTGTTGCGGAATTTTAGCGGCCGCCCCGACCGTTTCCGGAAATGATCGGTCCGACCATCTTTTCTGTTGAGTGCAAGGTAGGGGGGGTGGGGGCGATCGCAAATCCGCGTGGATCAATGGCCGCCCCGACCAATGTCTGAGATCGGTCGGTCCGACCATTGATCGAGTACGGTCGGGGCGACCACCCCTTCTCGTCTGAAGTTCCAGTGGAACCACAGGTCACGGTACTGGAAAAAGTACGGCCACCCCGACCATTTTTGAAAATGATCGGTCCGATCATTTTTTCTGTTGAGTTGAAGGTAGGGGGGAGGGGGGTAGCATTTTTTTTGGAGGTCGGGGTGACCACTGCGGGAGGAGGCGGGGGGTGGGGTTGTGTGACGAACGCATGTTTCCCCTTTTAGAAATCAGCATTTTTGCTATCACCCTTGGGCCGTTAAAATCATTATTAATATCCGACTGAATTGACCAATTCAATCTTTTTAGGAGCCAAATATAGGGAGAGCATCCGCACTTTCACGCTGCACGGCCGAGGTATATATAAAAAAGAGGCCTAGCTCCTATCAATAGTCCTGAGATGGAGAGAATGAAATCGTGATAAAAACGTAAATGAGGAATTTATGGAGAGAAGATTACTCCTTCCAGTTGTTAAAACACGAAACAAAGAGACCTATATCGATAACTCGTGTGACGTTTCTGCTATCGTAATAAGGATTAGGGATTTTCTTTTTAAGGATGGATCCCTGAATTGTGCCTTAATCAAAGAAATTCAAGATGCAGGAGGATTACACCAATATTACAATTTTAAAGGGCCAATTATCTTTTCTTCAATAATGCGTGATGAAATTCTAGACTCATGCGTTGTTGAAACCTATATCTTTCTTATAAATCAGCTTAAGCCTGAGTATTACCTAACTCCAGACAGCTATACATATCGAGGATATAAGATAGATTCTCGATCAAAAATTGAAAAAATTTTAGAGATGACAAAAATCATTTTAAAAGAATGTCCCGCGAGTGAACCAATCGGTCTCATAAAAGGCTGCAATCTTTCCCAAATTGATCTTCATCTCGACAAACTAATAGAGTTGAAAATTAAGCGATTTTGTTTCCATGCGGGAGATTTCATTTATAAAGAGTCTGAATATTCCAAAAGCCAAGCAATCTTTTTTGCTAAATCGATGAAAGAAAAAAGGATTTATCTAATCATATACGGGGTTGGAAGCAACACCTATTTTAGAAAATTCCATTTTGCAGATGCTTTTGTTACAAACTCGCATTTTATGCAAGCAGCTAACCATCGTCGCATTCCCGGTTCAAAATGGATTACCTTCAAAGGAAAACCAAATCAGGAGACGATTATGGAGAATTTAAGATATCTCTTGAGGTTAGTTAACCCACCAAAGGACTTGTCTCTCCTTTCAACATGGTTATCCACGGAAGTAATCGAAAACATCGATAGTTTATCCATAGGATATTACCCTGTCATAAATAGGGAGATTAAAATTAAAGAGGTCTGATTTTCATGGGAGGAGATATTGCACCGAAGGAATATGTAGAAAAACATGGCCCGCAGGACGGTCAAGCCACAATTGAACAATTTCAGGATCTATTGACACGAAAAAGGATCCAAGATAAATCTGAATCTTACGAGACAGATATTAACGAAAAAATCAACGAAAAACTAAGTGTTTACAATGACAGGGACACAGAAATTCATCGTGAACATCTGAAGGACATCAGAAAAATAATTGAAGATGATAATGAAGGATCGATCGAGTTAAAATTTGCGGGATCTGTCAGCAAACATACCTATATTGATGGACTGAGTGATGTTGATGTTCTAGTTCTTGTCAATAATTCAGAATTGGCCGACAAATCTCCCCAAGAAATTAAAATATACCTCAAATCCGTATTGCAAAAAAGATTGAAGCATGTCAAGGAAATACATACAGGAAGTTTGGCAATTACAGTGATTTTTTCCGATGGAACCGAAATTCAATTACTTCCTGCACTTAAACGAGGTGAGGGTTACCGCATCCAAGAGGAAAAAAGGAATTCTTGGTCAAATGTTACACGACCTGATAAATTCGCAGCCAAACTAACGGAAACAAACCAAAATTGTGGGCAAAAAGTTATTCCAGTTATCAAAATTGCAAAAAGTATCAATTCTCAGTTGCCAGAGGATCAACAACTATCAGGATATCATATCGAATCACTTGCAATTAAAATTTTTAGAGGTTACCCTGAAGATGCCCCTAGGACTCCTAAATTTATGCTGAAATATTTCTTTGAAAAAGCAACCGTTGAAGTCAAAACTCAAATAAAAGATAGTACGCATCAATCCATTCATGTTGATGATTATCTTGGCCCGAATGACTCACTTCAACGAAAAAATGTCAGTGATACACTTAAAAGAATTTCCGATAGAATGAAAAATGCAGATTCTAATGCAAATATCGAAGAATGGGAAAAAATTCTTGGAGATATAAATGAGTGATAACACCACTGAAAATGAAACAGGTATTGAGCACGTAATTAAAGATCTTCAACGAAAATCAGAAATTTTACGAGAAATTCAGGTTTTTTGTTCAAAAAAATGTAAACGATGGGCCGACCTTATATTACTCCTCACGGTATTACTTACGATGGGTATCGCATTTCTATCGTTAATTGTCCCAGTATTGATCCATCTTGACGGAACTGCGAATACCATATTTGGAATTATTATTGCTCTTGCAGGAATGGGAGTATTATTTCTTTCAATATCGGATAGAATTTTTGGAATTAATGAACGGTATGCTCGCCATCTCCAAGGAGAGAAAATATTGACGGATTTTATTAGAGAATGCCATAGTTTCCGACATGTCGAATTAAAAAAATATAGTGATGAGAAAAAGATGATCAAATTAAATGCTTTGAAAGATCGCTATTCCCAGATACAGCAGATATTACCTCCAAACGATATTTCCAATTTAGAATTCCTAAAAATTAAACAACAATACTACCTTAAAGTGGACATAAGTAAAAAATTAGATTTAGATCATAATTTGGATATTGAGAAAGCAGCGTCTCTAAATAAGAATTCGGATTAATAACTTTCTTCACCTCATTTTATTCGATTAAAAGATGTGTTTTTCATAATTCCACATTGCTCAAATCAATAAAAAACAATTTTATCTTTAAAATACAATCGTAAATAATGGACGAACTAATCCTAATTGATGCGGCCTGTCTAATAATAGGGATAGTTGGGATTGTTCTAGCCTACTTTTTTTATTTGAAAACCAAGCAACAAGAGGAAGCTGTCGCAGCTGAAAATAAAACTGCTTTAATGGAGATAAGGGGCTCTATCACAGAACAAACAATAAAATTAAATGATATTGAAGTAGGACTCGCCCAATTTCAAATTCAAGGAGATGTTATAAACTATCCGGAAATTCAACAAAAGACAGACGCACGAAAAAGATTAGAAGCATTTTTTATTGGAATTTTTGTCACTATTTTACTGGCTGCGATTATTGCATATCTCACCAAACCACGTAAAAGATCCTGATTTTTCCACTAGTTTCAATCCCCAAACCGGAGTAACTCCCTATTTATCTTCACCGACAGCTCCCCCCGATAACTTCCAAAATTCCCGCAGCTTACACGAAGCATTTAACCCGGCATAACCTTGTAAGGAATAATCAACTATGTCCCTGACATTCTGCACCAAGGTAACGAGGAAGATCGCGAATATCGGGTATCCAAAGAAAGTCGCCCGCCGCTTTGCGAAAGTCTTTGCCGTCCTCATGACCCTGACCTGCGGCCTCTTCGGGCTCTTTGAGAAGGAAAAAGCACCGATCTATCTGAATGCCGGTTTCGGGATGCATGCTGCGGGTGCCCGGGCCGGGATCTTCTCGCCCGCCATCTCTTCTATACGTCGTTGACCGCCGGTCCGGTCATTACGGGTTCCTGATTACCTGCACAGCGTATGCTGCCGAAGGTTATCCGGCCCGTACCGTTTCCAAAAAAAAGCGGTATGACCCTGCACCGGGCCGGCCTTGTCATTCCCTTTGACGAGCGGATGCGCCCGCCCGTCGCGATCCCCACAAAAGAATACCCCGGCCCCGGGTCACGGGCGAAAACGAGGTGTAGTACCTATGGCAACCCAGACCACAGAACAGGGCGTGATTGCGCCGGGTGCGATTGCATCCGGTGCCACGTACAGCAACCGGATTATTCCCTGCACCATTGCAGGTGAGACAACAAATGTTCTTCTTCCGGAACCGGGCACAAAAAAGCTACCGGGCGGCACCGGCAGGACTTCACACCGCCGCACCGTAAAAAACCGCAAAACCCGGGCCGGCAGCCACCGGAAGACGAAGGCAGGATCTGCACGTCCCCATGAGATCTGGCTCCGCCCGCCAAAGGGCACGTTCGAGGCGGCAAAAATCCTCGCGGCCGAGGGATACATTATCGGCAAAACCACCGGGCCGGCCCCGGTCTTTGACCTTGTGGGCAGGTCGCCGGAGCAGGGGATCCTGGTCAAGATCGTCCGGCCACGCGAGCCGGTCCGTGGCGCTGCCCGGGTGGCAGAGCTCTACCTCCCCGAGATCCTCCTGCTCCGGTCCTACTACCGCTCACCGGCAGACAGCATCGAGCTCTGGATCTTCTCCCGGGAAATTGGCCTTGCCCGCTACCGGGTCTTTGACTGGGGCATTGCAAACGTCACAACAGTTACAAAACTCTTCAAAACGCAGCCCTCCGGGAAGGTTGCAGGACAAACCGGGCAAAAAAATCTCGTAGAACAACAGACCCGTAACTCTCCCTGACCCGATTGCGTATCCGGGCAATAATCGGGCCCGGATCCACTTCCCTTTTTTTCGCTATATATTCAGAACTCCTATGATGGTATGTCAAAGGGCGCCCCGAGACAAGAGAAAAAAAAGAAAGGAAGTGAAAAAAATGGCAGACTTCGCACCAAACAGTGCAGTAAAGAGTGCGGTCCGCAAACTCGCGGCACCGCTTGCGGATGTGGACGCGTTCAACACGCTTGTCCAGTCCGTCATCACGAACAACCCGTTCGGATGTGTATCGTATATGAACTCGGGCGCCAACCACCCGCCCGTAGAGAAGTCAAAGGAGAACTACACGGCAAAATTCGTGTACCAGGATGAGGACGCAAAAAAGATCGGCAGCGGCTCGGAGAGCTACCGCACGGTCGCCGGCTACAAGGCCGGCATCGCAGCAGTCCTTGCAAATTCCGCCAATGTCACGGCGCACGGGGGCAACCCGGCCCATGATTCGGACGGAGACCTGTTCTCCGCGACGCTCAAATGCCATGCGGCAAACGGGGAGATCTTCCTCGTGACATTTGCCCGGGAGAAGGTCTCGCTCTCGTCCTACGAAGACGAGTCCATCCGGACCGTCATCGAGACCTGGGCAGACGGTATCCCGGCCCTTGCATGAGGCGATCCGTTATGGACAACGAGATGATCCTGGCCGGTGCCTTCCTCGGCACCGGCCTCCTTGCCTACGTGGTAATCCCGGGCCTGCTGGTCATGTGGGACCGGGTCCTCGACCACATGGAGACAAACGAAGAAAAGAAGTAAGAACAACCGCCGGCGGGGGAGGTTTCCCTGCCGGCCCCCGTTTTAGGACGCTCCGTGTAGTTCCTAAAAAAGCAAACCCATAATAGGAAGCATTGATAACAGAACCGCCATGAAGCGCTGTATTCCAGTCCTGATAGTAGTATTCCTTGTAATTCTGGTCCTGTCTGCCGGCTGTACCGATTCCGCACCGCCGGCATCCGGCGGATCGTCTGCCACCGGTACGGGTAAAGGCGGCATGAGCGTGAACGTCAGCGCAATGGACAGCGTCCTTGCCTCCACGTATCTCCAGATGCCCGACCTCAACATGACCTTTATCGATTTCGACATCACCAACCCCTCGGACACCGCCCGCACGGTCACCGTGGAATCGGAGATCCAGGGGTATACCGAGAAAGCGATCAACACCGTCGAAGTTCCTGCCCACGGGAACATAACGGTCGGGCAGACCCCGCAGCTTCGCACAAGCGCCATCCCCGCGGAAATGACCTCCGCAACGCTCCACTACAAGGTCGCCCTTTCTGACGGGACCAGCATCGACGAGCAGACCGAGCCCGTCAAGATCTATGCAAAGGATACCATGGTCTGGTCTATTTACGATGGCGCGGAATGGAACGACATGACTCCGTACATTGCCGCGTGGGTAACCCCGCATGCTGCCGATATCGACCCGCTCGTGCGCAAGGCTGCCAACTACAATGCCGGGAAATCGATGACCGGGTACCAGTGCGGCGACACCTGCACGGATGCAGAATGGGAAGCCGACACCAATGCCCAGGTAAAGGCGATCTTTACCGCGCTCAAGAACGATTACCAGATCACTTACGTCAACTCGCCCCTTGCCTACGGGCGGGAGACCGAAGCCTCGCAAAGGGTCCGGCTGCCGGCAGAGTCCATCTCCTCGAAATCGGCCAACTGTATCGACGGCACCGTCCTGTATGCCTCGGCCTTTGAATCCATTGGCATAAACCCCCACATCATCGTCCTCCCCACCCATGCGTTCGTCTGTTACGACACCAAACCCAATGCTGCCGGCCAGATGGCCTGCCTTGAGACCACGATGACCGGGTCTTCGACATTCGAGGAAGCAGCCGCGTACGGGGACCAGGAGTACCAGACGGAGATAACAAACGGGAACTTCAAGTCCGGTAACTCCCAGGACCTGTCCGTTGCCGAGTTAAGGAAAATCGGCATCCTCCCGATGCAGTAAAACGAAAGACCGGGCAGACAAAAAACTGCCCGTTTTTCGCAAACCCCGAATTTTTTTTATAGCCTTGTGCCGGTACGGAAAAGAAACGAGCCTGCCCGCACAGGATCAACTAAAAAAAGAAACCTTTTACCCGGTAAAAGGAGAGGCCGGGATCAGAACCAGCTTTCGAGCGTCTTTTGCCCGGCCTTTGTCGAGTACCGTTCAAGCGCGGCATCGACCCGCTCCGGGGCAAACTCGTACCCGTCGCAGAGCATCCGTTTGATCCCTTCAACGCTCGGGTGGCCCCAGGCAAGGGAGTATTCGGTCGTCACCGGGGGCCGGAGGAAAAAGTCCATCACCGGCGCCGGGTCAAAGCCCGGGCACTTCTCGGCAAGCTTTGCTGCAAACTCCCCGTTTCTTACGATCTTCAACGCGGTCTTTGCCCCGACACCGGCCGCCCCCGGGTTAAAATCGGTCCCGACAAGGACCCCGATCTCCACGAGCTGTTCCCGGGTAAGCGAGAGGCCGGCGAGCACCTCGGGGAGTGCCACCCGCTCCGGGTTTACCGTCACGACCCGGCCCCGGATCTTGCGCTTCCCGCTCACGGTCAGGTTCCGCATCAGGAGCGGTGCGCCAAAAAGGAGCGTATCGTAGTCCTGCGAGACCGCAAACCGGGCATCCCCCCGCTGCACCATGAATGCCGCCTGTGCCTCGCCTTCCGAGGGAGCCTGCACGTACGGGATCCCTAACAGATCGAGGAGCTCTTTAGAGGTCGCGATGATCGTCTCGTCCACCCGGGTCGCCGACCGGGCCTGCTTGTATGCCTCCTCATCGTCGCCCCGTTCGACTGCTGCCTTGTACTTCGCCCCGGCCTCGTCGCGGAGCTTTTTACGCTCTGCGTTCGTCTCCTGCTTGAGCTCGGGCGGTTTCCCGTCAAAGACAAAGACCGGCTTGATCCCTTTCTCAAGGAAGTTGACCATCCGGAACAGGATACCCGAGAGGTGCGAGGTTACACGGCCTTTGGAATCCATCAGCGGCGTCCCGTCCGGCTGCCGGATGATGGTTAAGAACTGGTAGAGCGTGTTATTCGCATCGACCGCTGCCACTCCCGAGAGCCCTTCCCAGGAGACCGGGGTTTTGTAATCGGCGATGATATCCCGCAGTGCGACACCCATGGCACGTCACTCTTCCTTATAGGTTTGTGCTCCCCGCACGCTTATTTGTAGGCCCGTTTGGAGAGTTCGGTCACCAGGTCTTCGAGTTTTGCCGTGGTCTTATCGTATTTCTCTGTCATATTGCCGGAGATCTCCTCGAGGTTCGTGCGCAGCATCCGCTCCCGGGTGATCACGTTCTTTTCAAGGTTTCTCACCTTGATCTCCAATGAGAGGAAGAGCCCGCCAAGCGAGAGCGCCATGAGGGCGGCGGCGACTGCGATGATGATGTCCTGCCAGAACCGGAGGATCAGGACGAGGGTGGAGACGACCATGACGGCCGTAAGGATAATATCGGGGAGATACTCGGGAATGTCCATGCTTTTAGATGATGAGAGCGCACATCATTAAGTTAACTCTCTCACCTTCAGGAGCACGTACTTCATGGACACGACACTTGCCCGCTTCAGGGACGCCCTGCCCGTCCTTGTCATGCCGATCTTTCTTATCATCGTGGAACTCGGCGCCCTCCTCCTTGCCTTCCCGGTCCAGTCCGCGGGCCTCGTTGCCTTCGAGGACCCGGAATCGGTAGCAAACCCGTTTATCTTCCTTGCGATCATCCTCGGGTTTACCATCGTCCTTCTGGTGCTGATCAAATATGCCCTAAAAAAGCTGATCGCCGCCATCATCGGCGTTGCCATCTTCTTTACGTTCTGCTTTGTCTTTGCCGCCATTGTATACGGCCTTGCAAACATCAGCACCACGGGGACCGGCGCCTGGTGGGAGGATATCGTGCCGGCGGTTCTCGTGTACTCGACAACCGCTGAAACCCTCCTTGCAACCGGTCTCGTGCTCGGGCTCTCCGTGGCTGCCACCCTGCTCCTGTACAAGTACCCCGAGTGGTACGTGATCGACCTGCTGGGACTCCTCCTTGCCGCCGGCGTTGCCGCGATCTTCGGGGCATCGCTCGATGTGCTGCCGGTCCTCCTCCTCCTCGCAATCCTCGCAGTCTACGATGCGATCTCGGTATACAAGACCAAGCACATGCTCACCCTTGCCGAGGGAGTGATGGACTTAAAAACGCCGATCCTCTTTGTGATCCCCAAAAAGCGCGACTACTCGTTTATCAAAGAAGGGATCGGGAAGATTGAGGAAGGCACCGAGCGTTCCGCCTTTATCATCGGCATGGGCGACCTCATCATGCCCGCGATCCTCGTGGTATCTGCCGCGATCTTCACCCACGGGACAAAATATTTCGGCCTTTTTAACCTGCCGGCGCTCGGGGCAATTATCGGCTCGGTCTGCGGCCTTGTCATCCTGCTTCACTTCGTGATGTCGGGAAAGCCGCAGGCCGGCCTGCCCCCGTTAAATGGCGGGACGATCCTCGGGTTTCTCATCGGCTGGGCTCTCATCGGCTTTGCGTGAGGATTCCCAGTCCTTTTTGTGGGAGAGGAGCTCGGCGAGCACCTCGTCCACCCCGTCTTTTGTCTCCGTTGACATGGAGCGGTAGCCTTCCGCAACCGTAAGGTCGGACTTGTTTGCCACGACAATCACCGGAACGCTGACCATGCCCTTTACCTCGTCGAGCAGCCGCAGCTGCATCTCCATGGGGTACCCGCAGTGCTCGGAGGGGTCGAGGACATAGAGGATCACGCTTGCCACGTTCATCATTGCGGAGAGCGCCTGCCGTTCGATGGGGTTTCTCTCTTCGGAGGGGCGGTCGAGGATACCCGGGGTATCGACGAACTGGACCCGTTCCCTGCCGGTCTGGCGGAGTCCTACGATCACGCCCTTTGTCGTGAACGGATAGGACGCAATCTCGGGCGTTGCCGTGGAGACCAGCCGGATAAAGGAGGACTTGCCGACGTTCGGATATCCCGCAATCACGACCGTAAATGCATCCTCGACATGGGGCAGCTTGCGGAGGGTATTCCTGACCTCGTTTAAGAAGTGCAGGTCATCGTCGATCTGGTGGACCATGGAGGCAAGCCGCGCCACCGCACGTTTCCGGTACACCATGGTATCGGCTGCTTTCCGTGTCTGGACCGCGATCTCGTGGCCTACCATCTTCGTGTGCTTTGCCGCCCAGCCGACCGCCCCGAGGGACTGCTTGATCTTATCGACCCCGTAGAGGATATCGGCCATCTCCCGGTAAAAGGGCGGGATCTTTTCAAACTCAGGGAATCCCCGGATGATGTAGACCAGCCGGTCGTGGATTGCCGCGCCGACGGCTCTTACAAACTCTTCGTTAGCCCGATCCTTGTTTGTCTTCTCTTTACGCTTTTTTGCTGCACGGCGAAAGCTCCGGTCAAGGATCTCATCTGCTGTGGGCACTGTCGGCATCCGTTCGAATTCCACAAAACTCCAACCTATATATCCATAGACAGTTATACGTCTTATCGTTATGGAGCTCTCGCTCATCCAGAAGGATATCTTAATCACGCTCATTACCCTCTATCACCAGCAGTCGCATTCCATCAAAGGCGAGGAGATTGCCGATATGATCATGCGCAACCCGGGTACTGTGCGCAACCAGATGCAGTCCTTAAAGGCGATCGGCCTTGTGGATGGCGTGCCCGGGCCAAAGGGCGGGTATATCCCTACGGAACTGGCGTACAAGGAGCTCAACTTAAATGTCTCGGGCGGGGACTACGATGTCCCGATCAGCCGCGATGGCGTGGAGGTCAAAGGCGTGCACGTGCAGGAGGTGGACTTTACCACCCTCTGCCACCCGGACATCTGCCATGCGGTAATCAAGCTCGTGGGCAGCTCGAAGATCTTCGACATTGGCGACAAGATTACGATCGGGCCGACCCCGGTGAACAAACTGCTGATTCGGGGCGAGGTCTTTGGGAAAGACGAGGTCAAGCAGTCGCTTCTCATTGCCACGTCCGAGATGATCTCGCTCCCCAAGCAGCCGATCAAGGCCTACATGAGTACGCCGCTCTTATCGCTTGCAAGCACATCGACACTCCGCGATGCGGTAGCCCTCTTTACCCGGGAGCATATCCATGGCGCACCGGTGATTGACGGGGAACACCTTGCAGGGATTGTCACGATGAGCGATATCACAAAAGCCCTCGACCAGGACCTGCCCTTAAAGACCCCGGTCTCAAAGGTGATGACAAAGGAGGTTGTCGAGGCTCCGTCCGACATCAAGCTCTTTGAGGTGGTCCGGCGGTTCAAGGAACGCGAGATCGGGCGGTTGATCGTGACCGAGAACAATAAACCGGTCGGGATCCTCACCCAGTCCGATGTTATCCGGGTCATCCCCTCGCTCTGAGTGTGAGGCATCGGCAACGACCGGATAATTTCCCTTTTTTCCCCGGCAGTACGGAAAAATAACCAGAATTGCCGGTTGGATTCAGAAAAGCGCCTTTCCTGCCCCGCCATTTCAGAACAATTTAAATAGTAACAGGGCTGTATTTTTTTTCATGACTCGTACGTTTGCCCGCAGTCTTTCGCGGAAAAAGATCATGAGCAACGATGGAAAGCTCGTCGGTGTGCTCAAGAACCTCCGGGTCGATTTCGATTCGGGGCAGGTCCTCGATTTAATCATCCACCCGGACCAGTCCTTTGTGACCGACGGGTATGCATTAGAAGACGGCAACCTGCTTGTCGTTCCCTTTGAGGCAGTAAAGGACATCAAGGACTATATCGTCGTCGACCGTTACCTTGCCCGGAGATAGGGCCGATACTTTTTTACGGCTTGTACAAAGCCGGTTCCATACCCCGCGTCCATCACGTCAGAGGCGGCCTTTTTTGTTTCGGGATGGGCATTTGCAACCGTGACCCCTTTACCGGCAGCAGCGATCATGCCGGCGTCGTTAATCCCGTCGCCGATGGCAAAAAAGTCTTTTGGGGAGAGCTCCAGGTCGCGGGCAAGGAGGGAAAGGGTCGTTCCCTTGCTGACGCCTTCAGACTGGAGGTGGATGGCAAACCCGGTGTCGATCACCTGGACCGGCTGGCCGGCGAGTACTTCTTTTACTTCGTCTGCCGGCACCGTGCGGGCAAAGGCAAGGTCCGCGAACCGGTACGCGAGGTTGTAGTACTCCAGGGAAATGCCCTTCTTTTTGAAATGCGCTTCTACCGTTTCAAGGGCCCTGCGGCAGACCGCCTGGTCGCCGATAACATGGATTTCGCCGGAGTACCCGATACGGTACACCCCCCCGTTCTCGGCAATGAACGTGCCTTTCGTGCCCGCCATTTTGCAGAGGGCGTCCATGAAACAGGAGGTATTCCCGCTTGCAAGGACGACCTCGATGCCGTCCTGTGCAAGCTCCTGGAGACCTGCCAGAGCTTCCGGGTCGATTCTCCGGGCTGGATCCGTTATTGTCCCGTCAATATCCGTAACAAGCGCACTTAACACGGTTTAAGTCCCGCCTCTTCGACCATGAACGGAGCCTCTCCCTCGGGAAGGTTCGGGCTGTCCACGAGCCGGGCAATCCGTTTGCCTGCCTTGCTCTTACGCAGGTAGATACGGAAGGTTGCAGTGTGGCCCACGATGTTTCCCCCGATGGGCTTTGTCGGGTCGCCGAAGAAGACTGCGGGGTTGGACATGACCTGGTTTGTTACAAGGCCGACCGCGTTGTGCTCGTCGATGAGCTTGAAGAGGTCGTGCATGTGCCGGTTGAGCTTCTGCTGCCGTGCGGCGAGCGTGCCACGGCCGGCGTACTCGGCACGGAAGTGGGCGGTGAGCGAGTCGATGATAAAGAGTTTCACCGGCTTGTCGGTCTCTTTGAGCTCGTTTGCAAGATCGCGGGAGTTCTCGACGAGGAGCATCTGGTGGTCCGAGGTGTGGGCCCGGGCAATGTGGATATTGTCAAGGAACGTCTGGGTATCCGGGACACCGTCTATCCCAAGGCCGGCAACCATCTGTTCGATACGCTCGGGACGGAACGTGTTCTCGGTATCGATGTAGATCACGCTGCCGTTCATGCCGCCCTGTTCCTCGGGCAGCTGGACGTTGACTGCCAGCTGGTGGACGATCTGGCTTTTACCGGAACCGAATTCACCGTAGAGTTCGGTGATTGCCTGCGTCTCAAGGCCGCCACCGAGAAGTGCATCTACTTCGGGTACGCGGAACGAGAGCTTTTTGATCTCCTTCCTCTGCTCGAAGATGTCTTTTCCGGTCCTGAAACCACCGATATCTGCGGCCTCGCGGGCGGCTTTTATGATCTTCTTTGCCGTGGACTCGGAGATCTCGGTGATCTCGGAGAGCTCGGCAGGCGAGGCGGTTGCAATGCTCTCGACCGAAAGGTATCCTGCTTCGCGCAGCTTGTCAGCGGTGGACGGCCCGACTCCGGGCAGATCCTCTATATCCAGTGGTTTGTCAGCCATTTCTTGTTACATCTCCTATGGCACAACACCATTTTAATTCTCGCTATATAACCCGGGGCCCTGCGGGGGGTGAAAGTGAAAAAGTATCAGGGCCGGGATGCTTCCAGCCGTGCGATAAGAGCGGCGAGACGCCCGGCAACATCCTGCAGATCCTTTTCGGCCGGTACCGCAGTATCGGGGATGATCCGGCTGCCGGCAAGCACCCCGGTGACTGCGATCTCGGTACCGGCCGGGTAATCGCCCTCGACAAGGTAGCGTTCGGTCCCGTTGTCGATGAACGTGCCCCCGTTCCCGGGGATTACCGTCCCGGTAAAGACGACTGCCCGGCGCTCTTCCTGCGGAAGCCGGAAGACGCTCCCCCTGCCAACGCCAAGCTCGATCCCGACGAACCGTCCTGCCCGGGCGGACCCGTGGTAAATCTCGACCCGGGTGCCCGGGCGGACCGGCTGGAGGGCAAAATCTCCCCAGAGCACCACCGCGAGATCGTCGGTCCCGTCGCTGATGCGGATGTTTCTCACCCACGACGGGTTGCCGGCCTTGGTGGTGAATGACCGGGGTTCCTGCACAGCCTTTACCTCGCCCGTGACGGAGTACTGTCCGGTATCCGCGACTGCCCCGAGCGGGGTAAAGGGAACGGTCACGGCCGTGTCCGTGAGGGTCACCGTGCTTGTCTCATCTATACTGTAAGCCCGGCCCTCTGCACGCCGGTCGGGCTTTGCCCCGGTAATATGGACCGTGCTTCCCGGTGCTATGCCCAAAAGAAGGTCGGGTGCCCAGGCAACGAGCCGGGCAGTACCCTGTGCATCCCCGACAAGGCACTCCCTGAGTTCCCCGGTCGTCCCGTCACGGCGGGAGAAGGTGCGGGGCTCGTCTGCATTGATCACGACAACATCGAGATCAACCGGCTCCATCGAGATGCTGTTTCCCGCCGTTGCCGCACAGGTAATCTCGCAGGTGACCTTCCGGAGCGCAAGGGCATAGATCTCCCTCGTGCTGTTTGCCGGGTGCCTCCCGATCACTTCCAGCACGTCGCCAATAACGATCTCGCAGACCGCTCCCGCCCGCTCGTCCCAGAGCACGATCCGGGTGGTACCGGTCTCGTCTCCGGCAAGGATTGTCGCAACCCATCCCTTCTCCCCGTCTTTCCGGTCGAACTCCTTTGGCTCGGTCTTGTCGACGACCTTTGCAAAGAAACAAAAAAGGCTGGATTTCCCCGAGAGTTCCTTTACTTTGACATGCTGGCGCCCGAGTGCATCGACCACAAGCATCGCCGCGGTCGGCTCGTCGAGGAGATCCCCGCACTCGTCGATCTTTGCCTCTACGCGCCGTTCGAACTCTTCCTGGCTGATGAGGTCGTCGACCAGCGCATAGTGGAAGAGGACCACGATATACTCCCTACCGCTGCCAGGGTGGCCGGATCATGGTGCCGGTCAGGTCGGCAAGTGTCTCGCCGCGCCGCATGAGCGCCTCTTCATTGCCGTGGATGAGGACTTCAGGACAGCGGGGCCGGCCATTGTACTGCGAGGACATAGCGTACCCGTATGCACCGGCGTCCAGCACGGCGATCAGGTCTCCTGCCGCAAGTTCGGGCAGCTTCCGGTCTGCGGCAAGGATGTCCCCGGTCTCGCAGATCGGCCCGGTCACGGTGTATTCGGAGGTGAGCGGGGCGTCCGCACGGTTTGCGACAACGACCTCGTGGTAGGAGTCGTACATTGCGGGCCGTATGAGCAGGTTGAACCCCGCGTCAACGTTCGCAAACCGCTTGTGGGCGGCCTTTGTCGAGTTCACCCTTGTGAGAAGGACCGTTGAATCGGCAACAAGGAACCGGCCCGGCTCGATCCAGAGCGTGGGGGTGATCCCCGCTTTCTTAATCCCGTCAAGGAAGACCGGCATCACGGCATTCGCGTAGTCCTCCGGCGTCGGTGCCGGATCGGTATCGTGGTGGTACGGGACGCCAAGGCCGCCGCCGAGATCGAAGAACTCGAGCTTCACGCCCATATCGGCGAGTTCCTTTGCAATTCTCACCATGACCTCTGCTGCCTTTGCAAACGGTGCTACTTCGAGGATCTGCGAGCCTATGTGGCAGTGGATCCCGACAGGTTTTACGTGTTTGCAGGCCAGCGCTTCCCGGTATGCCGCAGGGATCTGCTCGTGCGGGATCCCGAATTTGCTGGTTTTCAGGCCGGTAGCGATCTTCGGGTGGGTCGGGACTTCGAGCGCCGGGTTGACCCGGAACGAGACCTCCGCAACTTTACCGGCCTTTGCCGCGATTGCATCGAGCTGGTGGAGCTCATCAAGGGAATCGAGCGAGACTTTCACGCCGTGCTTTACTGCAAGGGCATGGTCCGTGGGGGTCTTTGAGCTGCCGTTAAAGAGCAGCTTTTCCGCCGGCATCCCCGCTTCGAGGGCGAGGGCGAGTTCGCCTGCGGAAAAGATGTCCGCCCCGGCGCCGAGTTTTGCGAGCGCCCTCATCACGGCAAGGTTGCCGTTTGCCTTTGCCGCAAAGAGGACCTGTATCTTCTCGTACCGTTTGGAGAGCGCGGCACGGTACGCCGTAAAGTGCTCGCAGATCCGGTCCTCGCTGGTCACGTAGAGCGGGGTGCCGTATTTTGCGGCAAGGGTAACGCAGTCCTGGCTCCCGATGTGCAGGTGGCCTCCTTTGACCGCGAGGTGAGAGGGAAGTTTCACAGCGATAACCTCCGCATCCGTTCAAGAGCCTCGCGTATCCGCTCCACCGGCCGGGTGATTGCAAACCGGACATAGCCCTCGCCCGCGGAACCAAAGCCAACGCCGGGGGTCACGACGATACCGGCTTCATTCAGGAGCTTTGCCGTAAAGGACATGCAGTCCTTTACCGGCATCCAGACATAGAATGTCGCCTTCGGGGAGGGAACATCAAAGCCGAGCTCTCGAAGCCCGCCGACCAGTACGTCGCGGCGCTCCTGGTAGATAGCACAGGCCTCTCTGACGCAGTCCTGGGGGCCCGAGAGGGCGGCAATTGCCGCGTGCTGGACAGCGTTAAAGACCCCGGAGTCAACGTTGGTCTTGACCCGGCCAAGGCCGGACAGGATCTCCGCATTCCCGACTGCCATCCCGATCCGCCAGCCGGTCATGTTGTAGGTCTTCGAGAGCGAGTGCATCTCGATCCCTACCTCCATGGCCCCTTTTGCCTCTAAAAACGACGGGGCTTTGTAACCATCGAATGCTACCTCGGAGTACGGGTTGTCCGAGACAACCACGATGTTATGGTCCGCGGCAAAGTCCACGACCTCTTTGTAAAACGAGAGGGGGGCAATGGCTGCCGTGGGGTTGTTCGGGTAGTTGATGAACATGAGCTTTGCCGAGCGGACAACCTTGTCCGGGATATTGTCGAGGACCGGGAGGAAATTATTCTCCCGCAGGAGCGGCATCTCGTGGACTTTTCCTTCGGAAAACAGGGTGCCGGTCGAGTACCCCGGGTAGCCGGGGCTCGGGGCGAGCACGTAGTCGCCCGGGTTCACGAATGCCTCGCCGATATGGGTGATCCCGTCTTTTGAGCCCATCAGGGCAAGGGTTTCTTTTGCAGCATCGAGCCTGACCCCGAACCGCTTGTGGTACCAGCCGGCAACAGCCTCGCGGTACGCCGGCATCCCGGCATACGAGGGGTAATGGTGGTTTGCTGGGTCGCGTGCGGCGGTGCAGAGGGCTTCTACTATGTGGGGCGGGGTGGGGAGATCCGGGTCGCCGACGCCCAGATCGATTATGTCCACACCTTTTTTCTGCTGCTCTGCTTTCATCTCGTCAATCCGTGCAAAAAGGTACGGCGGGAGATTGCTCATGCGTGCGGAATACATACGTGTACCTATCATTGGAGCAGGCGCTACTAGAAAGTTACCCAGATACGGGACAGACCGTATACCCTTATCTGTCGGGAGCCGCTAACACCCACCCATGGAGACAGGACAAAAAACCGAACCGCCCGGGGAGATCTGCGTCCTGTACGTGACCGCCCCGCCATCGCAGTCGGAGGCCCTCGCAAAGAGCCTCCTCTGTAAACGCCTTATTGCCTGTGCAAATATTACCCCGGTAAGATCCCTGTACCGCTGGAAAGGCAAAGACTGCGACGACAAAGAAGACCTGCTCATCATAAAAACGAGAAAAAGCCTCGTGCAGGCAGTCATTGCCGCGGTAAAAGCAGAGCACCCCTACGAGGTCCCGGAGATCATTGCACTCCCGGTCATTGCCGGCCACCTGCCCTATAGTGACTGGGTGTACGCGGAGACTGAACAGGCAATACCGGGGACTGCCCCGGCCGCATAGCGAAGGTTTTTCCATGCCCCGGCGTATGCTGTACAAGGCTTGATATGGCAGGGAACGATACCACGACCGAAGCTTTGCAGGCAAAGAAGACGGCAGTCCTTGTCCTCGGCTGCCCGCAGGTCCCGGTGCAGACAAGCATTGCGCTGTACCTGGCAGACAAACTGTCCGGGGCGGGCATTGCCCCGGTGATTGCCGGGAACAAGGCGGCAAACACCCTCCTTGTAGTCGCCGACCCGAAACGGCATTACCTAAAAGAGGTCATGGACCTCGACCGGGCGGTTGCCCAGATATCCGACAAGAAGCGGGATTTCGACCTCTGCTTTGTCTTTATCCACAACGATGCCGGGGTCAGCTATGCCGCGACCATGGCAGCGATCTCGAAAGCAGCGATCTACCCGGTGATCTACGGCGAGCACTGGGAGGAGATGGCTGCCCAAATCACCTTCCCCTGCACAAAAATTGCCGCAAAGGCCGTGCACAATCCCCTGCCTTTAAAGAAGATAATCGACGAGGTGGCACCGTCATGGGCTGCGTAGAATCACTCCCCTACGAGGTTGTCATAAAGGACGCCTCGTTCAAGGAATGCCGGGAATACATCAAAAGCCATTTCCCCGAATCCATCGATGTGGAGCCGGGATTCAAGATCTTCGATGTCCACACTATCGGCGTCCCCCCGATCGCAGTGGGCCTGGACGGCAATTTCGTGATCTTCCCCTACACAAAGCCCTGCCACGGGACCTTCCTGCTAAGGGTCGAGGATGCACAAGAGGCCGCCCGGCTCCGTGCATTAAAAAAATAGGTATCACGGAGACCGGGACTGCATATCCCCCGGGTGTCTCCCGATCGTCCCTTCCCGTAACAGGGGAGAAAATATAATAATTGGTGTGCGCGAAGTAATAGTATAAAAAGGGATTTTTGAACATATGGAATCAAAAGGAAAAGTGCTTCTGGTTGACGACGAGGAGATCATCATCGATGTCTCAAAGGAAGTACTCAGGTTTCTTGGCTACGATGCAGTCTTTGCCCGGGAAGGCAGGGCTGCAATGGATCTGTACCGCCAGGAAAAAGAGGCAGGCAGGCCCTTTGACCTTGTTATCATCGATCTCACCATGCCTGAAGGAATGGACGGGCGCGAGACGATCGAAAAGCTCCGCGAATACGACAGCAGCGTAAAAGCGGTTGTCTCAAGCGGCTATGCGAACGATCCGGTTGTTCAGGATTTTGGCAGGTATGGTTTTTCAGGCCGGCTCACGAAGCCCTACCGGATCAACGAGATGAAGGCCATTCTCGAAGAGCTGATCCAGAAATAATCTTTTTTTAGCCCGTCACTATCCCAACATATATACCGTTTCCTGATCACCAGTCTGGTAGTGGGAGCTGGTTATGAAGGACATATCCGTACTCATCGGTGGCAGGGCAGGAGACGGGATCAACAGTGCCGGTGCAGTCGTGGCCTGGCTTTTCTCCCGGCTCGGGTATTACGTATTTGTATCAACGGATTATCCCTCCCTTATCCGGGGAGGCCATAATTTTACCATGGTCAGGGCCGCGGATCATCCGGTCGGGGCATACAATGACCGGTTCGACTACCTGGTAGCGCTCAACCAGGAGACGCTGGACCTTCACGCACCGCACTGTCCCGACTGCATTATTGTGGCAAATGCCGATCAGGTCAAAAAGCCCGGCTCCGGGCAGACTATTTCTGTAGGGGAGATCCTCAAAGAGGAATCTGCCCCACCGGTCACCGGGAACTCCGCGATGATCGGTGCATTTGCAAAAGCTGCGGGAATTCCCTGGAAGACCCTCGAAGAGGTCTTTACGGCACATATGCCAAAGGCAGCAGATGAGAACCTCCGGGTTGCACGGCGGGCATACGGTGCGGTTAATACGGTACGGCCGGTCCCGGTCCTTGGAAAGGCACCGCTGTCCCTTATCACCGGAAACGAAGCGATCGGCCTTGGTCTTGCCTCCGGCGGCCTTGACTCCTATATCGCCTACCCGATGACTCCCTCCTCCACACTTCTCCATTACCTTGCAGGCAATGCGGAACGGCTCGGGATCACGGTCTTCCACCCGGAGAGCGAGATCGCGGTGATCCTTGCCGGGATCGGGAGCGCGGTCGCCGGGAAAAAGACCGCAGTCGGAACATCCGGCGGAGGATTTTGCCTGATGACCGAAGGACTCTCTTTTGCCGGGATGGCAGAGGTCCCCCTCGCAATCCTTGTCTCGCAAAGGACCGGGCCGTCAACCGGTCTCCCCACCTACACAGGTCAGGCGGATCTCCGGTTCGTACTCCATGCCGGGCAGGGGGAGTTTCCCCGGATCGTTGTTGCCCCCGCCGATGCCGGGGAGGCATATGTCTGGTCGGACGCCGCGCTCCGGCTGGCCTGGAAGTACCAGGTCCCGTCGATCGTGCTCTCCGACAAGTCTCTTTCAGAGAGTACCTACAGCCTCAGGTATGAAGATCTGGCGCTGCTCTCCATTGGGGAACGCGGCACTGCGGGGGACAATGACGTCCCGTACCGGAGGTACCGTACCACCCTTTCAGGAGTATCGCCCCTTGCATTTCCCGGAACCACCGGCGCCGTTGTCAAGACCAACAGTTACGCTCACGATGAAGACGGGATCACAACCGAAGACGCGGCCCTTGTTGCAGAGATGGCGGACAAGCGCCGGCGAAAGGAAACTGCCCTTATCGAAGAGCTGGCACACCTTCCCTGCGTTAGTACCGGGGGAAAAACAGATGCCCCGGTTGCGCTCCTCTGCTGGGGTTCTGTCGGAAACGCGTGCAGCGAGGTGGCTGCGGAACTGGGCCTTCGGGTGATCCGGCCGCTCGTACTCTCACCGTTCCCGGACCGGCAGTTCACCGATGCCTGTACCGGGGTGGAGCGCCTGATCGCTGTTGAGGAGAACGCAACCGGGCAGCTGGCGTCGCTCGTGAAAGAACACGGGGGCAGGGCAGACGCTACGGTCCTCAAGTACGATGGCCGGCCGTTCACGCCCGAAGAACTGAAACTGCGGGTACAGGAGGTGCTCGCATCATGACCCGGAACCTGATCACCCCGGCCCAGAACACCTGGTGCCCGGGCTGCGGGAACTTCTCGATCCAGCACACGCTCAAGGATATCCTCGCCGGCATGGAAAACGAGGGAAGATCTCTGGACAACGTGGTGCTCGTCTCCGGAATCGGCTGCCACGCGAAGATCGCCGATTACCTCAACATCAGCACGGTCTATACCCTCCACGGGCGGACGATCCCGGTGGCGACGGGGCTTAAACTTGCAAACCCGGAACTTACCGTGATCTGCTGTGCCGGGGACGGGGATGCATATGCCGAAGGGCTCGACCACCTGATCTTTGCGGCCAAGAGAAATATCGATCTCACCATGATCGTCCACAACAACCGGGTCTATGGTCTCACTACCGGCCAGTACACGCCAACTTCGCCGCTCGGGTTTAAAGGGAAGTCCACGCCCACAGGGACAGCCGAGTACCCGTTCAACCCGCTGGAACTGATGCTTGCCGGGGGAGCCACCTATGTTGCCCGGGGGTATACGAGGAAGATGCCCCAGCTGGCCGCACTCATCCGGCAGGGCATTGCCCACAAGGGTTTTGCCTTCATCGACGTCCTCCAGATCTGTGCAAGCTTCTTTAACATGACCGAATATTACCAGTCCCGGGTCTACGACCTTGCCGGCCACGATCCGGCGGACTTCGATCAGGCCTGCAAAAAAGCCCGGGAATGGGACTACAACCGCGATGCCCCCATCGCCCTTGGGGTATTCTATGAGAAAGGGTATCCTGCCTTTAACGATCGCTTCCCCTTAAAAAAGGCGATGACTGCCGAGGAGCGACAGCAGCAGATCCACGATCTTTTTGTGGCTGCAACATGAATATCCGGAAGGGATCCGCAAATGATACCGGCAGACCGCAAACAGTGTAGGTATGATTCAGGGGTGGAATAACGGATACTTCCAAAGAGGGCCCCGTGATGCCCCCGACGGATCAGCAGCAGCCGTCCACGGTATCCCTTATCCTTATCCCGTTCCTGATCGTTGCTGTCTGGATCATTGAAAATTACCTGTTCTCCGGGGGAGATCTGGTATCCTTAAAGACATCTGTTTCGGGACTCCTCCTCTATACGTTCCTTTCGTGTATCCTCGTCGGGATCATCGTGCCGCTCATCCGGATCCGCGCGGCCTTCCGGGCCGGGGCGGTAAATATGTTCCAGCTAGGGTTTCGATCCCTGCGGCGTACGGTCGCGGCCGTCGGCCTGACCATCCTGGCAGGATATACAATCATTCTCTTAATGAGGGTGTACGGGATTGGGCCGGGCAGGGATGCCGGGTTTTTCCTCTTTGTTTATTTGTTCCCGACAACCATTGCAGCGACAATGATCGTCTGGGGACTCCTGGGAACCCATATTCAGGCATATGTACGGAACGGAGGAGTCCTCGTATCCATCGTCACCGGGGTGATAATGACGGCACTTCTCTTTGCATGCTCAATGACCCTGCTTCTGGCGTCCGGCAGGATAGCGGAGGCCTTCCCGGGGTACCTGGCCGCAGGTATCGTTGCCGCCCTCTTCTTCTTTGCGGTGCGGGACATCTATGCCACGATTATCGCAGTCACCTGCGCCCTTGTCGTGATCGCAGGGTCTGTACCGGATTTTTCCATCCCGTATTCCCTTGCTCCCGCTGCGATCCTCTGCTCGTTTCTTACATTCGGGGTCCTTCTCGCAGCCCACGGGCATTTTTCCCGCCACTATACTACCGTGAAACTGCCATAAAACCGGCAAACCGCGAGAGTTTGCACAGTTTTTTGGTATTCCGGGTCTTCCCCGCCAGCGTATCGCCCAAAAAAGCCAAATTTTATGAATCTGTGAGATGAACGGTATGCATATGTCTCACGTAAAAGTATACGGACCGCTGCTGGGTCTGCTTCTTATCGCGTGCGTGCTCCTTGCCGGCTGTTCAAGCCAGTCCTCTACCTCAGTAACAACCACGGTTCCGACCACGCAGGCAACGGCAAAGTACACTGCCGGCGATGTTGTCGCAAAGACATCCTCTGCCCAGACCGGGGTCTGGCTGATCGTGTCATACGATTCAGCTAAGGATCAGTACGAGCGGACAACTATCGTAAAGAATTCCGATGGATCCTGGGGCCACCGGGAAACGAGCACGACAGAAAAGTTCCCCCGTGCGGAGATGGAGAAATTATATCCCGCCAAAATCACGCATGTCTCCGTCACGTCCATCCAGGTCCAGACACCCACCATCGCAACCACGGCAACAACCGTTGCATCGGGACCGGCGCCATCTATAACCTCGATATCTCCCACGAGCGGTGCAACCGGATCTACGGTCAGCCTGACCATCAACGGCAACAATTTCCAGAGCGGTGCAACCGTGCGCCTGATCCAGCCGGGAAAGATGCCCGTCGTGGCAACCGGGGTCTCTGCCTCCTCAAACCAGATCACCTGCAATGTCGCACTGAGCAACCTGGATGCCGGAACCGCTAATATCCAGGTCACGAACCCTGGCGGCCAGTCAACCTCGCTCCCGGGTGCATTTACGATCGGTGCCGCATCGCCGACCATCTCCAGCTTCAGCCCTACAAGCGGTGATCTCGGCGAATCGATCACCCTGACCGTCAACGGGCAGAATCTGGCCAACGTTCTCTCGGTAATTCTTGTGGGCTCATCAGATTCCCAACAGATTCCCTGTACGGGTATCTCAAACGGAGGAACATCCACAAAGCTGACCTGCAATCTTGCGATCTCCTCATCTGCAACATCCGAGACGTATGTGGTAAAAGTTATTGGTGACGGAGGGGTTGCGGGAACCTCCGGTTCCACCTTTACCGTTACGAACAAGACAGCATGATACCCTATTACCTATTTTTCCCGGTCTGTTGATGCCTGAAATGCCGGTGACAGGATGGAGACACTCCTTTTTTCGGTTCTGATCCTGGGCGTTACCGGCTGTGCGATCGGTTTTGCTTCCGGCTTTTTTGGGATAGGCGGGGGTTTTCTCATGGTGCCGGTGCAGTACTGGCTGCTCACCAGCCTCGGGTTCGATCCAACCCTCTCCCTTCGGATCGCATTTGGCACCAGCCTTGCCGTTATCGTGCCGACGGCACTCTCCGGCACCTGGGGCCACCACTGCCGGCGCTGCGTACTGGTGCGTCCCCTGCTCCTGATGATAATCCCCGGTATTCTCGGGGCGGTCACCGGTGCGGCAATTACCATCCACGCACCGGGCAGGCTCATGGAATGCCTTTTTGGCGTACTTCTCCTCCTTGCAGCAGCACGGATGTTCCTTTCCGCAATTCCCACCGGGGACGGGCAGATCCGGCAGAATCCCGGCTTGTACCTGATATGGGGATTCGTGTTTGGCCTTGTCTCCGGGCTTTTTGGGATTGGCGGCGGGATCGTGATGGTACCGGTGATGACAACCGTTCTTGGCATTCCCCTTCGTCAGGCCATCGGTACATCGACGGCGTTTATGTTCTGCTCGGCTGCGACCGGCGTGGTGTCTTATATCGTGGGAGGAATGGGCGTTCCCGGTCTGCCCCCGTTCTCCTTTGGATATGTCAACGGGATGTTCTGGGCGGTTCTCGCCCTTGCAAGCGTGCCCTTTGCACTTCTGGGAGTCCGTGCCGCACATACCATCCCGCCGGAGAAGATCCGTCTGCTCTTTGTTTTGGTAATGCTCGGAATGGGAACCTATATGATATCAGGCATTGCCTGACGTGATTGACGGGCGGCAGATACTACAAGTACTATCGAAATAATTATTCCCTGCGCTCTACCACACTCTACCAGCCGTAAAAAGGAATGGTTTTTACGGATCGATACACGTGTAATTTCCAGCGGACCTGTCTGCCATCCGAAACAGGGGAACGGGAGCAGGATATCCCACGGGGTGTTGATTTGCCCGCTGACCGGACCTGCCCGGCGGGGTTTGCATCAAAAGACCGATTCAAAAAAGAGGAGTAAAACTGGTAATTATGGTTTCCCGAGAACTTGTGCCCGGCGTGTACTGGGTCGGCGCCTATGATTTTGACCGGCGGATCTTCGATGAACTGATCCCGCTGCCGGAAGGAACGACATACAACGCGTATCTGGTAAAGGGCAGCGAAAAGACGGCCCTGATCGATACGGTCGATCCGACCAAGGAGTATGATCTGATCTCGAACCTTGTCAAGCTCGGCATCGAGAAGATCGACTATATCGTGATCAACCATGCGGAACAGGATCATGCAGGTTCGCTCCCGATGGTGCTTGAGTTCTATCCTGACGCGCAGGTAGTCACCAATGCCAAGTGTCGGGACCTCCTTATTGCCCTCCTGCATCTCCCCGAAAGCCGGTTTACCATTATCGAAGACAACGGGACCCTCTCGCTGGGAGACCGGACGCTCCGGTTTTTGATCACGCCCTGGACGCACTGGCCCGAGACCCAGCTGACGTTCCTTGCCGAAGACCGGATCCTCTTTCCCTGCGACCTCTTCGGGTTCCATGCTGCAACTACCGAACTCTTTATCACCGACGAGGCATGGGCCTGCCGGTCGGCAAAACGGTATTATGCAGAGATCATGATGCCGTTCCGCAGCAGCATCAAGGGGTACGTGGAACGGGTGCGGGAACTCGATCCGGCCATTATCGCTCCCAGCCACGGCCCGCTGTACAAAAATCCGAAGTTCATCCTCGATGCGTACGCCGGATGGGTTTCGGACGAGGTCAAAAACGAGGTTATCATCCCATATATCTCGATGCACGGGAGCACGGCAAAGATGGTGGATCACCTCACCGGGGCCCTTGTCACCCGGGGGATTGTGGTAAAGCCTTTTAACCTCTCCCGGACGGATACCGGCGAACTTGCCTGTTCCCTTGTCGATGCAGCAACCCTTGTGATCGCCACGCCGACGGTCCTCTTTGGCCCGCACCCTTCCGTTGTATCGGCAACCTACCTTGCAAACGTGCTCCGGCCCAAGACCCGGTTTGCAACCGTCATCGGGTCCTACGGGTGGGGCGGCAAGACCGTTGAGACTATCACAAAGATGCTCGACCATGTCAAGGTCGAACTTCTCCCCCCGGTTACCGTGCTTGGCGAACCGGACGAAAAGGCCATGCTGGACCTTGACCGGCTGGCAGACGAAATCTTAAAGAAGCACAAAGAACTCAACATCGTATAAAGGAGGGTGTAACCATGACAAAACTGCTTGAAGTCTACAAGTGTATGGTCTGCGGGAACATCGTAAAGGTCGTCCATGCATCCGGAGGAACACTCGTCTGCTGCGGGCAGCCGATGGTGCTCCAGCAGGAAAAGACCGAGGACCAGGGAAAAGAGAAGCATGTCCCTGTCGTCGAGAAGACTGCCAACGGTATCCTCGTGAAGATCGGCGCCGTTCCCCACCCGATGGAAGAGAAACACTACATCGAATGGGTCGAGGTCCACGATGGGGAGAAGGTCTATGTCCGGTATTTCAAACCTGGCGAGAAACCCGAGGCAGAGTTCCCGGTCAAGAGTGCCGAGGTAAAAGTCAGGGAATACTGTTCGGTCCACGGTCTCTGGACCAACAAGGCCTGAACCTTTACCATTCCTTTTTTTTTATCGTTTATGGCAGGCAAATGCTCATAGAGCACCAGCGACAACCACCTAAGTGATGCGCCGTCTCCTTTATCTCTCCACGATCGCTGCCGATCTGGGAGATATCTTCTTTTTTATCGCCCCGCTGACCGCGATCCCCCTCATAGTGACGGTGCTCTTTGCAGAGTGGTCCATCTTTCTTCCCATGGCGGTCGTCCCGGTCGTCTTTTTCCTGTTGGGGGCGGGGATGAAACACCTCCCAAGAAACGAGCGCGAGAACCGGCTCTCGACATCCCTGTGCTCGATCGCCCTCTTCTGGATGGCTTGTGCAATGGTGAGCGGCCTCCCGTTCCTGTTCGGCCTTAACATGAGTTTTACCGATGCGGTCTTTGAAGGGATGGCCGGGTGGACCGGGACAGCGTTTACCATGCTGCCATCCCTCGATACGGTCCCTTATACCCTGCTCTTCTGGCGCACGTTCATGCAGTGGATCGGTGGGATCGGGATCATCGCATACGTTATAGCCCTTGCAAGCAGCAGCGGGCTTTTCCAGGGAAAAATCTACCGGACGGAGAGCCGGGAGGAACCCCTGATGCCAAGCATCGTCTCGACCGGCCGGGCGATCTGGAAGATCTACGGCCTCCTGACATTTGTCGCCATCGGGCTCATCCTCTTTACCGGCCTCTCGCTCTGGGATTCGGTAAACCTGGCCCTGTCCGCGATCTCGACCGGGGGATTCTCCGTTGTCGATGGGGGGATCGCCTCGTACCACAACCTCATGCTCGAACTGCTCCTGGTCCCGATCATGATCGCCGGCGCACTCCCATTCCGGCTCTATTACCTGATAACCGAGAACCGGCGCTTCAGCCTTTTCGGGGACGAGCAGATCAAACTCTTCCTCGTGATTGCGGCGGCAGGGACCGCACTGCTGGCCTACGATCTGGTCTATTTCGGGAATACCGACATTCCCCTTGCCCTTGAACAGGGGCTCTTTATGGCGGTCTCCGCCCTGACCACCACCGGCTTCCAGATCACCGATATCGGCAACTGGGCGAGCGTCACGCTCCTCTTCCTTGCCATGCTGATCTTCATCGGCGGTGCTGCGGGAAGTTCCAGCGGGGGGATCAAGCTTAACCGGGTAGTCCTAGGCTTCCGGGCGCTGGTCTGGTGGTTCCGGCGGCTCTTCGTGAGCGGGAAGGTGCTGATCCCGTTTAAGAGCGAGGGCCGGGTGATCCCGCGGGCCACTGCCGAACTGGAGACCGCAAAGATGCTGCTGGTCATCATCCTCTCGGTAGTCGTGATCTTTATCGCAACCCTTACCGTCCTCCAGTTCCACGTAACGACATTCCCCAGTACCGATGTGCTCTTCGATGTGATCTCGGCTTTTTCCACCTGCGGGATGACGACCGGCTATGTCTCATCCTCCATGCCGGCCATCTCGAAATGGGTATTTATCATCGTCATGTGGGTGGGCCGTCTCGAAGTAATTCCGGTGCTCGTGCTCTTCCTTGCCCTGTTCCGCGGTTCCGACTAAAACCCCGGGGAACAGGTAACGCAATTATACTTTTCTTAACATCAGGAGGTCTAATATAACGTGCCGGCCCATAGTAGAACAATGAAACAGATCGCCCTGTACGGGAAAGGCGGCATCGGGAAGTCGACTACATCAGCCAATCTTTCCGCTGCGCTTTCTCTTGCGGGACATTCTGTCCTCCAGATCGGGTGCGATCCGAAGCGCGACAGTACCCGGATGCTGATGGCGGGCCGGCTGATCCCGACCGTGATGGATCTGGTGCGCGAGCGCGGCGCCAGTGCAGTAACCCCGCAGGATGTGGTCTTTACCGGTTTTCATGGCGTCCGCTGCGTTGAGGCGGGAGGCCCCGAACCCGGGGTTGGCTGTGCCGGGCGGGGAATCATCGCCACCTTCCAGCTGCTGGAGAAGTTCGGGACACTCACCGGGGACATCATCGTCTACGATGTGCTGGGCGACGTGGTCTGCGGCGGGTTTGCCATGCCGATGCGGGAGGGGTATGCGCAGGAAGTATACCTCGTGACCTCCGGGGAACTCATGTCCCTGTATGCGGCAAACAACATCTGCAAGGCGATCCAGCGGCTCGCAGCACGGCCGAAGAGCAGGTGCCGGATTGCCGGCGTGATCTGCAATGCCAAGAATATGCCCCGCGAAGAAGAGCTCGTTGCGGAGTTTGCGCGAAGGGTCAACAGTCACCTCATCCAGTACATACCCCGCGACCGGACCGTCCAGCTCGCAGAACTCGACCGGAAGACCGTGATCGAGTACGACCCGGCAAGCGAACAGGCACAGCGGTACCGCGATCTTGCGGCCCGGGTCATGGAAAACAGCCGGTTGACCATTCCCACCCCTCTTGAGATCGATGACCTCGAATCCCTTGCCCGCCAGTACGTGTAGGACTGCCGGCTGTACCCTGACCGGCGCACTCTCGGTGGTGACGCAGGTAACCGATACGGTTACGGTCGTCCACGGGCCGGGGGGCTGCACGCACCACAATTTTTCGCTCCTGTCCGCAACGGCTCTCGATAATGGCAGGCCTGCCCTTCCCCCGCTTGTTTCTACCGATCTGCGGGAGACCGACATCGTCTTTGGCGGCGAGGAGGCGCTCGACCGGACACTCACGCGGGTCATGAACGGAAATCCCGGAGCAATCTTTGTCCTTTCGACCTGCATTGTCGAGACGATCGGCGACGATATCGAGAAGATCTGCCAGGCACAGCAGGGCTGCCCGGTCATTATCGTGCCGACCGCAGGTTTTCTGGGAGGCTCGTTCCAGGCCGGCGTCAACAACGCGCTCATTGCCCTTGCAGCGATGGCGGAATCGTCAGCTCCCAACGGGAGGGTGAACCTCATCGGGGAAAAAAATCTCGAATATGAAGTCGAGGAGAACTATGCAGAAGTGAGCCGGCTGCTTTCGTTGCTTGGCCTGTCGGTGAACCTGCGCTTTGTACGGAACATTACCACGGATGAGATAGCGAGGCTTGGCGCCGCACGGCTCAACGTGCTCCGCGACCCGGCCCTTATCCCGGTGGGGGAATATCTCAACTCGCGCTTTGGCACGCCTTACATCACGGGATTTCCGATCGGTCTGTCCGGGAATTCCTCGTTTCTTGCCGAAGTTGCAAAAACCTGCGGGATAAACGGGACAGATGCGGTTACCCGCGAACGTGCCCGTGAAGGGGAACTCCTCGAAAAGTTCCATGACCTGGCGGGGGAGGGTGTCTTTTTCTCTCCTCTCCCCCCGGATCCCGAAGGGAGGATCGCGGCACGGGATCTTGCCCGTAATGTCGGCCTCCGTTTCTCAGATCAAGGAAACCCGGTGCCGGTCCCCGTGATCCCCCCCGTGGGACTGGCAGGAACAGAACGGTTACTCCACCGCTGGAGGAGGGCTATCTTTGCCTGAGTGCGGGACGCCGTTATGGCCGTGCGCCATGACCGGGGCTGCGGCATGCCTTGCCGGTTTCGAAGGGATCCATGTGGTTATCCACGGGTCGAGCGGCTGCTACTATTACCCCTCGACCCTGATCGGCGCCCCGCTCTACGGGACGTTTATCCTTGAAAACGAAGTTGTGTTCGGATCTGGCGACCGCTTAAAAGAGGTGATCGGCGACCTGTCAGGCAAAGGCGGCAGGATTGCCGTGATCACGACCTGTGTCCCGTCAGTCATGGGCGAGGACATCTCCGCGATCCTGCCGGAGAACGATATCATCCTTGTCGACAGCCCCGGTTTTGCCGGTGAACTCGAGACAGGATACCGGGCGGCACTGGCGGCACTCAGTCCTAAAGTCGACCCGAAGCGCAAAGGGGTCAACATCGACGGGGTCTCCCTCTCCGATCCGTTCCACAAGGGAAACATTGCAGAGGTCACGCGCCTGCTGCGCATGGCCGGCATCCCGGTCGGCACGGTCTTCTGCCGGGACTGGGCGGAGATGGCGGCACACGCGGCCCCGTTCACTATCGGGACAAACGCGGACTTTGCTTCCGGCGTAGGAAACTCACTTGGCGGAACCCTCGGGATACCCGCGCTCCGCGCCACGTTCGAACAACTGGAGCGCGAACTCCCCGAAGCCGACGCTTCACGGGTCTTTGAAGAGCTCGATCTTGCGGAAGGGCGGGTCATCGGGGTATGCGACCGGTTCCTCCGGCGCCATACCCCGCCTTCCGTTGCGATCTTTGCCGGGGCAGCCTATGCGGATTATGCCGCAGAAACGCTCAAAGCCTACCTCGATGCCGAGATCCGTTTTGTGGGGACAAGGAACGAACCCCCGGCCGGCAAAAAAACAGGGTACCGCAGGGAAAAGGCAAACGATCTCGGCGTGGTTGCAGAACGGATCCGGGAGGCTGCCCCGGATCTCGTGATCGGCTCCGCGTTCGAGCAACCGGTCTGCCCCGGTGCGGCATTCGTCGGGCTCATCCCCCCGCTCCAGGACCGTGTCCGTCTCACGTATCCCCCGCTTGCAGGTACCGAAGGTACGCTCCGGTTCGTGGAGGAGATACTCAATACCTGCATGGACCGTGTTAAACGCCGGAGTGTCCCGGAACGCTGACCTGCCCCTGAATCTCCGGGCATATCCTCTTCTTCGTCGATCCTTCACTTTCACCCCGCGCACGGTCCCGGGTTATATACCCGGTTTCCCAGATGCGTTACTACGACAAAAAGGTGGTCGTGTATGATGCAGAAAGCAGGCTATATCCAGCGGACAGGATGCAGGGCAGTCGACCGTGACGGTAGTCTCCACGAAGTCGTGGAACTGCATGTCCTGGGCACCCGGTATGCTATCCGGCTGGACGATCTCGTGAAGGGAATTGCCGGCCGTCAGGTTGCCGTGCAGGTGGACACACTCGTCCGCGAGTGGAACTACTACCTTGGGACAACCTGCGGTATGGGCCAGGTCTCGGCTTCGGGGAAAGCGCTCAACATCGAGCTCTTCGAAGCGGGAAATTTCACCATCTCGCTTCTGGCCCTCCGTTCGATTCTCTTTGGCCGGGAGCGCACCGCACCCGTGGCACGCATCCCCGAGCAGCCGGCATCCCCGGTCTGGAAAGCCCGCCGGGGCGATGTCCAGCAGCAGATCGTGGCCCTCGTCTGATATCACGCACCCTTTTTTTGTCGCCCTCTCACCTTTTTTTCTCCCACGCTTCACGGGGATACATCCCGGATTCCCGTATGCAACATTAATACCCCTCAAAGGAGACCTGTACATGAGAAAACGGGGATTATCGGTCTATAGGTTCATACCACCCCCGCTGTTTCATACGGAGATCATCAATGAGCAAACCAGACGATGCCCTCTATAAGGAACTCCTCGATCACCAGCAGGACCTGCTGGTCAAGTTCAGCCCCGAGGGGCGTCTTTTGTTTGTAAACAGGGCCTACTGCGAGGCAATGGGGAAGACCGCCGAGGATCTTGTCGGAAGCGTGTTTATGCCGACGGATGACGAGCGTTACGCAGACGCCCTTGCAACAAAGATGACAAGCCTCTTTCGCCCGCCGCATACCTGCATCGTGGAGCAGTGGATCAGTTCCCGGAAAGGGCCCCGGTGCATCAGCTGGTCGGCACGGTCGGTTGTTGACAAAGACGGGAATGTCGCATCCATCGTTGCCTCAGGCCGCGATGTGACAGAATTAAAAAAAGCGCGCCGGACCACAACGCACCGCGACGAACACCTCATGCTCCTTATCGAGAGCGGTACCCCGATGTATTACACGCACAGCCCCGAACACAACCTGCTGTACGTGAGCCCCCGAATCCGGGCCATGCTCGGCTATACCCCGGGGACCGGCAAACGGGCATGGACTGATTTTCTCACCGACCACCCCTTTAATGCACAAGGGCTCGAGCGAACCCTCAGGGCGATCGCTTCCGGCCGGCGCGAACCGCCGTACCGGCTCGAGATGGCAAAAAAGGATGGCGGCCGGATCTGGGTGGAAGTCGACGAGATCCCGGTGATAAAGAACGGGAAAACCATTGCAATTGCGGGCTCCCTGGTCGATGTGACCGCGAAGATGAAGGTGGAAGAGGGACTTGCTGAAGCCGAGATCCTCATCAAGGAGTATAAAGGACACAATGGCACAGCCGATGAAAACGGTCCGCTGGCTGCGCTGAAATCCATCTTTGCCCCCAAAAAAGCCAAAAGCGACGAAGAACTCCCTTCGGAGTTCCCCGATGGCTTAAAGTAATTTTTTTAATTGCCGGTAATTCCCGGCTACCTGCCCGCCGAGGACCCAGTGCCCCGGGACACTGGTTACTCCCCGGTGTTCCCGGCAGGGAACCGGATATTCCCTCTTAAAAAAACAAAAAAGTCTTATTTCCCTTTCTTCACGCACTCTGCGATATAGGACCCGGCTTTTGACGTCCCCGCAGTCCCGCCGAGGTCTTTGGTGACAACGCCGTCCCTGATACTCTTTTCAATGGCAAGGACAACCGCCTCTGCTGCCTTGTGCTCGCCAAGGTGGTCAAGGAGGAGCGAGCCGGCCCAGATGGTTGCGATCGGGTCTGCAACGTCCATCCCTTTATACTTCGGCGCCGACCCGTGGATCGGCTCGAACATCGAGGTTCCCTTCGGGTTGATATTCCCGCCCGGGGCAAGCCCGAGGCCACCCTGGATCATGGCCCCGAGATCGGTGATGATGTCGCCGAACATGTTGGGCGTGACAACCACATCGAACCACTCCGGGTTCTTGACAAACCACATCGTGACTGCATCGACGAAGTTGAAGTCGGTGGCAACCTTGGGGTACTTCTTTGCGGTCTCGTTGAAGACGTCCCGCCAGAGCCCGTACACATCGGAGAGTACGTTTGCCTTGTCGACCGAGGTAAGCTTTTTGCGGCGCTGCATGGCAAGGTCAAAGGCATAAGTCTGGACCCGGCGCGATCCTTCCTTTGTCACGACGCCGATCTGGTACGCAAGTTCCTCGGCATCGGTCTCGATATCGAGCCCGAACTTCACGTTGTAGAGGTCGCGGACAACAGAGAGTTCGGTCTTCTGGTGCTTTTTGAACCGGGAGCCGATACCCACATAGAAGTCCTCGGTATTCTCCCGCACCACGACAAAATCGATGTCCTTTGAGGTCTTGTTTGCAAGCGGCGTCTCGACCCCTTCGAGGAGCCGGATAGGCCGGAGGTTCACGTACTGGTCGAACGAGAACCGGAGGGCAAGGAGGATCCCTTTCTCAAGGATGCCCGGGGCTACCCGGGGGTCCCCGATGGCACCGAAGTAAATGGCCTTGAATTTCTTAAGCTCTGCAAGGTCGTTTTCGGTTAAAAGCTCCTTTGTCCTTAAGTAACGGTCCGCCCCGATATCGAAATCCGTCCATTCGATATCGAAGTTATACCGTTCCCCTGCTGCTTCGAGTACTTTCTTTCCTTCGGCCACGATCTCCGGGCCGATCCCGTCCCCGCCTATTGCTGCGACTTTGTACATCCCGGCACCTCCTTTAACCCTTTCGCGTATTCGACAAGTCCCCCGGCATCGGCAATCTTCTGCATAAAGGGAGGCACCGGCTCAATGGCCAGTTTCTTTCCTCCGGCCTCCACGTATCCCTCCTTCAGGTGAAGGGTGACGTTCGCACCGTCGGCGATGGTATTGGCTTTCGGGCAGACCACCGGAAGGACCCCGGTGTTGATGGAGTTCCTGAAGAAGATCCGGGCAAACGACTGCGCCAGCACCACGTGTATTCCGCTCCCGATAAGGGCGAGCGGGGCATGTTCCCGCGACGAACCGCACCCGAAGTTCTTCCCGCCGACCACCACGTCGCCGGCCTTTACCTTCTTTGCAAACTCGTCCCGGGTCCCCTCAAAGGCGTGTCTGGAGAGTTCTTCCGGGGTGTTGAGCACCAGGAACCGTCCCGGGATGATCGCATCGGTGTCGATATTATCGCCGAACTTCCAGGCCCTTCCTCCGGTTGCCACGGGAGTTTTTGCCTGTTTTGCACCCTTACCCTTTACCGCTGCTGCTTTCTTTGCTGCCATTGCTCACACCTCCCTCGGGTCGGCGATCTCGCCCTTGATCGCGCTTGCCGCTGCCGTTGCGGGCGAACAGAGGTATACCTTCCCTTCTGTACTCCCCTGCCGGCCCTTGAAGTTCCGGTTCGATGTGGAGAGCGAGACCTCGCCCGGCGCAATCAGGCCAAACGACCCGCCCATGCAGGGCCCGCAGCAGGGCGCTTCCACGAGCGCTCCTGCCTTCACGAACTTTTCTACCAGCCCGTGTTCGAGCGCTTTGAGGTATTCGTCCCGGGATGCAGGGATGACGAGCACCCGGACCTTCGGGGAAAACTTCTTCTTGCCCAGCACCTCTGCCGCCTCTGCAAGATCCTCGTACCTGCCGTTCGTGCACGAACCGATGAAGACCTGGTCGATGTGGGTTCCCTCGACTTTACCCACCGGTACACCCGTGTCCACATTGTGAGGGATGGCGACCTGTGGTTCGAGATCGGAGACATTATAGGTCCGCTTCTCCGCGTACTTCGCATCGGCGTCGCTTGCGAGTGCGAACGGCTTCATCTTCCGCCTGCCCTTCATATACTCCCACGTTATCTTGTCGGGAGGAACGATCCCGGCCTTTGCGCCCATCTCGATAGCCATGTTGCAGCAGGTCATTCGCCCAGGCATGTCCATCTTTTCCATGGTTTTCCCGGTAAACTCGATCGCCTGGTAGGTAGCCCCGTCGGCCCCGATATCTGCCGCTATCGCGAGGATCAGGTCTTTTGCCCCGACACGTCTGGAAAATTTCCCCGAGACCTCGGCCCGGATCGTCTGGGGCACCTTGAAGTACAGGGCCCCGAACTTGAGCGCAAAGCCCATGTCGGTCGACCCGATCCCGGTCGCAAAGGCCCCGGCCGCACCGTACATGCAGGTGTGGGAGTCTGCCCCGACCACGATCTCGCCAGGCGCTGCCCTCCCTTTTTCGAGCACCACCTGGTGACAGACCCCTTCGTTGATATCGTAGTTGTAGATCCCCTGTTCTTTCGCAAACTTCCGCATGAACACATGGTTCTGTGCCGCTTCGAGGGAATCCGCCGGGATCTGGTGGTCAAAGAGCATGATCACACGTTTCGGATCGAAGACGTGTTTCCCGCCCATCTCGGAGAACTTCCGGATGGCAAGCGGGCCGGTAATATCGTGAATCATGGCCCCGTCAATGGGTGCCATGACCACTTCGCCTGCCCTGATATCGCTGCCGCATTTCCGTGAGAAGATCTTCTCGACGATAGTTGCTCCCATGCTCTATCGCCTGTACTATACTCTCTGCCGGCTCATGTAGTTTGGGGGAGATCAATCCGGGGCCGTTTCCTTTCGGATTTTTGATAATTACGAATAATTTCGCAGTCAAAGCAATCTTTAATCTGCCCGGTCTCCAACTATGAGCCTGATAAACCATGCAAAAAACAAGAATTGCGGTATGTGCCCTGGTGCTCTTCGCCATGGCAATGATCGGCTGCGTGGCCGCAGCTGACACCCCCGATCACGTTATCACGGTAAGCGGGTCCGGTACCGTTATGGGAACCCCCGACCGGGTTACGATCAGTTTCTCGGTCCAGACGGAAAACTCCGATGTCAAGCTTGCGCAGTCCAGTAACTCCCTTGCCATGAACAATGTCGTGGATGCCCTCGCGGCAGCCGGCGTACCCCGGGACCAGATGAAGACCACCGACTACTCCATCACGCCGGTGTACCAGGACGACAAGGGGGTTTTCAGCTCGAAGGTCAAGACCTACCAGGTAACAAACACCCTGCGGGTCACCTTAAAGGACACCAACCAGACCGGCCAGATCATCGACACTGCGGTGAACGCCGGTGCCAACCAGGTGGACTCGATCCAGTTCATGCTCTCCGATGCCCAGGCCCAGGTGCTCCGTAACCAGGCCCTTAGTAAGGCAGTAACAAACGCTCGTGCCGATGCGGACACGGTTGCTTCCGCGCTCAATGTGACGATCACCGGGACAAACACGGCCGATATCGCCCAGTCGTACACCCCGGTTGCCTACAGCCAGTACAACCAGGCAATGGACGCTGCAGGCGCCAAAATGGCAGCAGCGACACCCATCCAGTCCGGCAGCATCACGGTCACGGCCCAGGTAACGGTTACCTACAACATCCGCTGATCGCATCCGGCAGGAACCCCGTACTTTTTTCCAAACTTTTTTAGCCGATCAGCGTGTGATCATTTCTTAATCCGGCAGACACTCTATTCCGGCATATCCGGATCCATATCCAAGCATCGAATATAAAAAAATCAAACTGCGGATACCATAGGATTGATTTTAAAATGGAGCGCAATATCGGTTTTAAGGAGCGAAGGTACATCGAAGAGCTCCGGATCCTCACCCGTTCGACCGCACTGGACTGCGTGATCGACGACCGGTTCGACCGGGTGATCTACGTGATCCGGCAGGGAGACATGGGCCTTGCCATCGGGAAAAAGGGCGAGAACATAAAACGGCTCCAGAACGTGCTGGGCCGGCGCATCGAGATGGTGGAATACGCCGAGGATCCGGTGGCGTTTATCACCAACATCTTCAAGCCGGCCGAGGTCACGGGGGTCGAGCGGGGCGCAGATGGCGGCCCGGTCAATGTTCTGGTGAACAAGAAAAGCGATCTCGGGATTGCAATCGGCAAAGCCGGGTGCAATATCGAAAAGGCGCGCATCCTCTGCCGCCGGTTCTGCGCCATCGAGATCGGGGAAGTCCTCTTACAAGAGGCACCACAGGAGGAGACAGCATGAGCGCGACAGGAAAAGAACCGGTTGACCCGGCAGTGATCCGCGAACTCTGGGAGGTCATCTGCGACCGGGCCGACCACCCGGGCGAGGCCTCGTACACGAGCCGCCTGTTACGGGACCCAAAAGGGATCGACAAGGTGCTTGAAAAGGTGGGCGAGGAATCAAACGAGTTTGTCATTGCAGTGAAAAACGGCGTGCCGCAGCGGACAACCGAGGAAGCGGCAGACCTCCTCTTCCACCTGCTTGTGGCACTCAAAGCCGCAGACATCGACCTTGCCGATGTGATCCACGAACTGGAACACCGGCGAAAATAAGGCAGATCCCTCAGCTGCAGAGAAACGTGGAGAGATCGACCATATCGGCGACCGTATCTCCCGTTTCCGCGGCTGCAAGCACCTCTTCGGTAACGGAGATCGGGGCGTGTGCGCGGAGCGCCACCGCGATCCCGTCGCTCGGCCGGCAGTCGAGGCTCTCGTCTTTTCCATCTCTTGATAAATCCAGCTGCGCGTAATAGACATTGTCTTCCAGGCTGTCGATCCGGAGCCCTTTTACCGCGATCCCGTAGCGTTCCAGGGCACAAAGGAGCAGGTCGTGGGCCTGGGGCCGGGGCAGCACTTCGCCGTTCTGGGCGCTGTTGATCGATACCGCCTCCCAGAGGCCGACAAAGATCGGGAGCTGGCGGCCCGCCCCGTCCGCCAGTATCACGGCAGGGACGGTGGCAGCATTGCTCATCACGACAAAAACCCCTTTTACCTCGCACCTTACCGGTTCTGCCATGTCCGTTCAGGAGACAGTAGACGCCTGCGGGGATAAGCGTTGAGGTACCGGGTTTTGGTTTTTAAAAAAAAAGGACCGGTTACGGTTTTGCGGATTCGCGCCGTACGATGATAAGGCTCGACATGACCCCGAGCGCGATATTGAAGTAATAGAGCACGACCCGCCAGAGGACGACAAAGACCCCGACGATGGCTGACGGGAGGAACAGGGCATACATCGAGGTTGCACCGACTTCTGCAATCCCCGAGCTGCCCGGGGTTAAGGGGAGCATCATTAAGATCGCGAGGATGAGCTGGATCACAAACGACTCAAAGAAGAGCGGGGGCTGGCCGAGGCCCATGAGGATCAGGGACGCCGTGACAATCTCGGAGACCCAGTAGAGCAGGGTAAAGACCATACCCCAGGCAAGACCGCCTTTTGCGGTCCTGACGAACTTGAGCACCGCGGCGTGGAAATTTGCAATCTCTTTTTCAATGCGTTCGAGGAGTGCCGTAACCTTGGCCGGCTCCCACTTGCGGGTAAAGAACCGGGCGGCCTTGTCTGCCATCCGCTTCATGACATCGGGCCTCCGGATGGCAAGGTAGAAGAGGACGAGGCAGCCTGCCACGAAGATCCACGTGATAAAGACCATTACTTCCGAGATCGCCCCGAGGCTCTTCCACTGCTCGGTGAGGGCAAACATCGCAAACGCGGCAAGACCGGCAAGGGCAACCCCGTCCAGCACCCGCTCCATGAGCACGATCGCGGTTGCATCGCCAAGCGGGACCTTTGCCTTGTAGAGTTCGTGCACCCGGACCGGTTCCCCGCCGGCCTGGGCCGGGGTGACCGCTGCGGCAAGGAGGTTTGCAAAAACGAGGTTTAAGGAATAGAAGAACTTGATCGGGTAGCCAAGCGATCCGGACATCTTCTTCACCCGCATCGCCCAGAAGCACATGGTCAGGATATGGGTGAGGAACGCAAGGAGCAAAAACCAGGGGTTGACTTTTTTGAGGTACTGGATCGTGTTTGCGTTGATGGTGAAGAACAGGATGATGACAAGAACCACGAGCGAGAATGCAACGGATATGTACAGCCATTTCCTCTGCGATCGTTCCATTGCCACACCCCGTCGTCCAGGCTTTAGCCTGCTTATCCTACAAGATTGGGAGGGCTAGTATAAACAATTTTACCGGAACGGTGGTTATACCGCTCTGACCTTTTTAGATCGTGAAGATCTCGCGGTTGGCAGTGACGGCAAACAGGCCCGCACGCACGCCGGCATCGATCCACCCGTGCCCGTAGCTGAACGAGGCAAGGGCCTCCTCCCGTTCACCCCGTGCAACGAGGAAACTGCCGTGGCGGGCATAGCAGGTGCCGGCGCAGAGGACCCGGTCTGCAAAGGCGCCGGCTGCGGTCTCCTTATCCGGTGCCCGCGCTACCGAAGAACAGGCAGTATCGAGCAGCCGGAGGTACCGTCCTGTCTTCTCGGTAAGCCGGCCGGTAAGGGACGGCGGGATCTTCTCGGTCGGAGCGGTAAACGGGCAGGCCGACTGCTCCCCCGCATGGGCAAGCAGGCCGTATGCCATCCCGAAGTGGAGCCAGCCAAACCCGTAATAGTACGAGGCAAGGGCATTGATGGGATCGCCTTTTTGTGCAAACACTGCCCCGTCATCCGCATAGGCCTGAACCATCCCCTTGATCGTAGCCCCCAGCGCCCCGAGCGGAGTGTCCTTTGGCGGCACGATGGCCGAACCGCTCAGCCCGGCCTTTAAGAGCGTCCCGCACTCCCCGATCAGCATAGGCCGGCAAACCTCTCCAGGTACTGCCGCTCCATGTCGTGCAGTTCCCCGGGAACGATGAGGATATGCAGAGGCGGGCCGAAATCTGTTTTTGCAA
Organism: Methanoregula sp. UBA64; assembly: GCF_002502735.1. Taxonomy (NCBI): domain Archaea; kingdom Methanobacteriati; phylum Methanobacteriota; class Methanomicrobia; order Methanomicrobiales; family Methanoregulaceae; genus Methanoregula; species Methanoregula sp. UBA64. Next base: position 1,235,916 of record NZ_DAQC01000001.1, read on the forward strand.
TCGTACCGGCAGGGCCGGCCCTGACAACAGGGCTTGCGGACCCGGCCCGGGCAATCCCCACGTAGAGCGGGATGGTTACCCCTTTTCTCTCTGCCATTCCTTCGAGCAGGCCGACCGCTTCGTTGACGGTCATGTACCGGGTATCCTGGATATCGAGGTACACCAGCGTGTGCAGCCGCTGGCCCTGGTTCTCGCAGATCACGTCGAGCGGCGAGGTCGGGTTCCAGTGGGCTTGAGGGAACGGCACCGAACAGGACTTCCCGAACCGGTAGTTCTGGAGCCCCGATAACCCGCAGACCGCGCTCACGATCGAGGCGCCGTGGACGATGGCCGTCGGGATGCCCCGTTCCGCTGCCCGGATCCGGAGATCGGCATGGGTTGTCGAGACCATCGGGTCGCCGGCACATAAAAAGACGGCGTTCCCGTGTGCAGCGCAGTCGAGCAGCTCGCCCGGGTGCTGCTCCACATCGGCACGCATGAGCACGCGGACCGGATGCCCGTAGAATGCTTCGAGCTCTTCTTTTGCCGTTCCCATGAGCTTTGACGTGTAGCCTTCGAGAAAGACCACGTCCGCACTGCGGATGATACGCAGGCCCTTCTCCGAAACGTCTTCCTTGTCGAACAGGCCAAGGCCGATAAAGGTGAGCATTGCGGTTGTCTCCCTCGTGAGCGGTCAGCTGATGATCCGGGTGATGGAGGCCACCAGGCATTCAAGAACGTCCCGCACATCGTTCTTCTGCAGGGCCGAGATCGGAAAGACCGGCACGTCCTTTCCGATCCCAAGACCGGTGCGGATCTCGTCCTCGCCCATAACCCCCGGGATATCCTTCTTTGTGGCGGCCACAATGAGCGGCAGGTGCAGCTTTGCAATGGTTTTAAAGAGCTGCTTTGCCCGGGGGAGCTGTTCGCGGTCGGTTGCGTCCACCAAAAGGACCGCGCCCATCGCGTTCCGCAACACCCCGGGGAGCATTGCATCGAACCGGGGCTGGCCCGGGGTGCCGTAGAGCGTAATGTCGAAGTCCTGCCAGTGCAGCCAGCCAAAGTCCATGGCGGTCGTGACGGTGGGGCCGTCACAGCCCACGCGGTCCACCGATACCCCCAGTGCCGTTGCGTTCAGGACGAACCGGGACTTCCCCGAGTTCGGCGGGCCGGTCACCACGATCTTGGGGATGTAGGGGACGATATGGCCGCTTTTCACCTGGAACGGCACCGAACGCCGGAGCTGGGTCGACCACGAGGTGTAGAGGATGGTAAAGTAGTTGAAATGCGGCAGGGGCTGGAACGACGCCTTGATGGCAAGGATGAGATCGAATGCCCGACGGACCTCCGGGAGATCGAGGGACGCGTCCCCGTCGAGGTTGAGGTGTTCCACGATCACGGTGGACTTTTTCGTGCAGCAGGCCGACGAGAGCAGGGACAGCCCGTTTTCGAGTCCCAGGTCCTCGTAGAGAACATCGAAGTACCCGAAGAGCACCTCGATCTTCTTCTCGGTACAGATCTTCTTTATTTGTTCCTGCCAGGCATTTACCATCTGGCCGCCCTTTCCTGCCTGCCGCCGGATCCGTTCCCGGTCGGAGCTGTCGAGGAAGGTAATGCCCTGTTCTTCGGGCCGGATCTTGTGGCCCCGGAGATGCTCCACCTCGTGCAGGAACGCTTCCACGGTCGTATGCGGGATGATCACCAGGCAGGTTTTCTTCTGTTCGAGCGCCTCGTACAGCGTCGAGATCATAAAGAGCTGGCCGTCGACTCCCGGGTCGAGGCTGTAAAGCACCCGGCTGCCGTCAGGGATTCCCCCGCCCAGCATATCGTCGATCCCGTACATTCCCGTAGATATCATAATCCAAGCACCACCTGGCCGTTATTGATCGTGAACTTGTGCCAGTCCGCGTTCACCCCGGGGATCCCCATCACCCGGAAATAGGTATCCGTCCGTTCGACCTTGATCTCGATCACGATGGTCATCAGCTGCTTGATGAGCGAGACCGTCCTCTCGTCAAACGCCTCGTTGTTGAGCACGTAGATCCCAAAGCCCTCGACTTTCTTGAGTTTGGCCGTCATCACGTGCAGGAACTGGTAGAGGACTTCGAGTTTCCGGTACATGAGGAGCGTCGAGATCGAGTTGACGCAGAACCGGATCGGCGGCGGGAAGAGCCCGGACTCCTTCCCCGAGAAGGTCCCGTCGAAGATTGTCTCGATCATGTGGGAGAACTTGATCCCGATCCCGGTGAGATCGGTGGGGTTGGTGACGAACATGAACCGCTCGGTATCCGTGACCCCGGGGGTCGAACTCTTGGTGATGGCATCGATCACGCCGATATAGTGCTTGTCGGCTCCGATCGTCTTGAACTGGTCGGTCACTTCCGAGGCCCGTTCGTTGGTGGAGAGCATGATGGCGTACTCCCCTGACTGCGGCTTGGTGAGGGCGTACGCGAACTGCTCGGCATAGCTGAGAGCCGGGGCGAGCAGGAGGAGGTTTGTCCCTGCCTCGAATCCTCCGGTAGCCATATCGATCTGGGGGATACCGGTCTTGTAGGCATACATCTGTTGTTTGATCATTACCTGACAAGGCTTATAAGCACTTTTACCCGTACCGGGGGTCGTTTACTGCCCGTATGCAGGGTCGGGTAAACCCTCATAACCTTCCCGGCCAAACGGTTATGTCAGATGTTCTACTGGCTGTATGAACGGATGCTTTTTGGGCAGATCCAGCTCCTGCCCCGCCACATCTGTTTCATGCTCAGCGGTGCCGACCTTGCCGCAGACCCGGGAAAGTGCGCCCGGGTGGCAGAGTGGTGTACGGAGATCAACGCAGCCCTGGCCCGGTCGTCCCTGCCGGCAGAGAGCGGGGACCGGACCGAAATAAAAAGCCTCACCTTCCATGTAAATCCCCTCCCGGACAACGAGATCGCCCGCTGCCTGCCGGAGATCAAGAAGATCGCGGAGGTGGCACGCCTTGTCCTGCACTACGGGGACAAGGAAGAGGTCTCCGGCAGCGGTCTTGCGGTTGTGGTTGCGATAGGAAAGAGCGGGCGGGAAGAGATCACCGACTGTATCAGGAAACTTGCCAGAAACGGCATCTCCCCGGACGAGATCGACGAGAAGGCCTTAGAGTCCTGCCTGACCTTCCGGTACGACCCGGATATCGTGATAAAGACCGGGGGCGACCACCTGACCGACTTTCTGATCTGGCAGTCGGTGTACTCGGAACTCTTCTTCTCCGATGTCAACTGGAAATATTTCCGAAGGGTGGACTTTTTGCGGGTGCTCCGCGATTACCAGTCCCGGATCCGCCGGTTCGGGAAGTAAAAAGGTTATTTTACCCGGATCCCGTACCAGCTCGGGACGCCGCCAATCGTGCGTTCCCCGAAGGCGTACTTGTTCTTGAGGGCAACGGCAAACGCCCTCTTCTCGGGAAGCGGGTAATCGTGGTCCCGGCACCAGCGCCCGAACCGCTCGTAGAGCTCGTCTTTTCCGATAATCGCATCGGGGCCCTCCTCGGTCTCCCGGGCGATCTTCGTGCTGACGAACTTTTTGATCGTATCCTCTTTTTTGCTGCCCTTTGCAGCCTTCTTTCCCGCGGGCGCAGGGGCCGGTGCTGGTGCGGACACGGGCTGCGGGGCTTTTTTTACGGCTGCGGGTTCCGGCACCGGGACTACCGGGGGTTTTACGGCCGGCGCCGCCTTCTTCTCCTTGTGCTCCTTGATGACCTTCCCCGGGACGGAGGGGTCCTCGGCATTGATCACCGGGGCCGGGGGAACCGCCTGCCGGGGGGGATGTACAGGCGCGGCAGTCTGCGCGATAATGACCCGCGCTGCCTTCTTCTTTTCCGGCACGGCAGGATCGTACGCAATCCCGAGCTTTATCGCGAGCGCACGGTTGCAGGTGTCGCTGATATCGAGCCGGTTCTTGTCTGCCGATTTCAGGATATCCGAACGCACAAGAACCTGTACCTGCTGCCACCCGGGCCTGTCTGTATCTCCCGCACCCATAGGATCACTCGTACCCGATCTGGTATCTTATGGGAAATATAGTACGCGAAAAGATCGCTAGGAGCCGGGCAGGGTATTAGTGCGCCTTTGCCTGCATCCGCTGGTCGTAGGTGCGGATCGCCCGCAACAGGTCGATCTTCCGGAAGAGCGGCCAGTAGGGAGCGCAGAAATAGACCGCCGACTCGTGGCCGTTTGCAAGCCAGGGCAGGAAGTTCGAGGTGCGGTAATCGTTTCCCGTCCGGATGATGAGATCGACCGGCGGGATACCCTTTCCCTCGTGAAGATGGTCCTCGACCATCTGGACGTCGATTGATTCGGGGGAGATCTTCCCGCTCCGGACATCTGCCACGATCTCCTTTGCGGCAAGGACGATCTCGTTCCTGCCCCCGTAGGCAAGCGCGATGTTGAGGGTGAACCCTGAATAGTCCTTTGTTGCCTCTTCGGCGGATTCGACCACCTTCCGCAGGTCGTCGGGCAGCATCGTGCGGTCCCCCACCATCTGGACCCGGATCCTGTACCGGTGGACGCGTTCGTCGGTGATGGTCTGGACAAACTTCTCCTTGAAGAGCCGGAAGAGGTCTTTTACCTCGTCCTCGCTGCGGCGGAAGTTCTCCGTGGAGAACGAGTAGAGGGTGATATACCGGATCCCGAGATCGTGGGCCCAGTCGAGCATCTCCTCGGTCTTGTCCGCCCCGGCCCGGTGGCCTTTTGCCGTGTCGAGGCCCATCTCCTTTGCGAACCGCCGGTTCCCGTCCTGGATGATGGCGATATGGGTCGGGATTTTCGTGCACTGCATCCGGAGGTACTTCTCGTACAGGGGACGGAGGATCGAACCGGCGGTCATAACGGGGTCACCTCGACAACCATCCCGCCGTCGGGATACCGCTCGACAACGGTCTTCTTCCCGGGGATCTTCTCCCTGAATTCTTCAAGGAGCCACCACGCGGTCTCTACCCGGTCGCCGCAGTCGGCAAATTCATCGTCGGCAAGGTATTTGCGGCACCGGGCAACCACCTCGTCCCGGGTGCCCGGGTGGAGGTCGAGGACGCCGTACACAATGGTCCCGTCGTCGGTGACTTCGTCAAACGGCCGTGCGGTGTTCTCCGCGATGCGTTTGAGGCGTTCCCGGAGCTGGACCGAGTCCTTGAACGACGAGGAGCACCAGTGGACCTTTTTGTGTTTTACGAGTTCCTCCGCCCAGTCGTCTGCGCCGGCAATAGCGTTGTGCACGCCGTCGGCCGGCTCGTAGCCCCGCTCCCGCATTTCGTCCGCGTTCGTTTCGCCCCATTCGAGCTCGTTGATGTTGAGGAAATCGAGGTACGGGAGGGCAGGGACAAGGAGTTCGAGGCCGGGAAGGGCCGGGACTTCGATCCCGATATCGAAGCCCGCCTCCTTTGCCATCTTCGCGGACGCGATAAACTCCGTGTCGCAGATATGGTCCCAGCAGTCGCGGGGCGGGTGGAGCCGGATCTCGTCCACGACTCCTTTGAGCTTTTCCAAATCCGCCTTTGTCGGGGCCTGCGCCGTGTAGAGGTGGATCTGGTGGTCCGGCCCGAAGTGCTCTTTTAATGCTTTCCCGTACTCCGCAACCCGGTCAAGGCAGAGGAGCGGTTCGCCACCGGTGATCCCGGTGCCGAGCGCGCTCATCTTTTCGGCAACCGCGATGGCTTCCGCTGGCGTGGTGATGCGGTGTTCGTTTGCGAAGACCACGTCGTTTCCCTTCCGTTCCTCCGAGAGCGGGCAGTACCAGCAGGAGCGGCGGCAGCGTCCCGTGATAAAGAGCACCATCTTTGCGCCCTGGTAGCAGAGCACGCAGCCTTTGGCAAGGTTTGCGGGAATTTTTGCCGCAGATGAAGGAACGGTCATGAAAAGTATGCGTAGTAGATTCGCTATGGGGATTCAAAATTCTTCTTGAAAGAAACCGCCCGGGTCCGTCCGGTTGCAGCCTGAGGGGGAGGGGGTGGGGGCCACCCCCCCTCCCTCTTTTTTTCAAAGGGGGGATCACCCCCCCACCCATGTGCCGGGGCAGGTGGGGGGTACCCCCTCCCCCCTTTTGGCCCGGACCGGCTCGCAGCCGCGAACAAAAAAATCACGCTGTCGGAAACCTTCCGTCGGAGACTCCACGCGAACATACTTTAGTTTCCCGTGCAAAAACGGCGTGCATCTCATTTCCGGTGGAGGGGGGTGATCCCCCTACCCCCCCTCCTCTTTTTTTCCAAGAGGGGGTCACCCCCCACCCATGTGCCGGAGCAAGTGGGGGGTACCCCCTACCCCTTTTGGGCCGGGCGGCCCGTCCGCAGCTGACCCAGGGCAACTTTGGCCAGTTCCTTGCCACGCTCGTACGCTGGGGCCTGATCGCAGAAAATGAGATGCCGGGCCGGGAATCGATCCGGTTGTACACGATCACGCCCGATGGCGAGTTCGCGTTTGCGCTCTATTTTTCACATGATCTCTGACGTGAGGGCGTCTGTAAGATTACAGACCGTCTGTAACTTTACAGCCGGTCTGTAGAGCTAAGTACTCTGGCCGGGCCGGGATTTTCTCTAAAAATATCACGCTATCTCATTTATTCATTAAGATATTCGTCCACTTGCATTCAGAAATTAGAGGTAAAAACAGTTGAGTTACTCTTCCGGATCGAAAATTTGTTCGATGGCAGTCTTGAAGCACTTTTGTAATTCTGGTTCTTTCCGTAATATTGCAAGATACCCGCTTGTGCCTTCAACGGAAGTTGCGAGATCTTTCACAAAATGTGTAATGCTTAAATTAAATTCATAATCACATGGGATCTCCCACGTAGTGGTCACGGAAACTTTTGAACCCGAGGGAAGTTTTATCAATTTAAGGTGTTTCTCTGGGTTTTCGTGCCAATATCTCCAACATATACTCCGCTGAACATCAATGAATACTGCCTTTGGTTGTGCCAAGTGAACGATTTTATGTCGGAAGAGACTTTGCAGAATACGACTTTGCTCTTCAGTATAGTTCATAAAACATCGCATATAAACGGCAGATTGCTGTGCTGTATGAGATTTTTTCGTGGCACAACCTGCATTAAGAGCGCCTAACAGATCAATAGTAGAAAAACAATAAAGCAAAGCCGGAAATACGGCTTTTCCTTGAAGACAACATGCCACGTCTTTTTCCAGTGAGGCTATCCTTTCTTCGATAAAATTCTCTGCAAATTTCATCAATTCATTTTCATCTTTGAAATGAGGCATTTTCACCATCTCACAACAGCTCACTCAGCCGGTGCCCGCCGCTCTCCTCGCACCGGACCTTGTACTTGCACCGGTTACACGGAGCATTCAAAGGATGGGCCGGCGCCTTCCCCTCGTTAATCCCTTTGAGGGTGTGGAGCGTGGAAAGGAGCTGGCGCCGGTCCCGGGGCTGGACCGCATGGTACCGCGACATACCGTCCGGAATATACTCCACGTGGCCGCCCTCCACCTCCTTTCCGGTCATCTCCTCTAAACAGAGGGCGATCCCCGCGATCCGGAGCCGGTCTGCCGCATAGGTGCCAAAGGGCATGGCCCCTGCCGCCCGCACGATCGAGAAGGTGCCGTCCGCTGCCACCCGGTCGATCATCCCCGAGATACCGTGCTTTTTCGAGACCACCGTCACATCGGTCTGCGCCGCCTCGTGCCACTCGTGCTTGTTGCAGGACGCAATGCAGATATCAAGAAACTCCTTGAGCGCCGGATCGGTCTTCGGGCGGACCGTGAGCACCTCGTCCCAGATCGCATCTGCAACGAGCGGGCTGCCGAGATGGTAGGAGATCTGCTTGCAGATCGCGTACCGGTCCGATTCGGTCACGGGCTCGTTCTTCTCGTAGTAAAACCGGACCGGGCAGGCGTGCACCCGCACCAGCTCCGAGATCGTGACATGCCGGTCCCCGTCTGCCAGAATAATTCCTCTACAGGAACGAGGAATACCGGCCACATAAACTTATGGGCGGGAACGGAACCCCGCACCCCCCAAGAACTATTCATACCAGCAGAGAGTACAGATCCGGTATGACCGGCCAGGAAATCTCCGTCAATATCCCCCCCACGCTCGACCCCGTGTACAGCAACATGATCCAGATCGCGTACAAGGACGACGAGTTCACCTTCGTCTTCCTCCACCAGCTCCCGCAGGTCAACCAGGCCCGGGCAAAGGCGATCGTCTCGATCACCCCTGCGCACGCAAAGAACCTGCTTGCCGTTCTCCAGAAGACCGTTGCCGACTACGAAGGCAAGTTTGGCACCATCTCCCCGGCAAAGGAAGCACACCCGGCCGAGAGCGTGACCACGCTTCGCGGGTACTCATAAAAATCCAAGCATATATTTTATTAGTGCCCGGGTCGATATTGTGAGGCAGTGCGCCGCCGTGGCTTAGCGGTATAGCGGCTGATTCGTAATCAGCAGGTCGAGGGTTCAAGTCCCTCCGGCGGCTTAATCACCAGCGTTCAGGTCTTTTTTATCGTGTCTCGTTCACAGGGTTTTTTCTTATCCGGGGGATTCGGACAAAACCGCGATCCAAAATTATTCATGCTTACAATGTTTACAATACGATCATGGCCGCAGTGAAAAGGATCCCGGTTACGGAACCGGTCTGGAGGGAGCTCTCAGAGATGCGCTCCGCAGGCCAGACCTATGCGGAGCTCCTGGAGGATATGATCGAGGAGCGGAAGAAGCGGCGGCTGGAAGAGGACGTGAAGGTATGGCACGGCCGCAGGGCAGATGAATTTGTCCCCCTCTCGGAGATCAAGGATTGAGTTTTACGCTCTTTCTCTGGCACGAAGTCTCCGACGATATCAACCACCTGCCGGACAAGACCCGCAGAATTATTCAGGCTGCCTTAAAACGATTGGAAGAGGATCCCTATCCCGGAAAGGACGGGGACAAGGAAAAGATCGTTTTAAAGGGGGGCGAGGTTATCTACCGGCTCCATATTTCCCGGAGTTTTACCGCGTTCTACGATATCGATAAAGAGAACAAACGGATCCTCGTTCAGGAAGTTCTTCCGATAGGAAAAGCCCACAAAAAATACGGATATTACTGAACGAAAAGATCCCAGTAATCTCACAAGCCCGGGTATTCCCCTGCGCTTTTCCCTACCGCTTCATCGCGCCCGGTTCAAAGCCTATATCTCTTCCCGGCACAACCCCCTCTTCTGAACATACATGTCCGCATGGCTTGCCATGGCGACCTGGTCGCCGTATATTGCGGGAGCCGGGATCGGCGTCCTGATCTGGACGGTCTTTTTACTCTCCGATCACCCGCTCGGGTGTTCGACCGCGTTCTCCCATACTGCGGGGATGATCGAGTCCGCAGTCTCCAAGGGGAAGACCGCAGCGATGCCGTACTACCGGAAGTTCGTGCCGGCCGCTGACTGGCACTGGATGCTTGTTGTCGGTGTTGTTATCGGGGGTTTCCTCTCGGCGTACCTCTCCGGCACGCTCTCGTTTGTTACCGTGCCGCCGATGTTTGCCGCCGCGTTTGGCCCCTCCGTTGCGCTGCGCCTTGCGGTTGCCCTCATCGGCGGGATCCTGATCGGGCTCGGGGCCCGCTGGGCCGGCGGCTGCACCTCCGGCCACGGGATCTCCGGGACCCTCCAGCTCGCCCTTTCAAGCTGGGTGGCGGCGATCTGCTTTTTTGCCGGCGGGATCCTGGTAGCAGGACTGCTGTACGGATTTACGGTGATCTGACATGCCCGGTATGACACTCGGACAGGTACGATCCGATAAAAAGATCCAGCTCGCCCTTGGCCTGCTCTCGGGGATTGCCTTTGGCTTCCTCCTCCAGAAAAGCGGGGTGGCCGCATACAACGTGGTGCTCGGACAGCTCCTGCTCACCGACTTTACGGTTCTAAAAGTGATGTTCTCCGCGGTCCTTGTCGGCATGATCGGGATCTACGCACTGAAAGCCGCCGGCCTTGTCCGCCTGCACACGAAACCGGGCTCCCTTGGCGCAACGGTGATCGGCGGCCTGATCTTCGGGGCCGGCTTTGCCCTTCTCGGGTACTGCCCGGGCACCGCTGCTGCCGCAACGGGGACAGGGGCGCCCGACGCCCTTGTCGGGATGGCGGGCATCGTGCTCGGTGCCGGCCTCTTTGCCCGGCTCTACCCTGCGCTTGACCGCACGGTCTTACACCGGGGCGAATTCCCGGAGGGAACGGTTCCCGAAATTCTTGGGATCCCGCCATGGATCGTTGTCGCGCTCGTTGCCCTCATGATCGTCGGGATATTCTGGGCGCTGGGCGCATACGGGCTGTGAGGAGAAAATTTTCCCCCACCCGCATTGCTCTTTTCTCCTGCCCTTCAGATCGGTTCTTCACCGGGATGCGGCGCCTTTGATGAACGTCCCTTGTTCGTATTCGTCGAATGCCTGCCGCAGCTCTTCCTGCGTGTTCATGACAATGGGGCCGCCCCATGCAATGGGTTCGCGGAGAGGCTTCCCCGAGAAGAACAGGAACCGCACGCCGTTTTTGCCCGCACGGATCCCGACGGCATCCCCGCTCTCGCCAAATAACAGGATAGTGCCGTTCCCCGACTCCTCGTCCTGGTGCGGTTCGAACATGCCGCTCCCACCGATAACATAGACGGCAGCCATGTATCCGGGCCGCACCGGGTGGGAAAAATGCGCTCCCGGTTCAAGTGCGATATCCAGGTACTCGGGCCCTGCCACGATATCGCGGACAGGCCCGGAAACCCCGGCAATCTCCCCGCAGATGACCCGGGCACTCGCACCGCCCGGGAGTGTGGCCGTGGGGATCTCGTCAGCCCTGATCTCCTGGTACCGCGGGTCCATCATCTTGTGCGCTTTTGGGAGGTTCACCCAGAGCTGGAAACCCCCCATCCTGCCGTTCACCGGCTTTGGCATCTCCTGGTGGACGATGCCGGAACCGGCGGTCATCCACTGCACCCCGCCGGCATCGATACTGCCGGAATGGCCCATGCTGTCCCCGTGCTCGACCCTCCCTTCGAGCATGTAGGTCACGGTCTCGATCCCCCGGTGCGGGTGCCACGGGAAACCAGCACGGTAATCCTCCGGCCGGTCTGCACGGAAGTCGTCGAGCATCAGGAACGGGTCAAACGCCGGGAGCTCCTGGTACCCGAAGGCCCGGTGGAGCTTTACCCCCGCCCCTTCCAGCGTCCCGCGGGAGCGGGACTTCCATACTATGGATCGTACCTGCTGCATATGATGAGGCATTAGGGAAAACGCGGGATAAAGATGCAGGAAGGGGCAGTTTTAGGCGCTGTCAGCAGGCTCGCGATAAAAAAACAAATGGGGGGTTGGCCCGGTGCCACGGTTTCCGGCTTACGGTGCAAGGCCGAGCTGCTTCATGTAGGTCTGGTTGTCCCAGAACAGGTACTCCTCGACCATAACGCCGTCCTTCCAGCGCCCGATGGTGCACATAGGGAGCTTGAAGGATTTGCCGGTCGGCGGAATCGAGGTCCCGTCCGGCAGGGGCATCGGCTTTGTGAACGTGCCTTCCATCTCACCGATGACCGCAGTCCACTCCCCGGACCCGAACTTGACCGGGTGTTTTTTGATCCGGGTATCCGGTGCGTAGACAAACATTGCGTCGAGATCTTTGATGTGCGTCTCCGCGCCGGTTGTCGTGTGGCCGTCGGGCCAGTGGACGAGGATATCCTTTGCATGGCTCTCTCCAAGATCCTCCCACTTCCGTCCGGTAAATACCCGGAAATCCAGATCGTCGAACGTCTTTATGTGCTGCTCGACGGTCTTGTCCTGCCTGATCTCTTTTGCCATGGTTTCTCTCCTCCTTTTTTCATTCCCCCGCACGGTGGCGGGTCCTTGTTCAACGTTCTTACACGTCCGGCTGGACATCTTTGCCGGCGGTTTTCCTGTTACCGGCCGGCACGTCATCTGCCCGGATTGCGATCGCCAACGTATACAGGACACGGCATTACGGGTTCCGGACGCTGGTACGGTCAGTGCTTCTCCGACCGGATGATATAGGCGGCCATCTCCCCGATGTAGGTGACCGGTGCCATCGTATGCCCGCGGTTCACCTGAGGCATGATGGATGCATCCGCAACCCGCAACCCTTCCACACCGCGGACCCGCAGGTGGGAATCCACCACGGCCAGGGGGTCTTTTGTAAGATCGCCGATACGTGCGGTTCCAACGGGGTGGAATACGGTGCTGGCTTCGCTGCGGATAAAGGCTTCAATCTCGGCGTCACTTGCATCCACGGCAGGGTGCACCTTTTCCGTATAGGGCAAAAGCGCCCGGGTTTTCGTGAGCTCCAGCACATACCGCACGCCCTTGATAAACCGTCTCATGTCATCCGGGTTGCTGAAATAATTCGGATCGATGAGGGGCTTGTCATGGGGGTCTGCCGAGGCCAGCAGGACGTTTCCTCTGCTTTTGGGGATCATCAGGATCACCGCAAGGGAGTACCCGCTCCTCTCTACGATAGTCCCCGCTCCCGCAAACTCTTTTTCAGAACCGGTCGCGGAATGGACATACTGCAGGATCACTTCAAAGTCCGGGCCGGTGTGTGTCCCGTCGCTCGAAACCAGGCCGGCCGCCGGGCCGGGATAGTAACAGGCAGGCCCGGTCTGTTCTTTTCGCCACTGTGCTATGGCCTCGTCGCTCGTTGGGTTAAACCGGGTATCCGGGAGGGGAACGGGAGAGAGGGCCCGGGGGTACACCATCAGGTGATCGTTGAGATTTTCACCGACGCCCGGGACATCCGCAACCACAGGGATGCCGTGCTTTGCCAGTTCCTTTTTAGGCCCTATTCCTGACAGTTTCAGGATCTGCGCCGTGTTATAGGTTCCCGCCGATAGAATGACTTCGGCACGTGCCGTGATCTGCTGCACAGTGCCCTGATGTTCAGCTTCAACGCCCACTGCCCGGTTTCCTTTGAAGATTACTTTGCGGACAAAGGTATCGGTCCGGACTTTCAGGTTGGGCCTTTTACGGATCTCGTCGGACAAGTAACTGTCCGCAGGGGTACGCCGGACCCTGTTGAGGTAATCTTTCTGGACAACATCGGCCTGATACGGATTTTCAGCCTGGAAATCCCCGATGCTGCCGAACCCGGCTTCCTTGAATGCCTCAAGCAGGGTATGGACAAATTTCGTTGGATACGCTGAATCTTCCAGGTGTACCTTGCCGCCTTTTCCCCGGTACCGGGTCGGTCCCTTGTCGGTATCCTCGATCTTCTGGAACATTTCCAGCGCCTTTTCGTAATTCCAGCCTTTGGCGCCCTGTTGTTCCCAGAAATCGTAATCTTCCTTTGTCCCCCGCATCCAGAACCCGACGTTGATTGCCGAAGATCCCCCGACAACGTGGCCCCGGGGAGAGTAAATTTTCCGGTTGTTCAAGCCCTTTTGCGGTTCTGACTCGTACTGCCAGTCGTAATCAGTTCCCCAGACCTTGAAAAAGGCTCCCGGTGCCCGGGAAATATCGTTTATGTTCTCCCCGCCGGCCTCCAGCAGCAGGACTGATACATGAGGATCTTCACTCAGCCGGGATGCGACAATCGGCCCGGATGTGCCGGCCCCGACAATGATATAATCGTAGGTTTGTCTGCTCTCGTTTGCCATGGTTTTGCTCCTCCGTTTTCTCTCTTTAAACCCGGACGATACGGTTTTTATCCGGCGTTCTTACACGTTTACCAGAATATCCATACCCTCAGTCTTCACGTCATAGGACGGCACGTCGTAGGTCTTGATCGAGCTCTGTGCCGCGGCAATACCCTCAAACATTGCTCCCATCTCTTTTCTCACCGGTTCGGGGCACCCGCTGAATTTCTTGGCAATCCCGGCCAGTTCGAGGACGGGTCCGGCAACTTTTTTCCCGGTCGTTACATCAAACTTGGAAGCGTGCATGGGGCAGACAACATGAGTACCTTCCAGTTTTCCCCGTGCAAGGCTTGCATTCTCGTGGCCGCACCGGTCGCCGATGGCATAGAACTTCCCGCCGACATTTGCAATGCAGAGTTCTTTTCCGGCAATCTCAACGTGTTTCATGGTCCCGGGAGAGATGTCCCCGGTCTTTGCAACTTTGACAAAACTCATACATTCCCTCTGAAATCTTTGCTTTTTCTCTAGTGCTGCACGTGGCTGCCGTCGCAGAACGGCTTGTTCTCCGACTTCCCGCACCGGCAGAGCGTGAGACGGTTCCGGATATGGTACGGTTTCCCGTCAGCAGATACCACCGGTATCCCGCCCCGTACCCAGAGCGGCCCATGCTCCCCGCGCGGGGGATACTCGATCACAACGATGGACGGTTCCAGTTCAGGCTCAATGGTTTTTCCGGTCTCCCGATCTTTCATGACCAGCCTTCCTGACGGGCAGTTGCAGGCCTCCTCGATAGCAATCTCCCGGGCCTCCGGGTTGTCCGACTGTTCGGTGAGCCCCCAGATCCCGCCGGCCCGCATGCAGAACCGGGCATGGACGCAGAGGTTCTCGTAATCGAGCAGTTCCAGTTCCGGACCCCGGATGATCCGCGGGTGCCGGAGATACGGCTCGTCTCCTGCGGTCTCGGTCCCGTCAAAGCCGATCTTCGCATGCATCCCGGTACAGAACGGCTTGTTCTCCGAATGGCCGCACCGGCAGAGGGCATAGGTCTCCTGCACCGGGTACCGCTTTACCTCCCGCCATGTCCGGCAGTAGCCCTCATCGTCATTGCAGATCTCCATCTGGATGAGGGGCACACCTCCGCTGACGATATAGGGCCCGTTTTTCGTAACCGTGATCTTCATGGTGTCGTGTCCGGGTTTTTGTGGTTCTTTTGAGGTCTTTGTCATGAGTGGATCGTGAGAGTCACCAAATGCAGGGCTTTTTGGTTACCGGCCCGGTATGCACCAGATCCCTCTGCTGCACCGGATCGCAGTTTCCTGCAGCCCGGCAGGTTCTGTTTTCTTTACAATTGTGAATCGCCCGGTTTGTTCATAAGGATTTTGTAACTTATATATGGGGAAATGTTACAGTACACCCTACATGCCTGCTGATAAGAAGACCATCGACCTGCTTGGGACGCTCGGGCTCTCCGCGTACGAGGCAAAAGCCTATACCGCACTCATAGAGAGGGGGAGCATGACACCCTTTGCCCTCGCAGAGGTCTCGGGGATCCCAAGGACCAAGATCTACGATACCATCAGACTTCTCGAAGACCGGAAATGGCTCACCGTAGAGAAGGGGAGACCCGGGAAGATCTCCCCGGTCTGTCCCTCGGAAACGGTGGGCAGCCGCAAATTAAGCCTTGATGCCGAGCTCGACCGGTTAAACGATGATTTTACCCTGTATTATGAGAAACGCGGTGAGAGTGAGCCCCCGAAAACCCATATTGTACGGGGACTGGATAACATCGCTGCCACGACTGCCGACATGATGCGGCGGGCAAAGACGAGTCTCAACCTCTTTGGAACCCTCTATTACCCCGAGGAACTCGAACCGATCAAAGAGCAGCTTGCCGCAGCAAAGCGCAGGGGCGTGGTCATCCGGATCTCGGCAAACAACCCGATCCGGGTAAAAGGGGAGATCCTCGATGTACGGGAATCCTTCTCTCCCGTAACCCCGGATATCCAGATCGCCCCGGAACCGTTTATCCGTACCCTGACTATCGACAGCAGGGAGATGCTCATGATCTTCCCCCTGCCCGAAGACAAGTCCGCAAACCGTACCGATCTCGTTGCCCTCTGGATCGAGAACGAGATGGTGGCAAAAGCGGTAAACAATGTCTTTAACATTATGTGGGCAAATCCGAACTGGACCGGGACTGGTGCGGGTAAATCCCGCCAGAACCCCCCTAAAAAAAAGAACGCATCCTGAATACCAGGGCATGCGCGGATAATTCCGTTACTGCCGGCCAAGGCCGATCATGTACCCGTACCGGGAATACACTTCCTTTACCAGTTCGCCGGCCTTCGGGTTGGTCCACTCGTGCATCCATTCCGAGACCAGCGATTCTACCGTGATCGGGACGACACCGGCCTGGATCATCCTTTCCACCCCGTACTTGTGGGCGTCCGGTGTGGAGTCGCCGCCGGCATCTATCAGGCCGTACACCTCGTACCCTTCCCGGATCCCGTGCAGGGCCGTGTAGGCAAAACACATGCTGGTCCAGAGGCCGGAGATCACGAGCTTCTTTTTGCCGGTCTTTTTAAAGGCGTTCAAGGTCTTCTCGTCCTCGAATGCATCGAAGCTGGGCACGGCACGGGCATACACTTCCTGGCCCGGGAAGAGATCGGCGATCTCGGCAAGGAACTTCCCGTTGCCTGCCGGGTTGATCGCCGAGAGCACGACCGGGACGTTGAGGATCTGCGCGGCTTTTGCCGCACAGTATGCCGCGTTCCGGATGATCGTCTTGTCTCCCGATGCAACCCCCGCAAACATCGTGGGCTGGTAGTCCACGAGTACGAGTGCGCTGTTCTTGTCCGTCAGCAGTTCAAGCCTTCCGTCTTTTTTGTCTGGCATTCCATTTTCCCTCCTTCTGGCTATACCAGTGGATTCCTTCCCTGGCCTAAATAGGTATTGACCACGGCAAAGGGGCTACCCGATCACGGCGGTATCGTTTTTGGCATCCCAGCCGATGATCTTCTCCGCATGCCCGATGACGGCACCGGTCGACGGGTCGGCGACCGCAAGCGAGATATGGACCTGCGGGCGCGGGAGGGTTTCATTCTCGCCGATATAGGTCCAGTACACTTTTGTCCGGTTGCCGGTAACGGTTGTCCCCCGTTCGTTTACCGTGTAATCCGGGGCATCCCAGATAAGGAAGTGGCCATAGTCTGTTGTCCAGGTGCAGGTGAGGTTTGCCGGCTGGGGCTGCCCGGTAATATTCGGAGAGAGGCCGATCCCGGGTGCCGATGACATCTGGACCGTGTAACGGGGGATATCCGGCTGGATGGAAACGGAGAGCAGCGCGGGTGTTGTTGCAGGAGCTGCCGGGGTGGCGGGGGCAGTCGAGGTACACCCCGCCACAACGATGGCCGCGATACCTACGGCAATAAGGGCAAGGAACGTTATCTGCATACCTTCCTGTCGTTTTCCGGGATTATATACACGGCGTTGACTGCGAAAATTTTCGCAGGTATGACCGCGG
This sequence comes from Methanoregula sp. UBA64, assembly GCF_002502735.1. Taxonomy (NCBI): domain Archaea; kingdom Methanobacteriati; phylum Methanobacteriota; class Methanomicrobia; order Methanomicrobiales; family Methanoregulaceae; genus Methanoregula; species Methanoregula sp. UBA64. The sequence goes on from NZ_DAQC01000001.1 coordinate 1,252,975, forward strand.
ATAAAACAAGGCAGCGTATCCCGCGACCGGCACTGATTCAGGCTTCTTTTCCTTTGAGCACGATCCAGTTCTTCTCCCCGGCTTTTGCGAACCGGAGGAGGACGTACTTCCCGGTGTGCTCTTTCCCGTGGAGCAGGACTTCGATCCGCTCGTTCGTCCATGCGAGCGTCTCGTACGTGCCGGCATCGGCAATCTTCACCTCTCCCGCCCCGTACTCGCCCCCGGGGATCGTGCCCTCGAACGTCCCGTAGGAGAGGGGATGGTCCTCGACCTGTATGGCAAGCCGGCGTTCCCCGGGTTTTTCGGGAAGGCCTTTGGGGACTGCCCAGCTCGCCAAGACCCCGTCGTGCTCCAGCCGGAAGTCGAAGTGGTGGTGCTTTGAAAAATGTTCGTGGAGCACGAAGGTGTCTGCCATTACCGGCGCCCCGCTTTTGCCGCTGCGATTCGCTCCCTGAGGTCCCGGGCCGCTGCGGTGATATCCGGTGCTGCCACGACCGCCGAGATCACGGCGATACCGTCCGCACCTGCGGCGATTACCTCACCAAGGTTTTCCCGGGTGATCCCGCCGATGGCGATCACCGGGATGGAGACCGCGGCCTTCATCTCCCGCAGGACCACGAGGCCCTGGCCGGGGCCGGCATTGTCTTTTGATGCTGTTGCAAAGACCGGGCTTAAGGCCACATAGTCTGCCCCCGCCTTTTCGGCGGCAACAGCTTCTGCAACGGTCCCGGCCGAGATCCCGATGATAAACGGTCGGGGCGCTCGCAGACGGGCCATGCCCGCTGCCATATCGTCCTGCCCGAGGTGCACACCGTCAGCACCGCAGGCAAGCGCCACGTCGAGGCTGTCGTTTACGATAAAGAGCGCCCCGGCCCCGCGGGTGATCGCCCGTATCTCCCGGCCGATGCGGATGAGTTCTTCCGGGGCCCGGTGTTTGTCCCGGAGCTGGATCGCACCGGCCCCCCCGGCGCAGGCGAGCCGGGCGATCTCCGCATGGGAGCGCCCCTTCCCGATCTGTTCATCGGTGACAACGTAGAGATCGAGTGCCATACCCGTTACACGGTGGTGACTCTGGCGCCGGTCTTGAGATCGGCGGGTTCAAGCGCAGCCATCTCATCGAAGAGCGCAACCTTGAACGACCCCGGGCCTGCTGCCCGTGCCGCTGCCCGTTCCCCGGCAAGCCCGAACGCTGCAAGGGCGGTTGCCGCGGCCATGACCCGGTCCGGGGAGACCGCGGCGCAGACACCGGTGACCGATGAGGCCATGCAGCCGGTCCCCGAAATGGTTCCCATCATCGGGTGGCCGTTCTTTACAAAGAGGACGCGTTTCCCGTCGCTCACGATATCGGTTGCCCCGCTTGCAACAACCGTTATCCCGGAGGATTCAGCGTAGTCACGGACAATGCCGACAATGTCGCCGGTGACTCCTGCCGAGTCCACGCCGCGGACCTTTGCGTTGGCACCGGCAAGTGTACCGATCTCGCCGGCATTGCCTTTGACAATCGCGATATCGAGTTTGTCAAAGAGGCGCCGGGTGCTCTCGGTCCGGAGCTTTGTTGCACCGGCACCGACCGGATCGAGCACCACCGGGATCCCCCGCTCGTTTGCCGCCTTCCCGGCAAGGATCATGCTCTCGATGATCCCGGCATTGAGCGTCCCGATGTTTAAGACAAGCGCCCCGGCAAAGCCCGCCATCTCCCCGGCCTCTTCCCGGGCATCGGCCATGACCGGCGCTCCCCCGGCGCAGATGGTGATGTTGGCGCAGTCGTTCACGGTCACGTAATTGGTGATATGGTGGATGAGGGGGTGCTGTTCCCTTGCCCTGGAAAAGACGTCAGAGAAGATCTGGTTGTCCATGGTAGTCACCGGATATACCGGTAGATTGGGCGGGGGGCGTAATAAACCGTGGCTGATCGGCAAAAAAGCGGAGGCGGGAAGAGTCTTACCGGGTAATCTCTTCAAGCGTGGCCGCGAGCAGGTCGATATCCTGTCGGGTAGTGTAGTAGGCAAGGCTTGCCCGTACGGTCCCGTCGGGAAGCCCGAGGCTTTCTACCAGCGGCTGGCAGCAGTGGTGGCCGGACCTGACCATGATGTCTGCCGCCTCATCGAGCTGCTGGGCCACCTCGTGGGGGTGGAAGTTGTCCACGGTAAAAGAGACTACCCCGATCCGCCGGGCCGGATCCTTTGGAGCATAGACATGGACGCTCTTGTTCTCGGAAAGGGAGCCGATGAGCCGGTCCGTAAGGCCAGTGAGGTACCGGTGGATCCGGTCCATGCCGAGATTCTGGAGATAGTCCACGGCAGCGCCAAGGCCAATGCCCCCGGCAATGTTCGGGGTCCCCGCCTCGTACTGCTGGTAGCCCGGCGCAGGCGTGTACCCGTCCGCGGTCACCGCATCAACCATTCCCCCGCCGAGAAGGAGCGGCTCGATGCAGGGCTCCTTCATCCAGAGCACGCCGGTCCCGGTGGGCCCGGACATCTTGTGCCCCGAGAAGCAGTAGAAATCGCAGCCGAGCTCCCTGACATTGACCGGCATATGGGCAACAGCCTGCGCCCCGTCCACAAGGAGGAGGACGCCTTTCGCGTGGCAGATCTCCGCAATCTCCTTTACCGAGGTAACCACGCCGAGCACGTTTGAGGCATGGGTGATGGCCACGAGCTTCGTGGACCCGGTGATCGCTTTTTCAAGCGCCCCGAGATCGGGCTCATAATCGGGGTCGATACCGATAATATCGGTGGCAACACCCTGCCGGGCGAGCCTGCGCCACGGGAGCAGGTTCGAGTGGTGTTCGAGGATCGTGGTGATAACCCGGTCGCCGGGTTTCCAGGAGAGGCCCTGAGCGACCATGTTGACGGACTCGGTGGTGTTCCGGGTAAAGACGGTAACCCCGTCTTTTCCGCCGATAAAGTCTGATACCTTCTCATGCGCATGCCAGTAGCGCTGGCTTGCAATGCTCGTGAGCCGGTGGACGCCCCGGCCCACGTTTGCCCGGTAGTTGTGCTCGAACTCGACCTGCGCTGCCACCACGGGCTCGGGCGAGAAGCTGGTGGCGGCATTATCGAGATAGATAATATCGGAGAGGATCGGGAAATCCCGCCGGACTGCATCCACATCGTACTCCCCTGCCGCCGTACCTGACATATGCTGATCCATGGTACTCCCCTGTGCTATTTCAACCGTCTTTTCGTGCTCCACCGGCGGTTCGGCCTGGAGTGTGTAGTCGTCCCGGACCGGGATGCCCCGGTCCCGGCAGAGCTCGCGCATCTTGGGGGGAAGCGCCTTCCAGCGCCAGAGGCCCCACTGATAAAATGCATCGGGGAGCCCCTTCTTCTCCGCCCATTTGGTAAGGAAGGTATCCCACCGTGCCGTATACTCCGGGTGCATTCCCCTGAGGCCCTCGTACTCGCTTTCGAGCATGGAGGGACAGACCCAGCAGCCGATCCGTTCGACCCCCTGATCGTAGAGCGGGTTGATTGCGGCCTTCTGCCACCAGAGGTACAAAAAGACCTCGAGCGCCCGCCAGTTCCGGATCGGTGAGATATTGAGCTGGAGGGGATTGGCCGGGTTCTGGCTGGTCTCTTCGAGCGCTGCCCGGTTCCATGACTCGTACCAGCGGTTGCCCTGCACGGTCACGCAGGGGCCGACCTCTGCGAGATGGATCTGGAGGGGCCGGAGTTTTAGGAGCTTACAGCACCAGCGGTTGTCCTTCCCCGGCGGCCCGGCCTTTTCTACCGCCGAAAAGAAGTCCCCGGCTTTTTCGATCACGGGCACGCCCTGCGAACGGACAAATGCAACGGTCTCGGGGAACTCGATGCCGGTGTCAAGGTAGAACGCATCGGTCACGCCGGCCTTTCGTGCAAGCGTCAGGACCGCGGTGCTGTCTTTTCCCCCCGAGAACGAGACATTGCAGACCGGGCGGTCGTGGATATGGGACTTAATCATCCGCACGGCGCTGCGTTCGAGATTTTTAAGGTGATACTGGTTCTGTTCGATCACCTGCGCCCAGCCCGGGTTCGGCGCGGTCCGGGTCTCGACCGGGGCAAGTTCCTTTACCCGGATCTGCCCGTTCTTGACCGCCCCGGTCCCGTACCGGTTTTTGAGTTTCACGATCGCGGTGCCGTCGGGTACGGGGTTGTTCAACCGGAACTTCTTGCCCCCCATCCTGCCCGGGCCGGCCGGGGCCTCTATCCCGGTCTCAAGGTCGACGATGCCTTTTGTCACGTGTTTGAGGATAAAGGGAAGCGCCTCGGGCGAGAGGTCGAACGAGAACTTCCGTGCCACCGGGTCAAAGGTGAGCCACCCGAACCGGTACCCGTGGGCGATCACAAGGTCTGCCCGGTCCACGCCGCCGGTCTTGTTGAGGAGGAGGACGGTCGGGACCGGCACGTTCCCGAAGCGTTCCCGCACGAGCCGGATAATGAGCGCCATGTCGGCGGCAAGCGCCGGGCGTACATCGTACGGCTGGAGGAGTTCGAGGGGCCGCCCCTCTCCTTTGCAGGAACAGGTCCGGCCAATCAGGGGGATATTGCACCGGTCGCACCAGTACAGGATATTTTTTACCGGCGGCTCATGCGTCACACCGGGTACTTGGGGCGGGAGGGGAGATAAGAGAAACGCTTGGGGCGGTCTTTTTGCACCGCTTTACCGGGGCGCCCGGATATGGAGCCGTTCGTAGAAGGGTTCCATGGAGGGCTCTTTTTTGAGGAATGCCCGCAGGAGTTCGTCGCCGGGCTGCATGTTTCCCTGTTCGAGGATGGTGTGCCGGTACTCCGCGCCGGTGGCCGGGTTAAAAAGTCCGCCGGCCTTAAAGCGGGCAAAGACATTGAGGGCGTACACCTCGGCCCAGAGGTAACTGTAGTACCCGGCATCGTACCCGCCCATGAAATGGCCGATGGTCGAGGGTTCGTGGCCGCCCGCGAGCGGTTCGATCCCCATGAGCTCGCGGTAGAACCGGTTGCCGGTTGCAGTCACATCGACCGGCCCTTCTGCGGTATGGAACGCCATGTCCTCGGAAGAGATCACGAGCATCCGGGTATACAGAAGGCCGGCCCCGAGGTCCCGGGCGGCGATGATCCGATCGCAAAGGTCTCTTGGGAGTTTTTCCTCCGGCCGGGCATAATGCCCCGAGACCGCATCGAGCACCGCGGGTTCCCACGCCCAGTTTTCGAGCGCCTGCGAGGGGGTCTCGACAAAGTCCCACTCAACGCTCGACCCCGCAAGGCTCGCATAGGGGACCCGGGTCAGGCACCCGTGGAGCGCGTGGCCGAACTCGTGGAAGAGTCCCTCCACATCGTCGTGGGTGAGGAGCGAGGGGGTAGCGCCCGAGGGTGCCCGGAAGTTGCCTACAATAGCAGTGACCGGGACCGAGTACCCGTCTTTTGTCCTCCGGCCTGCGATCAGGGGCACCATCATCATGTGCCCGTACTTGCCGTCCCGGGGGAACATGTCGAGGTAAATATACGCAAGGGTCCGGTTGTCGGCGCTGTCCGTGATCCGGACAAGGCAGACGCCCGGCGCCCAGACCGGGGCATCCGGGACAACGCTAAACCGCACGCCAAAGAGCGGGCCGAAGATCCCGAGCATCCCGGAGAGCACGGTATCGAACGGGAAGTACTTCCGGATCGCCTCGTTGTCGAGCGCGAACCGGCGTATGCGCAGCTGCTCGGTGAGATAGGCAAGGTCCCAGGGATCGATCCGGTCAGCACCCGGGACAAGCTCTTTTTTAAGGGCGAGCAGGACAGCGAGGTCGGCCTCTTCCTTCTCTTTTACCGGGCTTTTGAGATCGCCAAGGAACGCCAGCACTGCGGCAGTAGTCTTTGCCATCCGGCCGTCGAGCCGGTAGTCCGCCCAGCTTGCGTACCCGAGTTCGTGTGCGCAGGCCTGCCGGACCAGGATCGCTTTTTCGAGGAGCTCCGTGTTTGCCGCTGCCTGCCGGTTGACAAACGCGGTGTACAGCTGTTTGCGGGTCTCGCCGTTCTTTGCGTTCTGCATCACCGGGATATAATCGGGATACTTGGTGGTGACATGGTAGCGCCCGTCGCTGGTCCGCGAGAACGTGGCGAGCACGTCCTCCGGGACGCCGTCGAGTTCCTCTTTTGAAAAATCTATTGCAGAGGTGTCGTTGTTGAGGTTTGCCGTGAACCGTACTTCGAGCCCGGTGATCTCTTCCTTGTGTTTTCTGACGCGGGCAAGACCGTCGTCGGGCAGGGCAAGACCGTTTTTCTTAAACTGCCGCAGCGTCTCGGAGAGGAGCCGTTCTTCCTCTTTGGTACGGGGGACGGCGGTCTTTATCGCATCGTAGAGGTCGCGGCGGGTGTAGATGCCGACCGAGAACTTCCCGGCCTTCTCCTCTGCTGCCGATCCTTCGGCTGCGACATCCTTGTCGGGATAGACATAGCCCATGAGGGTGACCGGCAGGACCGCATCGCCATAGTCCGCCATCGCGCTCTCGAATGCGAGCAGGGTGGACTCAAAGGTCCGCGATTCCGGGGGAAGATGTGCAATCCGGTCGAGCGCCTTTGTCGCGGTGGCAATCGCTGCATCGCAGATGGCGGTGATATCGCCGGGCCGGTATGCGGTCCGGATAGGGGTGGGAACAGTGTCCGGGGTCATGGAAACGATCCTTTCTGCTATCGGGGAATTATTGCAGGGTACTGGAACTGCCCGGGGTAAAAGGGGATGGGTTATACCCGGGCCGGGAAGACCTTTTCAGGCGATTAGATTACGGGGCCGTGGTGCCTTTTTCAGCAAGGGCCGTCCGGATCTGGTCCTTGACGGAATCGGCGATGTCGAGGCTGTCGAGCGCCCGTAAAAGGAGGAGCCGGGCCATGTCCTGGCCTGCGGGGGTCGAGAGGTATGCATCGATCGCTTCTTTTCCCTGCGGGGATGAGAGGAAATTTTTCATCGTCTCCTGCCCGCCGGGGGAGATGAGGTATGCCGCGACCATGCCCTGTATGCCGTCAAGTGCGCCCATTCTTGTGTCTCCGTATACAGGTAGTACTGGCGCGAGGCTCCTGCATAAAGGTGCCCGAACCGTGCCGGGCAAAAAAAGGTTACCAGCCCCGGCTGTATTCGCCGGCGCAGGGAATGCAGACCATCTTATTGTTTTTCACCCGGGCCCGGTGCTCGGCCACGATCTCGCCGCAGGAAGCGCACTGGACCGAACCGAAGATCCGCGCCTTCTCGGGGATCTCCGACCGGGCCTCTTTCTTGATAAAGAGTTCGGAAAAGGGGATCGTGAGGATCTTCCGGATGATCGCGGCCTGCCGCTCCTCAAACTCCTTCTCCTCGGCAGGCGTTGCCTTCCCGCTCATCACCTTTGCCCGGAGCGCTGCTGCCGCCGGGTCGAGCCGTTCGGTGAGGGGCTCCGGGCGCTGGACGAGCCGGATGGCAGAGCCGGTCTTCCGGTTGATGAAGGTGTAGGCGTGCTTGCCGAGGTCTTTTAGGATCAGGTTGCCCTTTCCCACCGAACAGCCGGCGATTGCCTGCACGGCATCGACCCCGCAGGCATCGTTCTCGACAATCGCCACCAGGTCTTCGTCCTCGGAACGCTCCGCGTGGAGGGCTTTGAGGGCGTACTCCGCCACCCGGTAGCCGAGCGCAAGGCCCGGGCAGGTGTGGCCGTGGAAGGCGACGGCATCTTCGTAGGTAGTAAGTTTCCGGCTCATGATCTCACGTGATCACGACATTATACCCCGGAACAGTAAAACCGTTTCGTCAGGTCTGCCCTGCCGGTAACAGAAGATCACTTCTCAAACTGCGCCACCGCGTCCGGCAGGCAATGGGCCACGCCCCGGATCCCCGAAACGGTGACCGTCATGAGGATCGCATCGATCACTTCCTCCCGGGTTGCCCCGGCTGCCTTTGCCATCGGGATGTGGGCGTTTACCGCGGCATCGTCCCCCATCGCTGCCTTCATCGCGATGTAGATCAGCTGCTTGGTCTTTGCATCGAGCGCCGGCCGTTTCACGACCGCCATGATCAGGTTGTTGAACGCAGCCGCCACTTCGGGGGCTTCGTTCTGGAAGAGTTCCATCGTGGTTGTCATTTTACATCCCTCAAAGAAACGATAGGAAATACAATCGGATATACCGTTTCCTTCTTTTGCGGGCAAGCGCAAAATCGGTAAGCTCACATAACAGGACGGTACAGATCTCAATTCAGGAAGCCGGTATGGAGCTTGGCGAAGAACTCAGATCCTGCGCACTCGGGCGCGGGGCGGACTATTTCGGTGTGGCGGACCTGACCCTTGCAGAGGAGTTTGTCAGGGGCCAGGGCGGCGAGCTGGTGGCCCGGTACCCCCGGGCCATTGCCATAGGAATTGCCCTGCAGGACTCGCTTGTCGATCTCATCCCCAACCGTGCCGAGTACGCGGCGGCAATGCTCTACAAGCACAACAGCTACGATGTCATCAATTCGATGCTCGACCAGGTGGCAGTCGAGGTCGCGAACCGGATCCAGCGGGCCGGCTACCGGGCGCTTCCCGCCCCGGCCTCGAAACGGGCAAGCGACGAGAAGATCGCGGGCATCATCTCGAACAAGCTCCCCCCGCACCTTGCCGGCCTTGGCTGGATCGGGAAGAGCTGCCTCCTAGTCACCCCGGACCACGGCCCCCGGGTCCGGTGGGTGACGGTGCTCACCGACGCCCCGCTCGAACCGACCGGGACCCCGATGGAGGAGCGCTGTGGCAGCTGCATGCAGTGTACCGATGCCTGCCCGGTCCATGCGTTTACCGGGCGGGCGTTTCGGGCAGACGAGCCCCGCGAGGCCCGGTTCGATGCAGCGGCCTGCGAGCGCTACTTTAAGGAGATGGAGCAGAACGGCGGCCCGGCGGTCTGCGGGATGTGCCTCTATATCTGCCCGTATGGCAGGAAAAATTCCAGAAGAGACGTGCAGTAACAAAAAAAGCGCTGGAGGGTCAGAGCCCGGCCCGCTCCACGATCGTGTCGGCGACCGCGTTCGCATTTTTAAACGGGAAGTCGGAGGCTGTGAGGAGCTTTCCTGCCTCCCCCGCAGTCATCTTGAGATCCCCGACGCAGCAGGTGGTATCCGCACCGTTCGGGAACGCTTCGAGGAGCGCTTTGGGGGTTTTGATCGGGAACTTTGCCCCGGCAAGGGCTCCCGTGATCTGACCGTGGATCAGGTCCTTTACGGACGGTTTCTCATCGATCATCGCTGCAACCGCACCCGCCGCATGGGCAATCGCACAATCGCTGCTGTGGGTCTCGCACTTAAAACAGGCGCTCTTGATCGTTGCAAGGGACTTCTCTGCCTGTGCCTTTGTCACCGTTTTACCGGTACAGTTCCAAACTGGCATCTTCTTTCACCATACTCTTCTCCATGTGTTATGGATATATACAAGAGCGTCAGTAAACTATACAAAGAACGGAGGGTCATGGCACTGACCCTTTTTAGTGAGACGAGGATACCATGGGTGCGGTACTGGGATCGTTAACCGAGATCCGGGAGCTCAAAACAGAGATCACCGGTCTGCGGACGGACCTGAAGAGGTTTATCGAGCGGGCTAACCAGCAGCATATCGATGCGGTGCTCGGGGAGGTAAAGAGGAACTACTCCGGGCTCATTGCCGATCACCAGGTAGGAGCGGCAAAGGCCGAACTGCCGGGCGAGATGGTGCAGGACTGCCCGATGCGCGACAAGTGTTTTTCCGTTTTTATGGAATTTTTAGAGAGCACGGCCGGGCATATCCGGAACGGCGAGGTCACGGACGAGGTGATTGCAGCGTGCAGAAAGGAGATGAAGACACTCCGGAAAAAGGGCACGACATCCCGCTGCGATACCTGTTTTTCCGAGGTATCGCGGCTCTTTGAGAAGCAGATCGGCCTGATGCAGGCGCTCGGGGTCTATGCAAAAGCCGCCGAACCGGGCGAAGCGGCCGGGCCGGTCCCCGAGGAAGAGACCGTAAAGGAGATCCTCGAACCGCTCGCAAACACGCAGAGGCTCCAGATCCTCCAGTCCCTTGCAACCCAGACCCGGACCTTCTCCGACCTCTCGGCCCTCACGGGCCTGCGGGGGGGTAACCTCCTCTTCCACATTAAAAAGCTCGCCGATACCGGCATGATCCTCCAGCGCCACGAGCGGGGCGACTATATCATCACCGAGAAGGGATTCTCGGCCCTGCGAGCCGTTGCCGCACTGTATGCAACCCTCTGCCCGAAACAGGACTGCACGGATCCCGCAGCATAAGGTAAAAATCCTCAGGATAATTCCGTTTTTCTTTCGGTTTCCCTGGATCCGCCACGGCGGGATGCTAACGTTTATATTACAAAATGTAAAATAAACTGTACAAGATGCCGGCAAAGCAGGCCGCGTCCCATTCCATCACGGAGTTGATCGTATGACATTCGTTATCCGGGGGGCAGGAAGGATCGCGGTGGTCCTCTCTGCCCTCATTATCCTCGGGCTCGCGATCGGACCGGCAGCCGCGGCAGGCATGGCGCAGGCCGGCGGCGAGACCGTACAGCACGGTCACGCGCCCGGGTTCCGGTTCGCTGCAAACAGCAGCCACCCGCACACCGGTGCAGGCTTCAACCTCACCGCGAACAAGACACAAGGACCCTTAAAGAAGAACGCAACCGCCGGATCGGCCGGTTCCCGCTTTGGCGGGATTGGCCGGGCGGGAAATAGTACCCATGAAAAAACCCCGGGCATTACGGCGAATGCAACTATGCAGCAGGAACGGCTCCAGAAGCTGGTGACAGGACTCCAACAGAAGGGCGTCGACGTAAGTGCGCTCCAGACTGCGATCAGGAACAACGACACCGCAGCAGAAAAGGCATGGTTTGCCTCGTATTACCCGGCCCACAACGGGCAGGTTACCAGCACTACCCGCCAGCAGTGGCACCCGCGGAATGCAACCGCATCCCGGTCTGCCTGATACACACTACTTCCCTCTCAAAAAATTCCTCTCGAAAATTTTTTCTTTTTTTTTGCCGGGACAGCCTGACAGCCCCCGGGCATTCTCCTAAAAGAGCAAAACTTCCAACAGCGGGATCGTTGCAAGGCAGAGCACGGTCGAGATGAAGACGCCCTGCGAGGCAAGAGTCGCATCCACGCCGTACTCTTCCGAGAGAAGCACCGAGTTTGCCGCCACCGGCATGGCGATCATGAGCACGGCAACGCCGAGCAGCAGGTGGTCGGAGACAAACGGCGACAGGATCAGAAATGCCGCCACCGGGAAGACGATAAGCCGGAGTGCGGTAGTAAGGTAGATCCTCCAGTCGCCGGCAAGCCGGTGCAGGGGGAGGGTGGCAAGCATGGCGCCGACCACGATCATCGCAAGCGGGGTTGTGGCAGATCCGATCAGCTCGAGGCCGGACTGGACCGGGGAGGGGAGATTGAGCTGGAAGAGGAAGAGCACGAGCCCCGCGATTGCCGCCACAAGACCGGGGGAGAGGAGGACCTTGAGGTCGATCTTTCCCGGCCGGCCCCGGGCAAGCAGCCAGACGCCGAGGGTAAAGACCAGGAAATAGAACGGGACGTTAAAGAGGATCACGTAAAAGAGCGAGCTTGGGCCGAGCACCGCCAGCGCCACCGGGATGCCCATGAACATGGAGTTCGGGAAGACCAGCATGAACTGGAAGACCCCCTTCTCCTCTGACGTTGCGGGAAGGAACCGGCAGAGGAGGAGCCCGATGGCAAACGCAGCAAGGTAGTAGCCCACGGCAACGACGAGCATCCGGTCTACGATCCCCATGGTCTGTGCCGTCTCCGGCACCTGCATGCTTGCAATGGTCAGGGCAGGCAGCGAGACGCTGACGAGGATATGGGAGATGAGGTGGACATGGTTGTCTTTAACGAGGCCGTACTTCCGGGCGCCAAACCCGGCCGCGATCAGTACAAAGAGGGTGGCTATCGCGATGACTACGGTGATAAAGTCCATGTACGGCATCCCCGGTTCGTGCCCGGTGCGGTATGCGGGCAGTTGCAGCTGGTACTTTCTGCGGGATCGGGCATATATCTTGGGAACGGGGCACGGCGCCGCAGTACCCCCGGTCTCCGCAGGTATTTATGGGAACCTCGCAAAAAAATACCTCCACAGATGGTTGCAAAGGATATTTTCCTCCAGCCGGTATTTGTTGCCGGTCTCATCATCGGGCTCTGTGCAGGAGCCCTCGCAGGTTTCTATGCCATCGGCCCGGCACTTGCCGGAACCGGCACCACGACCTGCGCGATCCCGGCAGGAGTTTCAACGGCTGCCACACCGGGAGACATCATCAGCTTCCTCTTTGTGCAGGAAGGAACCTCGGGGTCGCTTGTCCCCGGGGAGAACGGCACGATGACCTTAACCCTTACCGGTGTCCGTCCCGATACGATCTACTTCTCCGATACGCCGGACCGGCTCTCGGGCGGGATCTCCACTAATACGTTCAGCACGAGTTCGCTCTGGAACAGCACATCCTCACCGAACGCCGCGCTGATGCTCGCCAATGCACCGGCAGCAAACGATTCCGTGATCCTGACGCTCTCGAACCCGGCCTATGACCGGGCAAACGCCACGCTCCGGTACACCGCGGTCCAGGTCCCCCATTATACCGGCGAGGGCCTGAAAGCCTACGAGGTCTTTGCCGACCCGGGCATTCCGCAGCACTTCGGGCAGGCCATGCTCTTTATCGACAATGCGGAGATCAGGGTGACGGCGATCAACACTACCGAAGACCGGGACCACCCGGACATCATTATTACGTAAGGATTCGTGCCGGGAAAACCCGGTCTCTTTTTATCGCCCGGTAAAAAAGGGATTGCCGGTCTCCGGCTCAGTCCGCGGCAATCTTTGTGTAGAACAGCGCGGCAACGACCGCCCCGCAAATTGGACCTATGACATAGATCGGGAAATACATCCAGAGGTTCGAGCCCCCGAGCAGGCTGTCGGCAAGGTACGGCCCGAACGTACGGGCCGTGTTGAGCGAGGCGCCGGTGATGTTTCCCGCCATCGTGATAAGGCCCGCAACCGTGAGGCCGATGATGAGGCCGGCAAAGCCCGGCGGGGCCCGCTCGTCCACCGCAACGCCCATGATAACGAGCATCAGCACAAAGGTAGCGATAGCCTCGACAAGGATCGCCTGCCCGTACCCGATGCCCGGGAAGGGAGCGGTCGCCCCGAGCCCGCCGGTTGTCACCGCGGCAGCGCCGAGCGAGAAGTACAGGAGAACGCTCCCGGCCGCAGCCCCGATACACTGGGCGACAATATACCCGAGAGCTTCTCCCGACGGGAACTTCTTTACCGCCCAGAGCCCGATCGTCACCGCCGGGTTGAGGTGCGCCCCCGAGACCCGGCCGAGCGCATAGATGACCGCGGCGATCGTGATGCCGAAGACCAGCCCGATCGCCAGCCAGTCGCCCATACCTCCCAGTTCGCCGATCCCGACATTGAACGCCGAGACCGGCTTTGTCCCGGCGGCAAGCATCAGCGTTATTACCGCCGCCCCGGTCCCGAAGTACACGAGGAGCAGCGTCCCGACCCCTTCTGCAATGCAGCGGGTGGAGAGCGATGCCATCACAACTCTCCTTTGTAGGCCCCGGCGCAGTCGGGACAGAACATCCTCGGCATCTTTTTCGGGAGTTTCCGCGAGGGGAAGGGATAGCCCCCCTCCCAGACATCGACTTCCTTTCGTATCGTATGCTTCATGCAGGTCCCCATGCCGCAGACCGTGCAGACGGCGACCGCATCCGAACTAACTCCCTCCTTCGCACACACGTAGCACTTCATACAGGATCCCCCACGTTCAGCCCTATTGCCGGGCTTACACCGCATCCTTCCACTGGCAGGCGCAGTGCCGGAAATCCATGAGAGCAGCAGATGCGCAGTCCTTGCAGATCCGGGCCGGGGCTGCTGCAACAGTCTTGTTCAACGCGATGATGTTGGTCATCAGGGTTGCCGTGACCGGCTCGCTTGTTAAGAGACACGGGTAGTCGGCAAGGCGCATCATCGCCGAGAACCGGACCGTCATCGCACACGCCGGGTAGGCATACCGCTGCGGGTTTGCGAGCACCTCGTTTTTCAGGATCGGCGCAAGGTTCACGTCGTAGCCGCCCACCTTTGGCGTGAGCATGCCTTTTGTCCCGGCCTGCATCCTCCGGGCCTTGTCCACGAGCTTCCAGCCCCGGTACACCATGTCCATGAAGTCGCAGTTGTGCAGCTCGACCGCTGCTCCCCGCTTCGGGTAGAGCTGGACATAGTTGTGGTAGCGTTTCGTGAGCATGTCCACGACCATGACCGCGTTGAACCCGTCGAGTTCGAGCAGATACTCGGCTGCGCTTGCCGAGGCCCCGGTGGCAAGGGAGAGCACTTCGGACTCGTTTTTGATCTTCGGGGCTGCCGCGGCAAGCGTCTTGTCCATGACCTCGGTCACCGCCTCGATCACGGCCATGATCACGTCGTCCTTGCACATGTTGTACGTAGACTGGGCGATATGGTGGGCAATGTCGCCGACACAGTAGGCCGGCACGGTCACGATATTGCCGTAGTGGACGCCTTCGTCGATGGCGGCTCTTACCGCACCGGTCATCTTTGTCCGGTACGATTTCATGTACTTCCGGCAGTCAAACGAGGACTGGCCGGCATCGTCCATGAGCTTCGCCTGGGCTGCGACCGGTGTCCGGTAGATCGACTGGATCATCGCAACCTCTTTTTTTACCGCGTCCGCAAGGGTCGCCCCGTCCTCGACTGCGTGGGCAAAGACATCGCCAAAGCCGTACGAGGTGTTCATGCCCCAGGACTTTGCCGCAAGGATCGCCTGCTTGTGGGCGACCGGGATCTTCGTGGTCCTTAAGATCTGGTTGACGATGTTGCTGCTGCTCCCCGGGATGAGCGCAAAGTCCACGACACAGGTGGGCCCGTAGAACCCCGCGTAGCGCCGGGCCGACTCCTTCCCGATCAGGGCCTCGGACTTCCCGACAGCCGCAATAAACGTGTCAACGCTTTTCTTAAACGCCGGGTCCTCGTCGTACAGGATCTCCATGATCACCGGCGTCTGGTAATGTTCGACAAAGGGGTCGTCCTCGGGACGGATGGTGTTCGTGAGCCCTTTGAGGATCGTATAGTGGGCATCGACCGAGTCCTTGTGCAGGGCAAAGACCGCTTTACTCTGGTTCCCTGCCGGTTTCATGCATTTCACGGCATCGGCATAGGCTTTCGTGTCGCCGATGACGAATTTTTCTCCCCGCTTCTTTTTTATCTGGTTCACATCGGCGTGCTGGGCAGCCATCGCCTCTGCGATCATCTTCTTTACTACCGTCTGCATATCCTCGACTCCCGGCACCCGTAGTATGAAAGGGTGCCAACATGCCTACAATGGGAGTGACCCTATATATGTTTTTATATAACGGGGAGAATCTTCGCAAACGCCGGAAAAAAGGGTATTTTCAGACCTCGCGTTTCAGGCTGCATGCCAGCCGGAGCGAGCTGTTGACCATGTCCACGAGATCTTCCTGCGTATAGGGATTTTTCTCGATCTGCTCCCAGTCCCGGGTCGTGTCCTCGTTGTTCTCCCCCACCCAGGCAGTGATCGAGACCTCGGGGCTGTGGAACCCGAGCCAGGAGAAGAAGTTTAAGAGGTTGCCGGCCACGTGCTGCATCCCGTCCACGTGGCCGATAATAATGAGCGCTACGACCTTGTTTTTGATCATCCGGTTGCCGAACCACGAGTACTGGTTCTCGATGCAGTTCATCCGTTCGACGAATTTCTGGACAAGGGCCGAGTGGTTGTTCCAGCGGATGGGGGTTGCAAGGAAGAGCACATCGCAGTCGAGGACTGCCGCATAGACCTTGTCCATCTCGTCGTCCTCGTACTTCATGGTGGACTGGCAGGGATACGTGCAGTACTCCGGGTTCTCCGAGTAGTTGCCCTCGCACTCGTAGATTTTGAGGTCTTTTAACCGGAGAAACGTGGTCTCGCACCCGAGATCTTTGCACCGGTCAAGGGCGCTCAGCAGCAGGCGCTCGGACTTCGAGAGCCCTGCCTGCTCCCGGCTCGACCCCGAGATCCCGACAACCCGTATTCCCTTCACGTTCTCCGGCTGCGGCGGGAGGATCGTCCCGACACCGATCTTGCGTCCGACAAGGGGGGATGGCATACGGGTATGTGGGCAGGAGGAGGTCTTATGGTTTTGGCCCGGTCTTCCGGTACGAGAACGCAGCCGAAACAAGGCAGATGATCCCGCCGGTATACATCGCGATCCCAAAGAGCGGGGCAAGAACCGCGGGGCCTGCGGAGAGGACGGCGCCGGTATACCCGAGCGCATCGAGCTGGAGGACGAGGAGGATGGCTGCCGCAGAGATCCCGAACATGACCCCGAGGTCCTGGAGGATCACAAGCACGCTTGAGGCAACCCCGGCCTTCTCTTTCGGGATGGAGACCATGATCTCGATGGTGTTGGGGCCCTGGTAGATCGACCGGCAGATGCCGGCAATGGCAAGAGCGAGGATCACGAGCCAGATGTTTACCGTGGCATAGCCGTACCCGCACAGGAAAAAGGAGAGCCCTACGCCAAAGACGCCGAACGTGGCGTAGTTCTTCGGGCAGTACTTGTCGTAGATCCAGCCGCAGACCGGGGATGCGGCCATCATGGCGATCGGCATCACAAAAGCGATGAGACCGACCTGCGTGGGTGCATAGCCCATCACCCCCTCGAAATAGAAGGGCAGGAGGATGATTAAAATGAATGTCGCGGTGAAGTACAGGACGAGGCTTGCCCCCGGGAGGACGAATGCCCGGGTGGTGACGAGCGTGAGGTCGAGAAGGGGCGCTTCTGCAGTCCGCTCGCGGTACACAAAGAGGGCGAGGGCTACCAGGCCAACGCCGGCGCTTGCCGCAAACCGGAGGGGATCAACCGGAGGGTTCGCAAACTCGTTCAGGACAACCGCCAGAGCGGCCATGACGAGAACGAGGAGAACAGCGCCGGAGTAATCGGTGCGGGTATCGCCGGCCTGCACAGACGGGACTTTCAGGTACCGGGCGGCAAGGAGCAGCAGGACGCAGCCTATCGGCACGTTGACAAAGAAGATGAACGGCCAGCCAAAGGAATCGACAAGGATCCCGCCGAGCGCCGGGCCCACGATAAGGCCGAGCGCAACGGTTGCGGTGATATAGCCCATGGCCCGGCCCCGCTCGTCGGCCGGGAAGACCTGCATGATGATCGCCATGGAGATCGACATCATCATCGCCGCCCCGAGGCCCTGGACGATCCGGGCAAGAATGAGGAGGGGAAGCGAGCCGGCAAGCCCGCAGGCGGCAGAAGCCGCCACAAAGACCACGAGGCCGAGGATGAAGAGCCGGGCGGTGCCGATCCGGCCCGCAAGCGTGCCGAAGATGAGCACCGTGGCAACGATCGTCATCATGTACGCGGTCGCGATCCACTGGGAGAGGCCGAGCGGCACGCCGAATACGGCTGTGATGGTCGGGAGCGCTATTGCTACGATATTGTTGTCGAGCACCGCCATGAAGCAGCTCACGAGAATGACGAGCAGGATGGCGAGGCGGTGCCGGTAGGCAAACTCAGCGGGGGCCGGTATGTCCGTGTCGGTCAGGGAATATCACCGTGCAGTAAACGATATTGGGCCCGGGGAGGGAAAATGCCCTGCATGGATCATTTCCCGAAATATTCTGCAACTTCTTTGAGGTGTTCCATAATGGGAAGGCCCTGCGGGCACTTCTCTTCGCATTCGCCGCAGGAAAGGCAGCAGGAGGCATAGCCGGGGACGCCGTCGATGACCCCGCTCAACACCCACGTGTAGACCCCGCCGCACTCCTCTTTTGCATCGAACATGTGCGCCTGGTTGTAGGACTCGAAGCACCGGGGAATGTCCACCCCGTTCCTGCAGGGCATGCAGTACCGGCAGCCGGTGCAGGGGATCGTTACCCGGGATTCGAAGGCGGCTTTTACCTGCCGGATCACCTCGCGATCCTTCGGGGTAAACGACCCGGGCCGTCCCCGCTCTGCATATGCAAGGTTCTCTTCGAGCTGCTGCATCGAAGACATGCCGGAGAGGACGGTGGTGACCTCGGGATGGTCCCAGACCCATGAAAGGCCCCATTCCGCGGGCGTGCGCCGGACCGGGGCTGCGGCAAGGATCTCTTTAGTTGCCGGGAGGTCGCGGGAGAGCAGGCCGCCCCGGAGGGGTTCCATCACGACAATGCCAAGACCTTTTTTCGCAGCATAGTGCAGCCCTTTTGTCCCGGCCTGGTACTGCTCGTCCATGAAGTTGTACTGGATCTGGGCAAAGGTCCAGTCGTACGCGTCCACGATCTCCTGAAAGATCGGGAGGTCGTCGTGGAACGAGAAGGCGGGGTACCGGATCCGGCCGTCCGCAACAGCCTCGTCCAGGAATTCGAGGACGCCGAGGTTTGAGAGGTTCTCCCACCAGGCTTTGTTCAGGCCGTGGACCAGGTAGAAGTCGATGTGATCGGTGGCGAGCCGGGCCAGCTGCTCGTCGAGGTACCGGTCCATGTCCTCCCGGGTCTTGATGAGCCAGCTCGGGAGCTTGGTGGCAAGCATGACCTTCTCCCGGTAGCCGCCGGCAAGCGCCTTTCCCACGAGCGGTTCGCTCTCGCCATCGTGGTAGGGGTACGCGGTGTCGATGTAGTTGACACCATGATCGATGGCGTGGTGGATCATGGCGATGGCTTTTTCCTCATCGATCTTTCCGGCAAAGCCCGAGCCTTCGGCCTGCGGCAGCCGCATGCACCCGAACCCGAGGATCGAGATGTCATGGGGCACTTTGGGGAATCTCCTGTACAGCATGGCATGTCACCAGTACCAGAGAAATGCAGTCCGCAGGTATATACCGGACAGGGGCAAAATGGTGCCTTAATTTCACCAGGGATAGCGGGGGGTGCCCGGGAGGGTCCGGAGCCGGGTGTCCCGATCTCCGGTACCCTTTTATAGAATAAACAAAGATTACGAAACATATGACCCACGGGGAGATATCCCACCCGCTCAGCATTTTGTATGTCGACGACGAAGCGGGGCTCCTTGATATCGGGAAGATGTTTTTGGAGACCATGGGGGGATTTAATGTAACCACCCAGATCTCCGCGGGTGCCGCTTTAGAATCGCTCACGACCACGCCCTACGATGCGATCATCTCCGACTACCAGATGCCGGAGATGGACGGGATTGCATTTCTCAAGCAGGTCCGGGCAGACCATCCCGACATCCCCTTCATCCTCTTTACCGGCCGGGGCCGGGAGGAGATCGTGATCGAGGCCATCGAGAACGGGGCCGACTTTTACCTCCAGAAAGGCGGGGATCCCACCGCCCAGTTCTCCGAGCTCGCCCACAAGCTCCGGCAGGCAGTCCGGAGCCGGATCGCAGAGCGTGAACTGGCCGAGAGCCGGGATTACCTCGGGCAGATCTTTTCGAACGTGAAAGCCGGCATCTTCGTGATCGACATTGAAACCCACCGGATCACCGACATCAACCCGGAAGCCTCCGTTCTCATCGGGCTCAAAAAAGAGGAGATCGTGGGAAAGATGTGCCATAACTTCATCTGCACTGCCGAAGAGGGACGATGCCCCATCACCGACCTCGGGCAATCGGTGGACGATGCAGAGCGGACCCTTCTTTCCGCGGACGGCAGGCAGGTCTCGGTCATCAAATATGTTACCCGGATCACGCTCAACGGCCGGCCCTGCCTTCTGGAGACCTTCATCGACAATACCCGGCGCAAGGAGACCGAGCAGCAGCTCCAGGCAGCGTACCGCAAACTCTCGGACAGCCAGAACGAGATCGAGGCTGCCTATGCGGAGGTGGAAGCAGGCGGGGAGCAGCTCCAGGCCCTTATCGATTCCGTCTCCGATGCGGTCTTTTTGATCAGCGACGGGAAGTTCGTGCGCTGCAACCGCCGTACCCCGGAGATCTTCGGCTGCAAGGATACGTCCGAGATCCTCGGGCATACCCCGGCGGACTTCTCCCCCCGGTACCAGCCCGACGGTTCGTTCTCGGCAGACCTGATCGCTGCCTACGATCGTACCGCACTCAGCGGGACGCCGTTCTCGTTCGAATGGGTCCACCTCCGCCGCAACGGGACGCCGTTTTCCGTAGAAGTCTCGCTCAGCCCGGTCGAGATCCGGGGCAAAATGTACATCCGGTCCATTGTGCGGGATCTCTCCGACCGCAAAAATGCCGAGCAGGCGGCAGCACTTGCCACCCGAAAGCTGGTGATGATGCAGGCGTTCACCCGCCATGAGACAACAAACACGATCACCGGCCTTACGGGTCTCATGGATATGGCTCAAAAGATGCCTGAGGGCAGCGACCGCGACCGGATCTTTTCCGAAATGAAGGAGAAAGCAGGCGAGCTGCAGCGGCAGATGGCGTTCACGAAAGAGTACCAGGAGGTGGGGGTAAAAGCGCCGCGGTGGCAGGCCGTGCGGGAGATGATCCCGGCCCAGGAAGAGCCTGCCATCCATTGTTCCCCGCAGATTTCCGGTCTTGAGATCTACGCCGACCCGCTCGTGGGAAAGATCTTCTCCTACCTTGCCGAGAACGTGGTAAAGCACGGGGTCCGGGCAACCCGGATAGATATCGGTGCGGAGGTGCAGGGCCCGCTCAGGCTCACGTTCCGGGACAATGGCGTCGGGATCGGTACCGAAATGAAATCCGCGATATTTTCCCGCAAGGCAGGGGAGACCCGGGGCATGGGGCTCTTTTTGGTGAGCGAGATCCTTATGATCACCGGAATAACTATCGCGGAGACCGGGACGCCCGGAGAAGGGGCCTGTTTCGAGATCACGGTCCCCGAAGGCGGGTTCAGGTTCGCAAACGGTGGATAGGGTTCCTGCCTCCACCAAAACCCTCATTGCCCGGAGCGCACAAGCCTCCCGTACCTCTGGTGTTTTCCATGCAGTCGGTGATCGTGCAGCCGGGCGATCCGGCACGGAACTTCTCGTTAAAGGATGCAAACGACCGGACCTTCGATCTCTACGAGCAGGAGAAAAAACGGGTCCTCCTCTCCTTCCACCCTCTCGCGTGGACGGAGTACTGCGCTCTCCAGATGCGGTCGCTCGAAGAGAACGCGGATGCTTTTTCCCGGCTTACCTGCGTGCCGGTCGGTATCAGTGTCGATTCCCGGCCCTGCAAGCTCGCGTGGGCGAATGCAATCGGTATCTCCCGCACGCCGCTCCTCTGCGATTTCTGGCCGCACGGTGCGGTGGCACAGAAGTACGGGCTCTTCCGGGACGAGAACGGGTTCTCGGAGCGGGCGAACGTGATCGTGGACGAAGAGAAAAAGATCGTGTTTGTGAAAGTGTACCCGGTCCATTCGGTGCCGGATATCCGGGAGATCCTGGACTTCCTGGAAAAGACCGCGTAAGGGAGCGGGGCGGTGGAGTCTGTCGCATACCGTACGGAACATCCCCATATCCCTTCACCGTCGTAAACCCGTTCCTCCGACGGTGAACCGGCCCCGTATTGCGGCCCCTTTGCCGAAATACGCCCAAAATGAGACGCATATAATGCGTTCTAAGGCACCTTCCTGCGGTTTGGCGGGCGGTTCTTTGGGGCCCCGCTCCTTTGGCCAGCACCATTCTTAAACGCGAAAACTCGCCCAGATCATAAGAACGGCATATCGGGCGCATCCGGGAAAAAGGGGGACGAATCGGCCCCGGATGGAATCCGGGCGTTTTACGGGTTTTTCTAAAAACGGCCCGTTTGGCAAACCGGGCATTTTACGCAGAGATCGGGGATCAGGCCCCCCGCTCTGCACGACCCCCCGGATCGGTGCCGGCAGGGGTAGTGCCGGAGTGCCGGGCGTTTTTCCCGGCAATCGCCCGGCCGGCCGGAATTTTTTTGGGACGTTTCCGGTTTTTGCCGGAACTTTTTTCGGGTTTTAAAATTTCGACCGGAATTTTTTAAAAATTTTCAACTTTCGCGCCAACTTTTTTTTCTTTTTTCAACTTTCAACCGGAAAATTTTTGGGATTTTCAAATTTCAAACCGGAAAAAATTCCCGGAAACTTACGATCAGGTTCGCTCCCGGGCCGAACGGTTTACGACGGTGATGTGAGTTAGTTAGCTAACTAACACCTTTTTTTCCAACTTTCGCGCCAGATTTTTTTAAAATTTTCAACTTTCAATCCAAAATTTTTTAGGATTTTTAACTTTCGCGCCAAAAAATTTCCGGCATTTCAACTTTCAATCCGAAAATTTTTGCGCGGAAAAAATTTCAGCGCGAGCGTGCCGGGTCCGATCGGTCGTACGGGATTTTGTCGCGGGGTACGCGCTCCGTCGGAGATGTGGGTAAAACCGGGTATTTTTCCGGGTTTTGTTGCGATCGTCCGGAATTTTTTTGGGATTTTTCAATGTTCGGACCGGAAAAAAATCCGGGAATGGGGGGGAAACCGGGAGACATGGGCATCCCACAATGATGCCGGGAGGAAATACACACCCTTTAAAAAAAAAGCAGCAGGAGTGGCCCGGGGGAGTGAGCTCATTCCCCGGGTTTTTCCTGATCCCGGATGAATTTTTTTACCAGGCCCCTGAACCGGTCCATCGTCTGCCAGTCCTCCATGAGGATACCGTGGACACGGCGCGTGTCAAGACCGGTATACTCATGCACAAGGATGTTCCTGAACCCGGCAAGCCGCGCCATCCCGGTGGCAAGTTCTTCCGGAATAATCCCGGATTTCCCCAGTACATAAAAGGTTTCGCGGTAGGAATCCGGCCTTTTGGGGGTTTTTGCCACCGCCATGCCGGTTGCAAGATCTATGGACGCCTGGATAGCAAGGAGCATCGCATGGCATACCATGTACTGCGTATCTTTCTCACGATCAAACGTTTCGAACGGGATCTGCTGGTACCGCTGCCACGCCGCAAGCGTTTCATCGAGAGTCTGTACCTGGGAAAGGAGTCTCATATCAGGCCCGGGCAAGATATTCCCGGTCAAAGAGATCGTACATGAACTTTAGATCCTGGTACTCGATGAGCACCCGGGTCTCGAAATCGATCCGTTCATTTTCATCGCGGACAACCACCGCACGACCGGTACTGATCACCTCGTACTGGAACCAGACCGGCTCGAAATTGATGACCCTGACATCGCACTCGTACTGGAATCCAAGGGCTTTTTCAAGAGTATCTGCAACCCGCGATGCGAAGGCAAGGGAATCCTCTCTCGAAACCTGTTCGCTGGCAAGCAGTCCGATATCGATATCGCGGAAATCATCGCGGGAGAGAAACGATCCGTAGAGATATGCCACCCGCAAGGAGGGATAGGATACCATCGCGTCCCGTATCAGGCTGGTAATACGTTCCCGTTCCTCCTGTCCGCTCATATTGAGAGATATAAGCAGCAGGAGATTAAAAAAGATACTTGCTCCTTTGTATCAGGTGACCGGCCGGGTAAGCTCCCCTCCTGCTGCCGGCTTATTCCGCCGGCCTAGTCGTACTCCATAAACAGCGCCGGGTTCTGCCTTCTGATCCACCAGCGGCGGATATACCATCCGGCGCCGATGAGCACCGCGACACCGGCGCCGATCAGGACAACCGCCATGACCGGGACCCCTCCGGTAGTTCCTGCAAATACCGGGACCGCTGTTGTCCGGACCGGGGCCGCAGCCATGACCCCGGTACCGTGAGTGGTAACCGCTGCCATTGCCGGTGCTGTGGTCACAAGACCGGTGGCCGTTGCGGCGAGGGTCCCCGTGACTGCGGTTGTTGCAGCGGCGGAGGCTTTCTTTGTCACCGCGAAGTACGAGAAGCCCGGGGTCGTTGCCGTGAAGTAATCCAAGCCGCCGGACGAATATGCAAACGTTGTGGGGAGATCGACCCAGTTCCCGTTGGTGTTCCGGGCAAGGACAACATCGGACGGTGCGAGATTGTTTGCCGAGAGCCAGTCCGAGCTTACCGCAAACGCGATCGCGGCGCTTTTTATTGCCGAGGGGTTCACCCCGGAAGGTTCGATACTGATGATACCGGCAACGGGCCTGCCCGAGAGCTGCGAGGTACCGACATCAGTCCTGTCCGAGACAACAAGATCGGTCGAGGGTATCCCGGTTGCGGCGGTAATCGTAACCGCCGTGATCCCGGCCGGGGCGGATGCGGACACCCCCTGGTTGACCGTGAGGGTTGCCGATTCCCCGGCAGAAAGCGAGGCCAGGCTCTTTGTGAGCGAGGAGATATGGCCAGCCGATCCGTACCGGAGCGTTGCTGAAGACGAATCCGAACTGTCGCCGCCGGAACCGGAGGAGCTGCCCCCGGACGACACGGCCGAGACTGCCGCGACCGAGAAGGTCGAGAGGCCGTTGGGGGAGTATACGGTCAGGATATAGTAGCCGGAAGCGTCCGGGCCGGTGATCGACGGAGTCAGGATTTGGGTCGTGCCGTCGTCTGCCCTTCTCATGACCACGATATTGTTGGTACCCCCGTGGGCCGTGACCCAGTCTGAACTCACCGTCATGGTAAGCGTCGCGGATGTGATGATCCCGCCGTCCCCTGCATTTGCAAGATCCGTTTTCCGGACATTGAGCGTGTAGGCAATATCGTCGATCTGCTTGCCCGCACTGGCTGCCGCCACCGTAAACGAGGTCCGGGCCGTTGGCGAGGGATCCTTGGTGATCGTCTGGGTAATCGCGGCGGTTGACTGCGGGACCTCGCTCATGTTGAGCTGGATCTGGACGGACGGGGTGCCTGCCGATCCCGCCGATGCGGTCACCCGGTCGGTTACTGCGGTGACCGAGGAGACCGTACCGTCTATGGTCGATGAGCTGGTATCCACCGGTCCGGTCATGGTGATCGCAACCGAGGACCAGCTGCTGCCGGTGGTATTGAGGGTGACCTTATCCCCGTCGGTGGTCACGTGCGCAGTGGTGGTGTCGATGGTCACGTTCTGGGTGGTCCCGTTGGTTGTCGTGCTCACACCGGTGGTGACCGATGAGAAACTGTTGGTCTGGACCGTCGGGGCGATGACCGTGATATACCCGGATTTTGTGGCCGTGGTAGTGCCCGCACTGTTAGCTGCGGTCAGGTTTACCGTGTAGTTCCCGGCTGCCGCATACGTGTGGACCGGGTTCTCCTCCACTGAGGTATTGCCGTCGCCGAACGTCCATGCCCAGCGTAGCGGCAGGTGTGTGGTGGTGTCGGTGAACTGCACGGCCAGGGGCCGGTCGCCTTCCGTTGTGTTTGCAGTAAAGGCTGCGGCCGGGGGGAGAATCCCAAACGAATATAGGAAGACCGAGCCGCTCCCGGTGCCGCAGTAGATAACGCTGCCGTCAGGGCTTACTGCAAGGGCATAGATGGACTGGTTGCCAGGCACGGTGGCAAACGGGCCGTTTGTGATCCACGTGCCGGTATCCGCCGCACAGATCCCGCAAAGGGCAGTAAGAATAAGAGCGCAGGTCAGGTATCGCGCCCATCTTCGTGAATCCGCGACACCACTCTTCATGCCGACAGCCCCATATTCATCGTTGTCCAGTGTGCACATTCGTCCGTGCTCACAAAGATCCCAACATCCGTCCCGGCAAAGACTGCGCCGGTGGAGTTTGTCACAAGCGCCCGGACGTTCTGGTTCGACAGGGCTGTACAGGAATTCCACGTTGTAGTGCCGGTCGTGCTCCGGAACACCCCGCCGCCGTACGTGCCGGCATAGACCGCGTGGTCTGAGGCCGGGCTTATCGCCAGCGCCCGGATATCCGTACGGGGAATCCTTCCCATCGGGTTCCACGTGCTGCCGCCATTGGCGCTGGTGTACACGCCGACACCGCTAATCCCGGCATAGATGTTTGAAGGAGTGGCCGGGTCGATGACGATACTCGTGGCCGGTCCACCGGCAACTACCGTGACCGGTACGGTTACACTCTGGCCGTCAACGGTCGCGGTAATGTATGCCGTCCCGGTGGATGAGGGGGTAAAGGTGGTGGATGCAATGCCGGAATCGGTGTATACGGTACTCGCTGAAAGCGTGCCGCCGGTGACGGTGAATACCACCGGTATATCGTTGGCAACCGTACCGCCGGAGGTGGGATGTTTGTCTGAACCGTATGTCAGGTTCGCGCTGATGGTGGAGGTCCCACCGGTTGTAATCGTGGATGGCGATGCCGAGATGCCGAGCACGAGCCAGGGTGAATACGGGTAGATGCTGCCGCTGAGATACGCTGAGGGATCGCTGTTTGTGCCCCACCAGTTGTCCGATGCATCGAGATAGTCGTAACGACTTAGGATCTCCGTCGGTCCGGGGTTGTAGATCCGGCAGAACCGGATAGTGCCGCCGTGGAAGACCTGGATGATCTGGCCGCTGTTACCTACCGAGCACCCGGTGAAGGTGCTGGAGGTGATGTTGACGCTTCCGGCAACGATCACGCCGCTGTTGCCTGCCAGGCACCCGGTGAAGGTGCCGGAGGTGATAGTCACGCTGCCGCTCCCGGCATAGATCGCGCCGCCTGAGCTGGAGCTGCCGCTGCTGCTTGCCGAGCATCCGGTGAAGGTGCTGGAGGTGACCGTCACGCTGCCGTTCTCGGTATAGATCGCGCCGCCTGAGCTGGAGCCGCCGCTGCTGCCTGCCGAGCACCAGGTGAAGGTGCCGGAGGTGACCGTCACGCTGCCGCCGGAGGTATAAATTGCACCACCCCTGCCATAGCCGCCGCTGCTGCTACTTGCCGAGCACCCGGTGAAGGTGCTGGAGATGACCGTCACGCTGCCGCTGCCGGTATTGATCGCGCCGCCGAAGCCTCCGGAGCCGCCGGTGCCGCTGCTTGCCGAGCACCCGGTGAATATGCTGGAGATGACCGTCACGCTGCCGCTTCCGGCATTGATCGCGCCGCCATAGCCTCCACTGCTGCTGCTGTTAACGCCGTTCTGGAACGTCAGGTTATCGATGGCGAGAGCATAGTCGCCAGAGACCGTGAAGATACTATTCCCTGATCTCGAGCCGTCGATGCGGGTATCCCACGGGCCGTGGCCGTCTGCTGCCCGGATGGTGATGGCATTGCCGACCGTGATACCGCTCTGGTAGTATACCCCCGGGTTCAGGATAACGGTACCACTGCTGCCGGCGGACATGATTGCAGCTCCGATATCATTTCCGGGATTGATCGTTACGGTGCCTGCTGCCACCGGCGCCGCAAGTGCCAGCAGCGCGATCACCAGCAGTGCAGATAACAACCCATAGCGTTTCGTAATCCTGTTCACCATCTCCGTCATTATGACAGCCCCGAGTTCATCGCGGTCCAGCTGGCGCAGTTGTCGCTGCTCATGTACACCCCATTGTCGGTACCCGCGTAGAGTAGCCCGGTGGAATTGGCCGCAAGTGAGAGCACGTTCAGGCTGGAAAGACCGCTGTTGGAACATGCACTCCAGGTCACACCGCTGTCCGTGCTCTTGTACACCCCGCCGCCATATGTGCCGGCAAAGAGTTTCGTGTGATCGGCCGGGCTTACCGCCAGCGCCCGTATATGGGTATTTGCCGGCTGCGTGGTGGCGGCCGTCCAGATGCTGCCGCCGTTCGTACTCCGGTATATTCCCCGGTTATCGATACCGGTCCAGAGTTTTGCGCTTGCGGACGGATCCATCACGATACTGGTGACCGGGCCGATAGTACCCGTGAGTACGTCTACGTAAACGCTCTGGCTGTCGACAGTCGCAACGATCGTTCCTGTCCCAAGTGCAGAGGGAGTGTATGTCGATTCAAACGTACCGGTATGCATGTACCCGCTGGCAGGAGCGAGCGAACCGCTGGTGGTGGTAAACAGTACGGGTATTCCTTCAGGAAGAGAGGTTGTCCCGGGTGTGGCCGAAAGATTGGTACCATCGGACTCTGATAGCAGGTCGGCAGTGACGAGCGAAGTACCGGTACTGGCGATCCTGGCAGGCAGTGCCGAGATCCCGAGCACCAGCCACGGGCTTGCCGTTACGCTCCCGCCAATATCCGATGAGCCCGGGCCGCTGTTGCTTCCCCACCAGTTGTCGGTGGCATCAAGCGCGCTGCCGCCATAGAGCGAGGTCCCGGTTGCGTGGTTGCCCGGCAGCCGGCAGAAGGTAACCGCCCGTGTGCCGGCAGAACTGCCGCCGGCCCAGACCGCGCCGCCGTTGCCGTTGCTGCCACCAGGACGGGTACACGTAGTAGAACCCTGATACGATCCGGAACCCCCTGCACCTCCCGTTCCTCCCGAACATCCGGTGATCGTGGATGAGGTAACCGATACCGTACCGGTTGCATACACCGCGCCCCCGCTTCCGCCATTGCCGCCAGCAGAACAAGCCCCATAAGCGCCGTTACTACCCCCGTTAGCGCCGTTTCCTGCCCGGCATCCGGTGATCGTAGAGGATTGAATCGACAGGGTGCCGGTCGAGTACACAGCACCACCGTATCCTCCCTCACCGGCGGAGCCGAAACCGCCATATCGGCTACCCCCGTTAGCGCCGTTTCCTGCCCGGCACCCGGTGATCGTGGAGGATCGAATCGACACATTCCCGGGTGAATAGATTGCACCGCCGGAGCCTCCGGAGCCTCCATTGCCCGCGCCGTTCCATGCGCTCCCACCTCCGCCCCCGTTTCCTGCCGAACACCCGGTGATCGTGGATGCTATGACCGATACATTCCCGGTTGAATAGACTGCACCACCGGAGCCACCCCGGCCGCCGGAGCTCCCGGCTTGGTCGAGGGCCGTTCCGCTGCCTCCGTTTCCTGCCGAACACCCGGCGATCGTGGACGCGATGACCGATACATCCCCGGTTGAAATGATTGCACCGCCGGAACTTCCATCGCCTCCGGGATACCCGCTGCTGCCTGCTGCCGCGCTCCCGTTCTTCAGCGTCAGGCCGTTAATCGTGAGCGGATATCCACCATTATCAACGAAGACCCGGCCGTATGTCTGTGCGTCGATGATGGTATCGGATGCGCTATGGCCGTCCGCCGCCCGTATCGTGACGCTGTTTGCTACGCTGATGTCGTACTGGTTATACGTGCCCGGCGAGAGGATAACCGTCCCGTCGCTGCCGGCATCGGCAATCGCCTGGGCGATCCCCCCGGAATAAGAGGTATCGATGGTGATCTCTGCCGCTCCTGCAGGCCCCGCCAGTACAAGCGCTATGAATCCGATCACAAGGATTGCCGGAACCAGGAAGGATCGTCCCGTACCGTTTGCAGATATTCCCGCCATATCAATTCCTCACGTTTTTGCACCGGGCCCGTCACAGGTCCTTAGTAAAAATAATCCCGTCAAACGACCGGTCACCCGTATCCGGTAAGGAATCCCGACGGGTACTATCCGTCAGCATCCTTCTCGTTAGGATCTGGGATAAGGAGGCTCTTAAAAAAATTGCGAATCACTAGTGATAATCACTTGTGAACCGTCAGGTGTGAACCCGGACAGACCGCTCACGTATTTTGCGGTATTTTTCTTTTTGGGCGCTTTGTGGGGGCAGACTTCGGGACGCTGCGGAGCACCCCGGTAATCTCGGTGCGTTCCGGTAATCCCCCGGGGATGCGGTGTTCGGATTCGGGTTGGGTGCCGGGAACAGAAACCTAATCATCACTGCCGCCATATATCAAATCACAAAATTCGTGGAATATGAATATGCCAGAGAAAAAAACCGGAACACAGGGAAAACAAGCACCGGCAGGCCGGGGAGAAGGTCTTAACCCGTCAGAGCGAAGCATCCTGCAAAAATCCACCGAGCGCCACGACAAGGCACTCCGGATACTCAGTAAACTTTAATGTTCCATCGTTTTTACATGGTCCTTAAGCCATTGTTCAACCTCGCCGGGCTCACATTTGTATGAGGCTACCGCCAGCATGAATTCCACGATGGTATCCTCATCCGCTGCAATATAATATCCCTCCGACCCGAGAACATTTTCTGCAACAACAAGTGCAGTTCTTTTATTCCCGTCAATAAACGGATGTTGTGACCCGATGGCATGCAGAACGGTTGCGGCTCTTCTGAAAACATCTTTGATCTTGTTGACACGGAAGATCATGAAATGGAGAGTAGATTCGGACAGGACACCATTGGTACCATCGAACTTCACGATGATCTCATCATGAATCTCGACAATCTTCTCGACGGTGAGACCCGGCATGGTATTTTTATCTGTGTTCCGGATATATGCAAAGTTTCCGTTTTTTTATTTTCAATGGGTGGGGCCGATTCACCCTCGCAAGAGCCGGGCAGACCGCTTCCTTATTTTGCTGCATTTTTCTTTGTGGGCCGTGCAGGAGCCGCCTCCGGGACATCATGGAGCACCCCGGTAATCCCCGTGCAGGTACCTGCCCGGTCCCGCATTGCCGTGCAGGAGAGTTCGATCCACGACTCACGCCCCTTCGTGTCCTTCAACCGGAACCGGATCCCTGTTGCCGCACCCTTCCTGCGGGTCGTGGCAAGGCCGGCGAGAGCGGCGGTACGGTCGTCCGGAACAACAAGATCCGTAAATGTCCGGCCCGCAAGCGTGTCCGGATCATACCCGTACTCCCTTACCCGGGGGCTGATGTAGGCGATCCGCCCTTCTGCATCAAGGGCAACGATGACCGCCGGGAGATGCTCCACGATCTCCCGGTACATCTCCCCCTCCTCCCGCAGCGCCATCTCCCGTTTCTTATTCTCCGTGATATCCTGGCTTACCGCCATCATGCCCCGCGAGCCGTCCGGGAACTGGACCGGCATGTGCAGGATCTCGAAAAACTTGTGCCTGCCCCGGAAGTTCTCTTCCACAATGACGGTACTCACTTCACCGGCAAGGGCTCGTTCCATTGCTTCCCTGCACTCGTCAACGTTGACCACCACACCTTTGAGCGTATCCAGAAGGGAGCGGCCGATAAAATCCTCTTCGGCCATCCCGACCGTTTTCGGGATCCACTTGTTGAGCTGGACCACATGGAGGCTGCTGTCCGTAATGCAGTAGTGTTTCGAAGTATACTCCATGTACGTGGTGACCGGGATCTGCTTTGAGAGGAAGTACACCTTGGCGTTTCCCACCATCTGGATATCGGCAAGTCCCTCGGTAGCCATCACCTCAAGGTACCGGCCGGCAGACATCCGGTTGATCCCGGTCTTCTCTGCTACCTGGAGGACATTGAGGCCCCGGGGATTTTTCATAAGGGCCTCGCGGATGAGGCGGGTTTTTTCCGGGTTGGTTTTCATGGTACTCGTCTGCGCTACAGATCCCGGCATCCCTCCCGCAGTATGCGGAGGTTGTGGTCCCGGGTCCGTTTTTAGTAATCCGGGTATTGTTTTCCCGGCGAATCAGATAAACGTGTGACGTTTCTTTTTTTACATCCGGATGCTGGGTCGCCCCCCAAAAAAAACCCGGGACACCCGGCTTACCCCGCACCCGGCCGGCAACTGCCTCTGGTGCCGGCTGGTTTCATATACCATCGCCTCCCCGTATACCAATAGGAGAACGGGAGAACCAGAAGGGAGCGTACCTATGGATGACGATCTTGAGAAGATGGCAGCGCAGTGTAAGACGTTCACAAAAGAGATGATGGACAACCCGTACCGCGGGATCGCCACGTTTTACGGCCTGCCCTGTACGGAATCCCTCGAAAACCTCGACATCGCACTCATCGGAGTGCCCTTCGACCTCGGAGTCACCAACCGGAGCGGGGCCCGGATGGGGCCGCGGGAACTGCGCAACCAGTCCCGCGAAGTGGGCGCCTATAACCACTGTACCCGCTCGACCCCCTGTGCGGACCACCGGATCGCAGATGTCGGGGATGTCCCGTTCCGCTCGGTGTACCGCATCGAGGAGGCACTGGACGATATCGCGGCCTTCTACCATGCAGTCGCCGGCGCCGGGGTCACCCCCGTTACCGCGGGCGGCGACCACGCGATCACCTTCCCCATACTCCGCGGGCTTGCCCCGCAGGAGAAGGTCTGTCTGGTCCACTTCGATTCCCACTGCGATACTGCACCGCCGATCCACGGGTGCGGGTGCGGGCATGGCTCGCCGATGAAAAACGCCGTGGAAGCCGGACTCGTCGATCCCGCACACTCCCTCCAGATCGGGATCCGGGGATCGAGCGAACCCCTCTGGGAGTTCTCCTATGCAAGCGGTATGCGGGTCATCCACATTGAGGAGTTCTACGAACTCGGCTGGAAAAACGTTGTGCAGGAGATCCAAAAGACCGTGGGCGGGCGCCCGGTCTATCTCTCTTTTGATATTGACTGCCTCGACCCGGCCTTTGCCCCGGGCACCGGCACGCCGGTTGCCGGCGGCATGTCCACCTTTGAGGCGCTCCAGACCGTGCGGGGCATGCGGGGCCTCGATGTGATCGGCGGCGACCTTGTGGAAGTCTCCCCGCCCTACGACCATGCGGGGATCACTGCCCTTGCCGGGGCAACCATCCTCTTTGAGATCCTCTGTCTTGCCGCAGAAGCCCGCAAAAAGAGGAACGCCTGATCTTTTTTTTAACCACCAGGGCCTGTCTGCCCCGCTGCCGGCAGATGGACATGTATAAACATGAACAGGGTGAACTTTCACCAAGACTACTAGCTCCGTCCAGTATGGACACTCCGGTGACCCCCATGCAGATCGCGTCCTGCAAGAAAACCTACCGCTACGAAACCCAGCGTGCCGTCCCGCTCACTGAAACCCTCGCCCGCATCGAGCCCAAGGTGCCCGCCGCCGGCATCACCCGGGTAGCCGATATCACCAGCCTCGACCGGATCGGGATCCCGGTCTTCTCCTGCATCCGGCCCACCGCAGAGGACGGGGCGATCACGGTGTACAACGGCAAAGGCGCGACCGTGGAAGAGTCCAAGATCTCCGGGATCATGGAGGGGATCGAGCGTTACTCCTCCGAGGTTCACGACCGGAAGGTCCGGCTCGACACCTACGAGATGATCGCGCAGGAGGGTAAGGCGGTCAATCCAAAGGATCTCATCCTCCCGGCCGACACGGACACCGACCATGTCTTCCCGTGGGTCGAGGGCTGGGACATTGCAAACAACGAGCCGGTCTTTGTCCCGGCACAGGCAGTCTTCCATCCCCTTCCCCGGAATTTCCGGCAGATCTTCCGCACGTCCACAAACGGCCTTGCCTCGGGGAACACAAAAGAGGAGGCGATCTTCCACGCCCTCTGCGAGGTGATCGAGCGGGACGCATGGTCGCTGGTGGAGGCTACCAGGGATACCGGCCCGGCGGTGGCAGACATCGACGACCCGATGCTTGCGGCCATGCAGAAGAAGTTCGCCGATGCGCAGGTGGACGTGATCGTGCGGGATATCACAAGCGACGTGGGCATCCCCACGATGGCGGCAGTGGCCGACGATGTGCTCTTAAAAGACCCGGCGCTCCTTACCATCGGGATCGGCACCCACACGAGCGCGAGGATCGCGGTGATGCGGGCGCTCACCGAGGTTGCCCAGAGCCGGCTCACCCAGATCCACGGGGCCCGCGAGGACACGGCAACGGTAGACCTCAAGATGAAGATGGGCTACGACCGGATGAAACGGATCAACGGCTACTGGTTTAAGGACAACGGGACCGTGGACTATCCCGCGCTCGCATCGTACGATACCGACGATTTTGCGACCGATATCAAAAACGCCATCGATGCCCTGAAAAAACAGGGCCTCTCCCGCGTGATCGTGGTGGACCTGACCCGGGAGGAGATCGGAATACCGGTGGTCCGGGTGATTGTCCCGGGCCTCGAAGTGTACGCCATGGACCCCGAGCGGAGAGGGGAGCGCCTGAAACATGCCAAAAACCATCGTCTTTCTCGGGCCAAGCCTTGACCGGGCAGCGGCGGAAAAGATTCTCGCAGCAGAGTACCGGCCGCCGGCAAAACGGGGCGATCTTACTCATGCGATTGAGGACGGGGCGGGGATCATCGTCCTCATCGACGGGGTCTTCCACCAGGAGGCGGCCGTTGCCCACCGCGAGGTTCTTGCAGCGGTAAAGAAAGGGATCACGGTGGTCGGGGCGTCGAGCATGGGGGCGCTCCGGGCCGCCGAACTCCATACGCTCGGGATGACCGGCATCGGGAAGATCTTCGGGCTGTACCGGGACGGGAAACTTGTCTCCGACGACGAGGTGGCGCTGGTCTTTGACCCGGCCTCAGGTTATGCCCTTTCAGAGCCCCTGATCAACATCCGCTGTACCTTAAAAAAGGCGGAAGCGGCCGGCATCCTCACCGCAGCCGACAACGCGGCCCTGCTTGCCGCGGCACAATCCGTCTTCTACCCCCAGCGGACGTACAAAAAGATCGCTGCTGCCGCCGGGGACACGGTTGATGCTGCGACACGGGAGCGGTTCCTTGCGTTTGCTGCTGCAAACCCTGCCGACCAGAAAAAAGAGGATGCCATAGCAGCGCTGGAGTACGTCAGGGATCTCATACGCAAAACCGGGTAAGAAACGGTTATCGGAAATTTCCCGGGCTGCGGGGTTCCCCCGGTTTCCGTGGATTTGCGAACCCGGCCCCTGTTTATCGACGGGGATTTTCTGCGGGATAAAAAAAGGGACTTATTTTAACTTGATCCACACGTACGCGAACCGCTGGAACGCGGTCACGTGCCCGAAGACCCCGAAGATGAGGAGGAGCCAGCCCAGCAGGTTCAGCCCGAAGATCGTTGCGGGGAAGAGGATAAAGGCAATTCCCACGACCATGATGAGCACGAGACGGTCTGCCCGGCCCAGCACCCCGGCATAGACCCGGCCCACGCCCACGGCCTGCGCCTGTGTCCCGAGATACGAGGACATCAGGACGCCGGTGAGCGCGAGCACCCCGATCGGCCAGGGCACGAGGCCGCTTGCAAAGATACCGGTGATGATGAAGATATCCGCGTACCGGTCGACCGCATGGTCGAGGAAGTCGCCCCGCAGGCTCTGGCTCTTCATCTCCCGGGCAACGGCTCCGTCCATGGCATCGCAGAAGGCGTTGACCGCCACCGCAAGGATGGCCCATACCGTCATCTGGAAAAAGAAGAGGATGCCGGCAGCAAGAGATGCAAGAAGGGCGGCGATCGTCAGGACATTGGGGGTGATCTTCCAGCGGATGGCGCAGCGCACGAGCGGGTCGAAATAGACTTTGACATGCGGGCGGTACTGGTCGAGCGTCATGGGGTCACCTCCACGAATGCGGACCAGTCAATATTCCCAAACGAGGCCGGGGTCTTTCCCTCGTAAAACTGCCCGATCGCATCGGCGCAGGCCGCAGGGGTCATGCCCGTAGTGTCCAGTTCGAAGATTTCCCCGGGCTCGTACTCATCCACGGTCTCGATCAGGCAGACGTCGAGCGCCTCGGCATCGCGGTTCTCCCCGATCTTCTCCGGCGCATATCCCCGGGCGGCAAGCCGTTTCTCAAGCTCGTCGGGACGAAGCCGGAGCACCACGATCCGGTCGCAGGGGAGCAGGTGGGCAAAGTGCCCCTCGATAAACCCGTCGAAGGGCACGAGCTCGTCTGCCATCCGGTCGGTATCGATCACCTGCGTATCCCGGTCCGGGTCTTTCCCGAGCGCATAGGGCTGTACGATATCGGAGATGTGGACAACCTTGTGCCCGCGGCGGGCAAGCTCATCGGCCACCGTCGATTTCCCGGTCCCCGGCGTGCCGGTGATCCCGCACATCATAGGGCGTTAAGCTCCCGGATAAACAATTCGTTCTCCCAGTCTTCTCCGACACTCACACGGATATAATGATCAGCAAGGCCCGTAAAACTTCTGCACGAGCGCACGAGCACGCCTTTTGTGGCGAGTTTCTCCACGATATCGTCGCTCTTGTGCGGCGCCACGTCCACCATCACAAAGTTTGCATCCGAGGGGAGCACCGGGTATTTCAGTTCCGTGGCAAACCGCTTCCGCCATGCCGTGACCTGCGCGGTATACCGGGCCACATGCTCCCGGTCGGAAAGGGCCGCTGCCGCTGCTGCTGCCGATACCGCGTTCACCGTAAACGGCGTTCCTGCCCGGGCATAGTACGGCTGGAGCCAGGCCGGCACGAACGCGTACCCGATCCGTAGGCCGGCAAGCGAGTACACCTTCGAGAACGTCCGCCCGATGACCAGGTTCTCGTACTTCTTTGTGAGGGGCAGGTAGTCGATCCCCGAGAACTCCACGTACGCGTTATCAAGGAAAAGGATCCCGTTGATCCCCTCAAGCACCTTTTTCACGTCATCGACACAGGTAGCGTTCCCGGTCGGGTTGTTCGGGGTGCAGAGCACCACGATCTTTGCGTCTTTGCCGGCCTGTATAAGCGCATCCGTATCGACCGAGAAATCCGCCCGGCGCGGGACGGGGACGACCTTTGCCCCCTGCGCCTGTGCGGCAAGCCCGTAGAAGGAGAAGGTGGGGGTCGAGATGACAACGGTGTCACCCGGATCCACGAGCGTCCGCATCAGGGTCTCGATCACCCCGTCCATGCCAACGCCGGCCACAAAGGTATAGTCCCCGTAGTGCGCTTTGAGCGCAGCTACGAGCACGTCCACCCGTTCGTCGGGGTAGCGGTTCGCGGAGAGGACCGCTTCCTGCGCTGCCTTCACCGCTGCCGGCGACGGTCCCTCGGGGTTCTCGTTGCTGGCAAGGCGTGCGATACGATGGTCGCCCGCACCGTGTGTACGGCCTCCCGCCTTCTTTGCGAAAACATATCCGCCCTGCTTATAGCATGACCTTACCAAGCGCTCCATCGATCACCTTCACCGCCCGGTCGATCTCGGCGTCCGAGATGACAAGGGGCGGGACAAGCCGGAGGTTCCCGTCTGCGGCGCAGTTCACGATCACGCCGTTTTTAAGGCACTCTGCCTGGACTTCGGGGCACTTCTCCCCGACCGTGATCCCGATCATCAGCCCGCGGACCCGGGGATGGTATTTTGCAAGCCCGGTTTTGAACCGCTCGCCCTTGCGGGCAACATCCGGGAGGATCTCTTCGATGACGCCCAGTGTTGCAAGCCCTGCCGCACAGGCAAGGGGCCCGCCGGCAAACGTGCTCCCGTGCTCGCCCTTTTTGAACTCTAAACCGTCGCGGGCAACAATGGCCCCCATGGGAAAGCCGCTCGCAATGCCCTTAGCAAGGGTCACGATATCGGCCTCTGCTTTCGTGTGCTGGATGGCAAGCCATTTCCCGGTCCGGCCCATGCCGGTCTGGACTTCGTCCGCAATCAGGAGCGCCCCGGCCTTATCGCAGATCTCGCGGAGCCCTTCGAGGAATCCCTCGGGAGGAATGATGACTCCTGCCTCGCCCTGGATGGGCTCTACGATGACCGCTGCGGTATCGTTGTCAACGGCCTTCTTTACCGCATCGAGGTTCCCGTATTCCACGAAGGTCCGGGGAATGCCGAGAGGCTCGAAGGGTTCGCGGGCGGCAGGCTTGTGGGTCACCGCGAGCGACCCGATCGTCCGGCCGTGGAACCCGTGGGTGAATGCTACGAACTTCTTTTTCCCGGTTCTGACCCGGGCAAGCTTTAATGCACCGTCGCTTGCCTCGGCTCCCGAGTTTGCGAAGAACGCTTTTTTTGCGCCCGTTACTTCCACGAGCTTCTTTGCCATCTCGCCCTGGTGGGGGACATAGTAGAGGTTGGAGCAGTGGATGAGCTCGTGCGCCTGCTCGCAGATCGCTTTTACCACCGCCGGGTGGCAGTGGCCGGTGCTGCAGACCGCGATCCCTGCCACGAGATCGAGATATTCCTTTCCCTCGCCGTCCCAGACGGTCGAACCCTTTCCGCGGACGATTGCCATGCTCCGCGAGAATGCAGGCATGTAATACGCATCGTCAAGCGCCTTGTACTGCGCTGTTATACCGGTATTTTTCATGGATATCACGTGATTTTTACTCAGTTTTTCTGGTTGTTTTTTTTTTAGATCGTTTATTCGTACTCGATGGTTGCCGGCGGTTTCGGGGTGACATCGTATACCACCCGGGCAACGCTCGGGATCTCTGCGGTAATTCTCGACCCGATTCTCACGAGATCCGCAAACGGGATCTCGAGCGGGTCGGCGGTCATCCCGTCTCTCGAATTTACGGCACGGACGGCAACGATCCAGCCGTGGATCCGGTTGTCCCCCTTGACCCCGGTGCCAAGCCCGATGAGCGCTGCAAAGCACTGCCAGGGCCGGTACTTCTCCACGAGCTCCGACTCGGCGATCCAGTTCGCCTCCCTGACTACCGCAACCTTCTCCTTGGTGACCTCGCCGAGGATACGGACGGCAAGGCCCGGGCCGGGGAAGGGCATCCGGTGCTGGATCTCCGGCGGCAGCCCAAGCGCCCCGGCAACATCCCGCACTTCATCCTTGTACAGGTCCCTGATTGGCTCGATCACTTTCGTAAACGTGGTCTGGCTGGGCATGCCCCCGACATTGTGGTGGCTTTTGATGCCCCCTTCGCTCTCGATCCGGTCCGGGTAGATGGTGCCCTGCAAAAGACAGGTGGCGCCGGACTTCTTTGCCTCGCGCTCGAAGACACGGACAAAGCGCTCCCCGATGGCCTTGCGCTTCTTTTCGGGATCGGTGATCCCGGCAAGCGCTGCAATAAACTCGTCGCCGGCATCGACCACCTGGAGCCGGATGTTCCCAAAGACCGTCTTTATCCGTTCGGTCTCGCCTTTGCGCATCAGGCCGGTGTCGATATAGATCGGGATGAGGTTGTCCCCGATGGCACGGGCGGCAAGCGCGGCACAGACCGAGCTGTCAACGCCTCCCGAGAGGGCCATCACGACCTTCTCGGTTCCCGCCTCCTTTTTTATCTCCTCAATCGCCTGGGTGATGAACTTCTCTGTTTTTACCATGGTTCCTGCCTTCCTACTTTGTCCGCTTGTTTGCCCGGCATGCCTCGACAAAGCCGAGGTACGGCGGTGACGGCCGGGTGGGCCGGGACTTGAACTCGGGGTGGAACTGCGTTGCAAAGAAGTAGGGGTGGCCGGGGAGCTCGAGGCACTCCATCCGGTTCCGGTTTGTCGCCGAAAAGACGAGCCCTGCTTTTTCGAGCTTTTCGATATAGTGGGGATTTACCTCGTACCGGTGCCGGTGCCGTTCCACGATCTGCTGCTGGCCGTAGAGTTTCATGGCAAGGGTGCCGTCCCGGATATCGGAGGTATAGTCCCCGAGGCGCATGGTCCCGCCGAGATTTTTGACCTCTTCCTGCTCGGGAAGCAGTGCGATCACGTGCGAGCCTTCGCCGAACTCCTCGCTCGTGGCGTCCTCAATCCCGCACTTGTGCCGGGCAAACTCGATCGTTGCGAGCTGGAACCCGAGGCAGAGGCCCAAAAAGGGGATATTGTTCTCCCGGGCGAATGCTATCGCATCGATCTTCCCCTCGATTCCCCGCTTCCCGAAGCCGCCGGGGATCAGGATGCCGTCGTAGTCCTTGAGCGAGCCGTGCTCGTACCGCTCGGCATCGAGCCAGACGATCTTCACTTCGGTAGAAAGGGCCCGTCCCGCGTGCTTGAGCGCTTCCTTGATACTGATGTACACGTCCTCGATGCCGTACTTGCTCACGATCCCGACCGTGACCCGGCTCGTATATTCCCGGGTCACCAGCCGGTACCACGAGGGATCGGTCTCCCGCTTTTCAAGGCCGAGGTGGGCGGAGAGGACATCGGCGATCCCCTCCTTTTCCATCTCCATGGGAACCTCGTAGGTGTCCCGGGCGGTGGCTGCCGAGATGACCGCGCTTAAGGGCAGGTCGCAGAACGCCG
The DNA here is from genome assembly GCF_002502735.1 of Methanoregula sp. UBA64. Lineage (NCBI taxonomy): Archaea > Methanobacteriati > Methanobacteriota > Methanomicrobia > Methanomicrobiales > Methanoregulaceae > Methanoregula > Methanoregula sp. UBA64. Next base: position 1,292,555 of record NZ_DAQC01000001.1, read on the forward strand.
AGATCTTGCGCTTGGTGTTTGCCCCGACCACCCGCTCGCTCCGGCAGACAATGATATCCGCGTGGAGCCCGAGCTCCCGGAGCGCCTTTACCGAGTGCTGGGTGGGCTTGGTCTTTAAGTCGCCCATCGCATCCTCGGGAACAAGGGTCACGTGAATGAGGACATAGTCGCGCCCGTCGAGCTCGCCCCGCATCTGGCGGACGGCTTCCAGGAACGGCATGCTCTCGATATCGCCGACCGTTCCCCCGACCTCGACAAGGCAGACATCGGCCTTTGTGCCGTCTGGGAACTCTTCCTCTGCCGCATTTTTAATACAGGTCTTGATCTGGTCGGTGATGTGGGGGATGATCTGGACGGTCTCCCCTAAAAAGTCGCCCCGCCGTTCCTTTTCGATCACGGTCCGGTAGACCTTCCCGGTCGTGATGTTATGGGAAGACGTGAGCTCGATATCGAGGAACCGTTCGTAGTTGCCCAGGTCGAGGTCTACCTCGCCCCCGTCTTTTAAGACAAAGACCTCGCCGTGCTGGGCCGGGTTCATGGTCCCGGCATCGATATTGAGGTACGGGTCGATCTTGACTGCCGTGACCCGGTACCCACGGTTTTTCAGGATCCGTCCCACTGATGCGGCCGTGATCCCTTTCCCAAGGCCGCTCATCACACCGCCGGTGACAAAGATATACTTCACGTGCTTCCCCCGCTGCTTTACATTTTCTCCCCATTCCCTATTATTACTATCTTACGACGGGATAGACCGGGGGCGGGTGAGAAGATTGATGAAAGGCAAGAGCCCATGTACCCGGTATGACGCGAGGAAAGATCTCATTGGTCACCGTCCTGTTCCTGGCATGCCTGCTGGTAGTGATACCCGCTGCTGCCGCGGAGAACACGACGCACGATGCAGCAACGCAATACTATAACCGGGGCACCCAGCTCCTCACGGGGGGCGATTACGCCGGGGCCATCCAGCAGTACGACCAGGCGCTCGCCTCGAACACCTCCATGATCAAGATCAGCGATGCGCTCCTCTATACCTACCAGAACATGGCCTATGCCCAGATCCGGCTCGGGAACTATACCGATGCAATTGCAACGCTCGATACCGGCATTGCCGAGTACCCGAAGGACAAGCTGCTCTGGAACAACAAGGGGTATGCCCAGTTCAGCCTCGGGAAGTACGGGGACGCTGTCACTTCATATAACCAGGCGCTTGCGATCGACGGGAACTATACCGGGGCCTTAATCAACAAGGGCGATGCCCTGGTAAAGATGGGGAATTTCCAGGACGCTGCAGTTGCGTACCAGGCAGCCCTTACCACCAATCCCACGGACAAGGATACCGCAGCAAAACTGGCAGCGGCACAGAAATCAGCCGCATCCTCAACCCAGACTACCCTGATCGTGCTGGTCGTTGTCCTGGTTATCGTGGCAGCCGGTGTAGCCTACTATGTTACCCGGAAGGGAGCCACAACGGACAAAAAGAGCGAAGCAAAGAAGAACAAAAAATAACTTTTTTTTTAAGAGTTTTTATTTACAGGCCGTTACGGCAAACGAGGCCGTGGTCTTCGAAAGCAGGGTCTTTTCGGCATTCCCGATCCTGACTTCGCCTTCGCAGAATGCAACCCTCCTCCCTTTCCTGACCACGCGGCCCTCGGCAACGATGACGCCTTCGCGCACGCCTTTGATGAAACTGGTGGACTCTGATATGGTCGCGATCCCTTCGGCAGCTTCGAGCATCGGGTAGAGGGCAAGGGCCATTGCCTCGTCCGCGAGCGCAACAAGCATCCCGCCCTGGAGCCAGCCAACGCCGTTAAGCATATCCGGGCGGACCGCCATTTTTAAGACCGCACGACCCTCCTCCGTACTGACGACGTCGATGCCGGTGAGGCCAAAGAAAGGATTGGCGTACTTCCCGTTCTTTTGAATATTGTCAAGGTAGGTCATGGTACTGCTCTGGCAGGAATGTCTGGGATGATCGGGCATTAAGGTTGTCCCCGGGATACGTTCGGACGTTGCGACCGTGATGGGGCAGCCCGGGACGTGCCCGGGGGCAGGTGCCCTGCAGGAATTTGCGAGAGAAACCGGCCTTTCCGCAATACACCCTATCTTCAAATAGCGGTACTTCGTACACAACGATCTATGACCGATGAAGAGATCAAAAGCATGCTCGCCGACCTGATCTGGCTCAACGCACTGATCGCAACCGAGCTCATCCAGGTAACCGAGAACACCTCCGCCATCCTGCGCAAGTCCCCGCCTCCCGAGAGCTGCATAAAGGATCACCACGATCTCAGGATGACTGCGCTTGCCATTGCAGAGAAATACCAAAAAGAGACCGCGCTCGCCCGGCACCTCACCAAACACCAGTAATATTATTGACGATCTCTCCCCAACAGTACAGGACAGTTTTCCGTTCGGGCCGGGCAAACTTCCAGACTGCCTGCCCCGGGGGGACAAACCGGCGGCACCTTCCTGCCATGACGACCACCCCACCACCACGGTACAGCCTTGTCATCCCGGCGTATAACGAAGAGAAACGGATAGCCGGGCTCTTTGATGCCATCACCGCGTTTGACGGGGAGCTCATCGTTGTCTGCGACGGGAACGACCGCACGGCGGATGTTGTCGACGCCATCGCAAAAGAGCGTCCCGATCTTCTGATCCGCTGCCTCCGGTTCCCCGGCCGGCTCGGGAAAGGAGGAGGGGTGATTGCCGGGCTTCGTGCCGCACAGGCCCCGCTCGTTGGCTATGCCGATGCCGACGGCTCGACCGGTATTTCCGAGATGGTGCGCCTGTTCGGGCACCTTACGGAAGCGGATGCAGCGATCGGGTCGCGGTGGATCCCGGGATCGACTCTTGAGGTCCGGCAGGGCTGGCTGCGCAGGATAGAGAGCCGTTGTTTTAACCTGATCATCCGGCTGCTCTTCGGGCTCTCCTTTAACGATACCCAGTGCGGGGCGAAAGTCTTTAAAAAATCCGCAGTCGATGCTGTACTACCTCACCTTACGGCACAGGGCTTTGAGTTCGATGTCGAACTCCTCTGGCGGCTGGCCCGCGCCGGTAACAGGATCGAGGAGGTCCCCATTGCATGGCAGAACAAGGGCGATTCCCGGGTGAAAAAGTCGGACATGCTCCGGATGCTCGCGGGGCTGCTCCGGGTCCGGTTCGCCCCGGGCACGCCATGAACGCGGCGGGCGACGACCGCACAAAAGACGCCTTCCGGCTCTACAACGAGGGGAAACACCAGGAATCGCTCGACTGCTGCAACCGGCTCATGGAGTCCGCACGGGAACCCTCCCTCGAAGTCCTCGCAGCGACAAACCTCTTCTGCTTAAAAAAATTCGAGGATGCGGAAGTATATTTCCGCGACCTTGCCCGGAAGATGCCCGGGTCCTCGCACGTCCACAGTTACCTGGCAAAGGTGCTCGAAGAGCGGGGGGACGAAGGCGCTTATGCCGAGTATGCGGCGGCAGTCCGGCTCGATCCCGACAACACCGAAGCCCTGCGCAGTTATGCAGCGATCCTCCTTGCACGGGACGACGACCGGGGAGCCCTGCCGGTGTTACAACGGCTCTGTGCCCTCGGGAACCGGGCAGATGACCGCGACCGCCTTGCCGGCGCCCTTCTTAGTTCGGGATATGCGGCTGAAGCGTGCTCGCTGTACGAGACGACCGGCGCACCGGCGGTAAGATCGGCAGAATATGCCCGCGCCCTCCGCGCTGCGCACCGTACACGGGAAGCAGCGGACGTCGCGCTCGCATTATACGAGGAGCGCCATGACCCGGAGCTGCTCCGGGAGTACCTCGCCGCCCTCGCAGAGGCAGATCCAAACGGGGCGCCGGCGGCGTATGCAGCGTTCTGCAAGGACTGCACCGCGCCAGGACTCTGGGCTGACTATATCCTCCTCCTCATGTCCCGGGGAGATTTTTTTGCAGCGCTTGCCGGGGCAAAGAGGCTGGTTGCCCTTGATAACCGGCCCGATCACCGGCTTATCCTTTGCGAGATCTATGCGGCGCTGGGCGATCGGGTAAATGCAGACGCCGCCTACGAAGCGCTCGTGCAGGAGGGGATCGCAACCCCCTTTCCGGCCGGGACGCTCCGCCTCGTTATCCGGACCTATGCCGGCTACCTGTTCGCCGGGGGAGTGTCCGACCGTACAAAAGAGCGGTTCCTTGCCACGGTCTCCGGGGATGCAAACGTAGTCTGCCTGATCGAGACCGCCCGTATGTACCATGCCGCCGGGGACGATGCAGAGACCCGGGCCTGGTATTACCGGGCGTACCGTGCCGACTTCCTCAACGGAGGGATCCCGTACGCGCTTTTCCTTGCCGCATGCGGGGACGACCGGGAGAGCGAGAAAGTGCTGCTCCACATCCTCGCAAATATCCGGAAGTATGCGGACCTTGCCCGGGTTGCCGGCGCGATCGCGGGAAGCGAAAACCTGCTCTCCCGGATGAAGCGGCTGGACCGCGAACTGGCACGCCGGCTCGAAGAGCGCCGCGCCCTGCTTGGCACCGCCGAACGGGAGTGCCTTGCCGCAGCGTACCTTGCGCAGGCAGGGGATGCACGGGAACACGAGGATTTTGCCGCCTGCATGGAGAGCTGCCTGCGGGGGATCGACGCCCTGCCGGCCCGTGCAACCCTCTGCCGCCATGAGGAGTTCCTCGCCCTTGTGCAGCGCTGCAAGGAGCAGATGCCGGCCGACTGCCCGGCGTTTCGGGAAACGGTTCCCGAACAATCCCGCGAAGCGCCCCGGCAGACGGTCGCAGGGCTGGCCGACCGGCTCGCCCTCACGGAGAAAGAGACCGCGATCCTCGCCTTCCTTGCCACCCACCGCAGGGCAAGCGAGGCCGACCTGCGCCGGCTGACCGGGTCGCGCCGGGTTGCGGCACTGGTCAACAGCCTGATCCGCAAAGGGGCGGCACAGGGAATAATGCTCGTAGAAAAGAAAGGTATGAATGCGGAAGGGGAGTCTTATGAGTACTGTGGAGCCTGAAATCAAGAACCGCCGCCGCCACGAGAGCCTTGCCATCATCAATGCCCTCCGGAGGGGCACGGTCCCGGCAAGCGGCCTTGCACGGATTGCCGTCGGCCTCGAACTGGAGGAAGGGGTGATAGCCCGGCAGCTCGACTTTGTTGCTGACGGGGGCGGCGATCTCAAGTTCGTCAGAGGGGACTACGGAGCGGGAAAGACGTTCTTTGTTGCCCGGGCCCTCGAAACGGCGGCCCAGAAAGGCTTTGTGACCGCCCATGTCTTCATCTCTCCTTCGGCCTCGCTCTCCAAGCCAAAAGTCCTCTACCAGCAGATCTGCGCCGCTCTCCGGACCGCAGAGACCGACCATGCGTTAAAGACCGTCATCGACAACTGGCTCTTTGCCATCGAGGAGAGGCTGGCATCTGCCGCGAGCGGCATGGACGACGCGGCCCTTGAAACGGCAACAGAAAAGGAGATCGAATCGTCCCTTGCCCTCATCGGCGGGAACAACACCGGGCTTGCCGCGGCCCTGCGCACCTATTACCAGGCGAGTAACACCGGCGATTATCCGGCAGCCCAGGCTGCTATCGGCTGGATCGCGGGAGAGCCCACGGTGGGCCGGGATTTCCGGCAGAAGGCCGGGGTTCGGGGCGATGTCGACGATGCAACCGCGTTCTTTTTCCTTGCCGGCCTTGTCGAGATCGTCCGGGGTGCGGGATACCGGGGGCTGGTTGTTGCCATCGACGAGATGGAGATCACCCAGGGGCTCCAGCGGGCGCAACGGGAGAAGAGCTACCAGACGCTTGCCCGGCTTATCGATGCGCTCGACGGCGGCAGGATGCCCTACTGTTACTTCCTCTTTACCGGCACTCCTGCATTTTTCGACAGTTCGCGGGGCATCCGCTCGGCACCCCCCCTGTACGACCGGATCAGTGTCGACGGCGACGGTGCGTTCAAGAACCCACGACAGCCGCAGATCCAGCTCGCCCGGTTCGATACCGCGAAACTGGAACTCGTGGCCCTGAAGGTCTGCGAGGTGTACTCGGAGGCCTACCGGGAGGTAGACCGGGAACGGGTCTCCCACCGGTTCATCCGGGCGATGATAAAAAAGATCACCGGCCGGTTCGGGGGCCGGGTCGATATTATCCCAAGGATCTTCTTAAAGGAGTTTGTCGACGTGCTCGACAAGTGCGAGCTCTATGACGATTTCAATCCCTCGGACGGCTACGAGTTCGAGGCAGAGCACCTCAAAGGGGAACTCAGGGCCGAGGAAGAGGCCGTGATGGTCATGGATTTTTAAGGTGAAACACTGATACTGTTTTATCCCAGTACGGAAGAATGATAGTGATATGCGTGGGGTCGTAGTTCTGCCGGCGGTTGTGGCCGTGCTCTTTTTCCTCATCGTTCTTCCTGCCGTGGCCCAGCCGGTCACCATCACTGCCTCGCCCTCGACGGTCCATCAGGGCGATACGATCTTCCTCTCCGGCAATGTCTCCGGGGTCCATACCATTGCAGTCTTCCTCTTTCTCGTTGGCCCGGATCTCGATTCCCGGGGCGTGACCCTGGAGAATGTGAATGTCCCGGCAGGCCGGGGGCTGTTTACCACGGCGCCGGTCGATATGAAGGACGGGACCTGGCAGTACGCCTGGGATACCTCGGTGATTCTCGGGAACCTTAACCCGGGCACGTACACGGTCTATGTCGTCACGGCCCCGGTCGACCATGAACGGGTCAGCGCCGGGCCGTACGCTACCACAAAGATCACCATCGAACCGTCAGAAGCGGAAGCAACCCCGATCCCCCTCTCCCCGTGGAGTACGGTTCTTGCCCTGGCAATTACCGCATGTGCCGGGACAATGCTCCTTTCCCGGCAGAATAAATCGGGTTAAAAAAAACAATAAAAATAAGGATCCGGGACCGCCCGGATTGCTTTTTTTTACAAGCCGGTCCGGCCGTTCTTCTTTTCCTGCCGCCGGACTTTTACCGATGCAGCATGGGCAAAGAGTCCCTCTGCGGTGGCAAGGGTCTCGATGGTGTCCCCGATGCTTTCCAGTCCCTCGCGGGAGAGGATCTGCACCGAGGAGGTCTTGCAGAAGTGGTGGACGTCAAGCCCCGAGTACTGCCGGGCGTACCCGGCGGTCGGGAGCACATGGTTGGTGCCGGAGGCATAATCCCCGCAGGCAACCGGGGTATAGGGCCCGACAAAGATTGCCCCGGCATTCCTGATCCCGGAGAGCACCGGCAGGGTATCTGCCACCTGGATGGAGAGGTGCTCGGGGGCTACCGTATTCGAGATGGCGACTGCTTCCCGGAGGTCGCCTGCAACAATATAGCCGGAATTATTGAGCGCTTTGAGTACGATCTCCTTCCGGGGGGCGATCTCTGCCTGTTTCTTTACCTCTGCGCCCACCGCGCCGGCAACTTTTTCCGAGGTTGCGATAAGGAGGCAGGCGGCATTCGGGTCGTGCTCGGCCTGCGCAATGATATCGGCTGCAACAAACGACGGGACGGCACTTTCGTCGGCAATGACCGCGATCTCGCTCGGGCCTGCGGGGAAATCGATCTCGGCATACTCGCGGAGCATCATCTTTGCCGCGGTCACGTACACGTTCCCGGGGCCGACGATCTTCTCCACCGGGTCGATGGACTCTGTCCCAATAGCCATCGCGGCAATGGCCTGTGCTCCCCCGCACTGGTAGACCTCGCTGACCCCGGCGATGTCAAGGGCTACGAGCGTGAGCGGCTGGATCGGTGGCGGCGAGCAGCAGCAGATCTCCTCTACCCCGGCGATCCGTGCCGGGACCGTGCACATGAGGGCAGTTGAAGGGTAGGCGGCACGTCCTCCCGGAATGTATGCGCCGATCCGCGAGAGCGGGGTGGTCTTGACCCCGAGCGTGATACCGGGCTCCAGTTCGTTGAGCCAGAGCCCCCGGGGGAGCTGGAGCTCGTGGAACCGGCTGATCCGGGCCTCGGCCTCGATAAGGCTCTCGGTTACCCGGGGATCGACCTTCTCGTACGCAGCCTCCCGTGCATCCTCATCAACGGCGAGATCCTCCTGGTGAACCTTGTCGAACTTCTCCGTAAGTTCAAGGACGGCCGCATCGCCCCGGTCCCGGACCTGATCGATAATCCCTTGGACGGTCTCTTTTACCGCGCCAAGCTGCGAGGTCCGCCGCGCCATCCAGGTATCGACATCAACCGCGTGCCACATAGCAGGAAAAATCGGCGGGAAAGGTTGTTAAGGTTTCGTTGGCTGACGGCGACTCGTCCCTTTTAGGCAACCGGGCCGTCTCCCGACGTTTTGGGCCGGAACTTCAGGAGAAGGTAGACGAGCGCCATGCCGATGATGAATGCCACGGTCATGGAGAGGAAAAGGGCGAGCAGGCCGATGGCGCAGGTGACCGGGAGGTTGTCGGATTTGAGGCTGTGCCGGCCCATCTCGATCCCGACAAAGACCAGGAGCGCCCCGAGCACCCCGACCGCCACAATGGAGAGTACCTCGGGGGAGGTGAAAAAGAGGGCGAGGACAATGAAGATCACGCCGGCAATGATGCTGGCGCCGCCGGTCCGTGCCCCGTACCGGTACTGGCCGGCAAGGCCCCCGGCACCGTGGCACATGGGAAACCCGCCGAACGGTACCGAGGTGATGTTCATGAGGCCGATGGTCGTGGAGAGCTTCTTTGGCGGGACATCCTTTCCAAAGAGATCCTTTGTGAGGAGCGAGGTGGCAAGGATGGCGTTTGCGATCGTGAGCACGACCTGCGGCAGGACAAGGGTCGAGATCGCCGAGGGGAAATCCGACGGGATCGGGATCACGAGCTGCGGCGGCGGGATCAGGCTTGTGGGGGGAATACCATGCAGGATGATCCCGCCGATGACCCCGACCGCGATCACGCAGATGGAGGAGAGATCGGGGATATGGCGGTAATGGACAAGGAGCAGGAAGAGCAGGATGATGGCAATGCCAAGGACAAAGAAGAACGAGTCTTTGAACACGAAATCGGCCGAGGCCTTAAAGAGGAGGAGGGCAAGGCCGAGCTGGATGCCCCGCACCACGCTCTCCGGCACCCATTTTTCAATAATGGAAAAGAACCTGCCATAGCCAAGAACCAGGAAGAGTACCCCGAGGATGATGCCCGCCGCGGCTATCTCCCCGCTCCCGATGCTCCCCGAGATCACGATGACCGCTATCGCTTTCATCGGTTCGAGCGGGATCGGCAGCCGGTAGTAGAGCCCGGTGAGGATGAACCAGATCCCAAAGAAGAGCAGGATATACCGGGGGTTGACATCGGAGACGAGCGCCACGGCAAGGATGAGCGGGATGATCGTCCCAAAGTCCCCGAGCGACCCGGCAAATTCCGAGAGGGTAAATTTCAGGGGGATGGTTGCTTCGGTCACGATCGCCTGCCTGCCCGGCTGTGTACGGATACCGGTGTTTTCCCCTGTAATGGTCTTTTCTATAGGGGACATGGGGTGCATAAAGAGAATTCAATATATTTATCTGTCTCCTGCCTAACAGTCAATGGGGTGCACAATTGACAGACCTGCTGACGGATCTGCTGATCTATATCGGTTTTGGGGTTATTATGTTCTCAATCGGGATGATTGTCGGGACCCAGCTCCTGAATATGTATTACGGGAAGCATTTCATGGTGGTTGCACAGCAATGCTCTGAAGCCGATTCCGTTGTTCCGATCGTTGACGAGCTCATCAGGGAGACCTGACGGGGAGATTGTTTATGGTTGACATTACCAGTTACAGCCTGATTGGCATCACCTGCCTCTGTTTTGGCCTGATCGTGAGTTTCCAGGTCGCCCATATCAGTTACTGCAGGAAACTCGCAGTCCTTGTACGGCGGTCTATCTCGACAAAGACCATTGCTCCGGTACTTGCGGAATACGAGGCCATGAAAAACAAGAAGTAACCGCTTCCCCGTTCTTTTTTTTCTCTTATGCCGGGATGAAAGCAGGTTAATACCTCCGGCGCCTATGGTAGGGAGAGATGCAGTGCACGATCCTTGCAAGCGGAAGTAAGGGCAACTGTACCTATATCGAAGGACGTTCCGGCGCGTTCCTTATCGATGCGGGACTGAGTGCAAAAGAGACCTTTGCCCGTATGGCACAGGCTAATTGTAATCCTGACGCGATCGAGGCGATCATCGTGACCCACGAGCATGGCGACCATGTCAGGGGACTCGATGTGCTTGCGAGGAAACTCGCCTGCCCGGTGTACGCGACCGCAGGAACGCTCGGGGATTTCCTCGGCCACCGCCGAACCTCGGTCAAGCCTCTGGAGACCCGCGTCTGCCGGTACGACGATGCGTTCATGGTTGCGGGGATGACCGTCACGCCGTTTGCCACCTCCCACGATGCCGCCGAACCCTGCGGTTTTACCGTACAGGACGATGGCCTGACCCTCGGTTATTGTACGGATACGGGGGTTGTCACGGCCGGTATGCTCGCCCGGCTCGGTGCCTGCGACGGGCTGGTTCTCGAAAGCAACCACTGCCCGGAGATGCTTGCAAACGGCCCGTACCCGGAGTCCCTGAAACGGAGGATACGCTCCGACCACGGCCACCTCTCGAACCCTGCTGCGGCAGCCGTCCTGCGGCAGATGGGCAGGGACGTGCCCCCGGTCATCCTCTCGCACTTAAGCGAGATCAACAATACTCCCGAGAAAGCCCGGGCGAGCGCCCGGGACGGGCTCGGGCTCTTTTTTGAAGATACCGGGCTGATCGTTGCTTCCCAGGAAGGCACAAGCACGGCAGTACGGCAGGAACTCCGGCTCTGATACGCCCGGTACGCCTGCACAAAAACGGGTGTTCGGGCGGGGCTGACAGAGTAAAACGTTAATGCTTCCATTACCAATTCACAGAAAGAAACCATCATGCTCTTTCTGGACTTCTCCCGGTACTGCGAGGAGATCGAAGGGATATCCGGCCGTCTCGACATGATCGGGGTGGTGGGCCGGGCCCTTCCCGCGCTCACGCCGGAAGAACTCCCGGTCTTTGTCCGGTTTATCATGGGGAGGATCTTTCCCGACTGGAGCCCGCAGAAACTCGGGATCGGCCCGAACCTCCTGTACGAGGCGGTCGGGTACGTTGCCGGGGTAAAAAAGGAGGCGGTGATCGACCGGATCAACCGGAGCGGGGATGTCGGCCGGGTGGTCGAGGAGTTCCTTTCCAGGAAATCGCAGGTCTCGCTCTCCCACCAGGACCTCGAACTCGTTGAAGTCTACCAGAAACTCATTGCAATATCGGCACGGGGCGGGGCAACCTCCCAGAAAGAGAAACTGCGCACGGTCAAACTGCTCCTGGGCGACGCCACCCCGCTCGAAGGGCGCTACCTCTCCCGGATCATGCTCGAAGAGCTCCGGATCGGTGTGGGCGAGGGGACCGTCCGCGAGGCGATTGCAAAGGCGTTCTCGGTCGATCCGGCGCTGGTCGAACATGCAATGCAGGCGTTAAACGACCTTGGCGAAGTGGCCCGGCTCGCAAAGGAGGCCCCGGAGACCTTAACCGATGTCCGGATCACGCCCTTCCACCCGGTCCGGATGATGCTTGCCCAGCAGGGCTCGATCGCCGGCATGGTGGAGGAGCACGGCGAGGTAGCAGCGGAATACAAGTACGACGGTTCCCGGTTCCAGTTCCATAAGCAGGGCCCAGCCGCAAAGATGTATTCCCGCCGGCTCGAAGACGTGAGCGCGGCGCTCCCCGATGTGATCGAACTGTTGCTCGCCTCGACCGCTCACGATGTGATCCTCGACGGGGAGGTGATCGCGATAAAAGACGGCCGGCCTATGCCCTTCCAGTCGGTGCTCCGCAGGTTCCGGCGCCGGCACGATATCGCCGAGGCAAAAGAGGCGATCCGCATGGTGCCAAACGTCTTCGATATCCTCTACCTTGACGGCGAGACCCTGATCGACCTCCCGTTCTCTGAGCGCAGGAAGAAGCTGGAATCGGTAGTAAAAGAGTTCGTGGCACCGCAGGTGGTAAGCGGCGATCCGGCCGTGATTGAGAAAACCTATAACGATGCGCTCGCGGCAGGCCACGAAGGGATCATGATAAAGGTCCGCGACTCCCCCTACACACCGGGCCAGCGCGGGAAGAACTGGATCAAGATCAAGCCCGAGGTGGACACGCTCGACCTTGCCGTGATCGGTGCAGAATGGGGCGAAGGGAAGCGGGCTCGGGTCTTCGGGTCGTTTTTAGTAGCCTGCCAGGACCAGGGAAGGCTCGTTCCCCTCTCCCGGGTAGCGACCGGGTTTTCCGACGAGCAGCTCGCAGAAGTGTACGAGCTTCTCAAGGATACCGTGATCTCCCGCTCGGGAAAGGAAGTGACCTTCGAGCCGGAGCTGGTCTTTGAGGTGGGATATGCCGAACTCCAGGTGAGCCCCACCTATGCGGCGGGGTTTGCCCTCCGGTTCCCGCGGTTTATCCGGCTGCGGGACGACAAGGACACGACCGAGATCGAGACGCTGGACAGCATAAAGGAACGGTACGGCCGCCAGTCGAAATCGGCGCAGGCCTATGCGGGATAACCGCCTCTTTTAAAACGAGAAGAGCGTCCGCTGCGTGCGCAGCTCGGGGATGAGCGTGCTGTGCTGCTGCCAGTACGCAAAACCGATCTTCGCGGAGGCTACGCGGACAGCCTCGTCGAGCGATTCGCACGGCACGTACGGGGACGCCATCGCAGTGCGGGCAGCCTCGCGGATCACCCAGGTGCCAAGCGGAGCCCAGTACTCGCTGGAGATATGGCGGATCACGATCGCCCGGGCCGAACGCCGGATCCCCGTGAGGTACTCTGCTACGGCGAGTCGTGCGGAGTAATACGCCCCCGATATCGGCGAATACCCCTGTTTTTTCATGCCTTCCCGGTCCTGCACGATCGCTTCCGTATCCCCGGCCCAGAGCGTCTGTTTCCCCCAGACCTCGATCATCTCGTATTTCCAGTCGCCCGGGGCGAGGATGCAGACGATCCGGTTCCCGAAGAGTTCGCCGGAGAAGACCCGGTACTCGTCCAGCGGGGAGAGCCGCGCTATCCCCTGTTTGAGCGAGGCGGAGATCGTATCGTCCACGGCCGTGATTGCCCACCGGGTCGGGACAAGGTGCCGGCGCCGGCCAAGGAGCCCCGCGGTCATGAGCTTTGCGATCCCGTACACATCGGTCCCGCCCTGTGCGAGCTCGACACAGGCCCCGGTTGCCCCGAGATCGGTATCGGACGTGACCCGGTCCACGACCCGGGCAATGCTCGCGCTCCCGACCACATCGAGCTTTTGGACCTCTCCCGAGAGCCCGACCGGTGCCACCGTCCCGTCAAAGGCAAGCGAGAACGCAACCGGCCGGGCAAAGGCCACATCGACATCGAGGGGCTTTGCGGAAAGCGCGATCTCCTGGAGGCCGCCGGTAAACTGCCGGGCCGGCGATCTCCCCCGGATCGTCCGGGCGCGGATCCCGACAATATCATCGATCCCGAGGTTCTTTGCCAGCCAGTCCGGAGGATGATCGGAATCGCTGACAAGAAGCGGCCCTCCCTGCACATCGGGATACCCGGCACTCCCCACAAAGACCGAAGGGGCACTCCCCTGGTAGCTCGCCGAAAGTTTCAGATCGGCCTGCGCATGGAACCGGCGGGTGATAGGGCAGACGGGAAGTCCGCACAGCCCTTTTCCCTTGCACTGGATACACTGCATCCGATCGTTTCCGTCTCGTCTGTCCCGGTCTGGTTACCGCAGCAGCATGGTTGTCCGTACCACCGGGCCCTCTTCCTCGCAGAACGAGACCCGCCAGCCTACATCGAACCGGGTCCCGCACTCCGGGCAGATCAGGATCACCCGGTAGAGTTCCTTAGTCGACCTCACCGGGCTCACTTTCCCGTCAACACCGGCGTTAACGCTCAGAAACGAGGTATGGAACCCGTACTCGTACCCGCAGGCCGGGCAGCGGTGCAGCTCCCCGTTGGGCTTTATCTGCCGGATCTCGTTTGAAATACCCATGATTCTCCCTTACTGGCGATGGATGATCGGCCAGAAATGCTTTTGCCGGCGCGACCCCACCGTCCCGATGATCTCCGCCGCATTCTTCCTGCCGGCAGTCCTGTCCGGCGCCTCTTTTTTGCGCCGGGCCGAAAGGGCAAGGGTCTCGGCAATCTTTTCTTCAAGGATCTCCCGGGTGAGCGTCCGCCCGTCAACAGAAACCCCGGCACCCATATCCACGATCTTCTGCGCATTGTTCTGCTGCTCGGGGTGGCCCGGATCCACGATCACGAGGACCGGCTTATCAAAGAGCAGGGCCTCGTGCAGGGTGGTGAGCCCGCCATGGACGATCGCTATCCGCGCCTTTGCCAGGTGCTCGTACAGGTTCGGCACATACCCGTGCGAGAGGAAGTTGTCCGACGACGGGGGAAGGTGTGCCCCGGTATAGAAGACATCGAACACCAGGTCTTTCCTTGAATCGGCGATCTCCTTGAGCAGGAGATAGAGCGGCAGCTTGTACGGCTCGCCCCCGAAACTTGCAAAGACCGTCTCCTCGGAAAAACGGTAGCGGGCAAGATCGACATCGAGGAACGGGCCGGTAAAGTGATAGTGGTTCCGCTCATGGTTCGGGATAAAAAGGTTGTATGCGCTCACCGTATCCGGCGGAGGGTAATCCGGGACAATGATCGTATCGGTCAGGCAGAGGTAGCGCCGGATCAGGAAATTTAAGGTACCCCAGACCGGGTTCATCTTCCCGCCGGGGCCGGAAAACCGGTTCTGGTTCGAGATGAAGATCACCGGCACCCGCCGGAACCGGGCAGCCATCACCCCGCCGTACATGGTATCGCAGACAACGCAGTCGATCTTCTGTTCGAGGATCAGTTTGCGGACGCGCAGTGCGGAACGGACCAGATCGAAGGGGATCCATTTCGAGCACAGCATGGTCTTTTTTAAGGAGAAAAAGCCGTCGGTCCCCTCAAGGCAGACTTCCCGTATCCCTTCATGGACGTTAATGCAGCCGTGGTCGTGGAAAAAGTCGTACGATTTCCCGTAGGCCACGAAACTGACGGAGTGCCCCTGCTGCTCGAGGTAATGGCCGAGATGGATACAGCGCGACGAATGGCCCAGTCCCTCGCCGCATACAACAAAGAGTATCCGCATGGTTATCCGGGTTCCCCGTATGGACTAATGCCTTGTGTTTTTGTACAAAGCCGCCCGTTCGTAAAAAGATAGTGTGTTCTTATCGATAATGAGAGTTGCCACGGTGATCCCCTGCCCCATTCGCAACACATATCTGGGAGAATTTATCCATGATACCGCATGGCATTTTCCATCAGGGATCCGGAGACCGCTACGTTCGGGGCCGGGTGTTTCTGGGGCGTGGAAGAGGCGTTCCGGAACGTCCCGGGAGTCTTGTCGACCGAGGTCGGGTATGCCGGCGGGACGGTCCCCCGTCCCGGGTACGAGGCGGTCTGCACCGGTACAACTGGGCATGCGGAAGCAGTGCGGCTCCTGTACGATCCCGACGAGGTATCCTACGATGACCTGCTCGCGGTCTTCTGGTCGATCCACGACCCTACGCAGAAGGACCGGCAGGGCCCCGATACCGGGTCGAACTACCGGTCGGTGATCTTCTACCATACTGCGGAACAGAAGCGCCAGGCAATCGCGTCGCGGGACAACCTTGCCGCTTTGGGAAAATTCTCCCGTCCGATCGTTACCGATATTGTCCCGGCTACGGTATTCTGGCGGGCAGAAGAGTACCACCAGCACTACCTTGAAAAACAGGGCCGCACGTGCCACTGAAGGGCCGGACGGATAGCTGCACGGATCGGGAACACCGGTACGCCGCAATGCTGATATGAGCCGGCCCCCCAGATCGAGACATGGAATTCGCCGACCTGATCCAGATCCTTGCCATCATCATCGAATGTGCAGTCGTAGTGGTTGCTGTACTGATCGCTACTCAGAAAAAGAAGGTGTACGGGTGGTTCATTGCCCTGACCTTTGCCCTGTTTGCCCTCTTTGATGTAATCCGTATCATCTTTGCAGATGCACTGTCCGGCATCCACGCCGGGCTTCTTTTCGTTGCCTGCGCCTCGATGCTGTACGCGGTGTGGCTGATGTGGAAGAACCCCTGATCGAGATTTTCTCTTTTTTATCCTGAAGGAGAGGTTGTGCTATTATCTCCTGGAGCACACGCTGTCTCACGATAATCCGAATCTGAATACCATCGGGAATGGAACATATAATATAACGATTATTATAGTTTGTATTATGGCAAACTCCATGAGAAACAGCTTTCTGATAGTGCTCGTACTGCTCCTTTGCTCAGTATGCCTGAGTGCCGGATGCCTGTGTCCGGATCCCCCAATCTGTCCCCCACCGGTCGTGTGTCCCCCCACGACAACCTGCCCCCCGACCGTAAACACTACCCCGTCAGGGAGTGTCCCGGATTTTGGCAGGACAGTCTTTTTTGAGGTGAAAGCCCAGCCATACGAAGTCTCCGGGTATACGGATGTGATCAAATACCGTGCCATCATCAAACCGGATCATTCCATAACCCTGAGTGAACTGAGCGTTGGCGATTTCTTTGGCACATGGCAAACGGATACGACAAGTCCCGTTGTCAGGCTAAAGTTCAGTGTGGTGGCCAATTCCATCAGCCCACGCAGCAAGACCGGGACAATCGAGTTCTATGACCAGAACCGGGGATCCATCTTTACCCCGTATGACGGTTATTGGAACGGGTACCAGGCGATGGGAACCTGGCACTACTGATTTTTAATTCTTTCATAAACCCATGACAGTGCAGAACGATTCGAATCGTCTCAGGAGTGATAAAAAACAACAAAAGAAAGAAGATGGGCCCGCTGAGATTCGAACTCAGGACCTCCGCCATGTCAAGGCGACGTCATAGCCAACTAGACCACGAGCCCGCGTGCGTCTGATGCTCTATAGCATCTGTCATCCTATTATTAAAAAATAGTGGACCGATCCTGAAGATTCCCGGTGATAATCCAGGTACCGTCCCTGCATACGCACGAAAAAGACCCGTAAAGACCGGCAGGATTTAATAATCTCCTGCCGACATACGACCATGTACTGTCCGAACTGCGGCGCTGAACTCCAGTACGAAAATGCAGAAGTGTGCCCCAAGTGCGGTGTCAGAATCAAAAACCCACCGGCACAGGCAGATGAATTTAAAAGTACCGGGATAGCGGCAATCGCATCGTTTGTCATCCCGGGCCTTGGACAGATCTACTGTGGCGAGATCGGCAGAGGGATTTTGATCCTGATCGGGTTTATCATCGCCTGCCTCACGATCATTATCCTCATCGGGTTCATCCTCGCCCCCATTGTCTGGGTCTGGAACATCTACGATGCGTACACCCTTGCAAAATCGATCAATGAAAAACGGGCCGCGGCATAACGCGGGCCCCCGGGTAAACACCCGACCAGAATACCTTTTTTTGGATATATTTTCCTGGTGCCAGTAAATCCGTGTTCCAACCGGAAAAACGGGTAATGCCGGATAATTCCGCCAGTACCCCTCTGCAATGTACACATGCGATCTTCCGGCCGAAGGGTTCTGCCAGTCGCTCCTGCAAAATATCCGGCATTTTTTTTTTTCGCGGAAAACGTGGTGTAAGTTAACTAGCCGATTATCGGATAATTATCCGATAATCGGATGTACAACTTACTATCGTTTTTTATTTCCGACGTGGATTTTAAGGCAGTCCCGGGTTTTTTTATAAAAAATCCGGATCGCCCGGGCCGGTAATTTTTTTCCGGCCAAAAAAAGATCCTGATATTTCTTTTCACTTGAAAAAAAGGGTCTGGGTTTTTTAAAAGAAAACCGATCGTTCCGGTCCATCCATTGGATCCGGTAAAAGGAACAGAAGAAGGATACGCAATTAAAAAAAAAGTTAGATCTTCTTATCGGAGATCCTGGCAAACTTTGCAGAGAAGATACCCTGAAGCGAGCAGAACTCCGTAATGACATTCTCGGGCACTTCGCTGTCCACGTTTAAGACCATCAGGGCCTCTTCGCCCGGGGTGATCCGGCCGACCTGCATGCCGGCGATGTTGATATTGTGCTTCCCAAGCATGGTGGATGCACGGCCGATGACGCCGGGCTTGTCCATGTGCCCGGAGACGATCACAAACCCTTCGGGAATAAGATCCATTGTGTACTGGTTGACCGAAACGATCCGGCTGCGGCCTTTTGCAAAGACCGAGCCGCTCACCGACATCTCGGTCTTGTCGGTCTTGATCTTTATCGTGATCAGGTTCTTGAACCCGTGGGACTCCGCGGTCACGGTCTCGCTGACCGCAATGCCGCGCTCCTTTGCAACGAACTCCGCATTGACAAGATTGACCGGCATCTGGAGGATCGGGTCGAGCAGTCCCTTTAACGCAAGGCGTGTCACGTACTTCATGCTCCCTGCATAGGCAGAGAGTTCGCCGCCGTAGATGCACTCGACGGCTGCAAGCCTGCCTTCAACGGTCTGGATCGCAAACCGGCCCATCTTCTCGGCAAGTTCCGCAAACGGCTCGAGGATCTCGGCTTGTTCGGGCATGACCATGGGGGCGTTGACCACGTACTTTGCCGAACCGCCGTGCAGGACCTCGACCCACTGCTTTGCAACCGAGATCGCCACGTTCTTCTGCGCCTCGACCGTGCTTGCGCCGAGATGCGGCGTGACAATAACATTGTCGAGGGTAAGGAGCGGGGATTCGAGAGGCGGTTCGGTCTCGAAGACGTCGAGCGCCGCGCCGGCAACCTTACCGCTCTTGAGCGCATCGTAGAGCGCCTTCTCGTCGATGATGCCGCCACGGGCGCAGTTGATGATCCGCACGCCGTCTTTCATCGTTGCAATGGAGGCTGCGTTGATGACGTGCTTGGTCTCCTTGATCAGCGGCGTGTGGACCGTGATCACATCGGCAACCTTGAAGAGCTCCTCGATGGTCATGACCTTGACGCCGAGCTGCGCCGCCCGTTCCTTGGAGATGAAAGGATCGTACGCAACGCACTTCATATCCATGGCGTTCGCACGCTTGGCAACCTCGCGGCCGATCCGGCCAAAACCGACGATCCCGAGCGTCTTCTCGTTGAGCTCGACGCCCATGAACTTGTTGCGCTTCCACTCTTTCTTCTTTAAGCTCGCGGTCGCCTGGGGGATGTTCCGCGCCAGCGAGAGCATCATCGCCATCGTGTGCTCGGTTGCCGCGAGGGTGTTGCCCTCGGGAGCGTTTGCCACGATAACTCCCTGCTTTGTCGCTGCATCCATGTCAACGTTATCGACACCGACACCGGCACGCCCGATAAATTTGAGGCGTTTGCCGGCCGCGATCACTTTTGCCGTCACTTCGGTGCCGCTCCGGACGATCAGGGCATCGTATTCGCCGATGATCCCGCAGAGCTCATCCTCTTTTAAGCCCGTCTTAACATCAACGTCGCAGGCCTCTTTGAGGATCGCAAGCCCTTCTTCCGCCAGCGGATCGCTGACGAGCACTCTCGCGGTTGCCATAAAGACCCATATATTATCTGCGCCGGACTTAAA